>JBBIMX010000041.1:0-26172 GCA_037444165.1 Deltaproteobacteria bacterium | reverse complement strand
GATAGATCACTTTCAGCCGCTCTGGGCTTTCTGGATGCCCCGGGTCCATCACATGATCCAAGTATCGCTCGTCTCTGACTATCCCGGTTCGATTCATTGGAGAGCTCCTTTCTCTTTAAATTAAATTTATGAGCCTATCCAATTGCTCTTTTTATCAAAAAAGAATTTACTATAGGATAACTCCAAATCTTCTATTTGACAACTAAAAATATTTAATATATATATTACGAGACTTTGTGAAAAATTTATCAGAAAGGAGGAGCAAAATTGTACAAGATTATTTTTAAAAGAGAAATGGCTGAAAAAACGGTCTGCCATTTCAGGATCGAAGCTCCGAGGATTGCTCGGAAGGCAAAGCCGGGCCAGTTTATTGTTCTTAGGGCAAACGAAACAGGTGAGAGAATCCCTCTGACCATGGCAGGAGCAGACCCAGAGACAGGGACGATCGATATCATCTTTCAAGTCGTAGGGAAAACCACAGCTCTTCTAAGAACGTTTAATGTGGGAGACTTTATTATGGATATCATCGGACCCTTAGGTCGCCCCACCCATATCGAAAATCTTGGAACCGTCATCTGCGTAGGAGGTGGCACCGGGGTAGCCGTGATGTATCCGATCACGAAAGCCTACAAAGAGGCGGGAAACTATGTGATTGCAATTATCGGGGCTCGAACCAAAGATCTCTTGATCCTGGAAGAAGAGATGCGACAGGCCAGTCACGATCTTAGGGTGACGACGGATGATGGGAGTTACGGACATCATGGTTTCGTGACCGATGTCCTGAAACAGATTCTGGATGAGCGAAAGGATGTAAAACTGGTCGTCGGGATCGGCCCTGTCCCGATGATGAAATTTTTAAGTAAGATGACAAAGGAGTATGGCGTAAAGACTATGGTAAGTCTCAATCCCATCATGGTGGATGCCACAGGGATGTGTGGGGCCTGTCGAGTCACCGTTGGAGGAAAGACGAGATTCTGTTGTGTGGATGGCCCCGAGTTTGATGGCCACGAGGTCGATTATGATGAATTAGTCAAACGCCAAAGGGCCTATCTCACCGATGAAAAAATATCGATGGATAGGTTTATGGCGTCTTTGAGATAAAGGGGGAGGGAGATGGCTGAAAAGGAGAAAAAAGAAAAGATTCCAAGGCAGAAGATGCCCGAGCAAGACCCCAAGGTCAGGGCAAAAAATTTTAATGAAGTTCCTTATGGATACCCGCCTGAGATTGCCCAATTAGAGGCAAGTCGATGCCTCCAATGTAAAAAACCTAAATGCGTTGAAGGTTGTCCGGTTGAAATCGATATCCCGGGATTCATCAAATTGATCTATGAGGGGGACTTTGTCGGAGCGGCGCGAAAATTGAAAGAAAGAAATAGTCTTCCTGCCATCTGCGGAAGGGTCTGTCCTCAAGAGGATCAGTGCGAAAAGTTGTGTGTCCTTGGGAAAAAGGACCAACCGGTGGCCATTGGAAGATTGGAACGGTTTGCTGCCGATTGGGAGAGGACTAAAGGGGAGGTCGTTCTCCCAGAGAAGGCCCCTGCTACCGGGAAGAGAGTGGCTGTGGTGGGGTCAGGACCTGCAGGGTTGACCGTGGCGGGAGACCTTATTCTCAAAGGACATGAGGTGACGATCTTTGAAGCCCTCCATAAACCCGGAGGGGTTTTAGTATATGGAATCCCTGAGTTTCGACTTCCTAAGGCAATTGTTGAAGCAGAGGTCGATTACCTGAAAAGATTGGGGGTAAAGGTTGAATGTAACTGTGTTATTGGAAGAATTGCCACCGTCGACGAACTCCTTCAAGAATATGATGCGGTCTTTTTGGGTTTGGGTGCTGGTCTTCCTCAATTCTTGGGAATCCCTGGAGAAAACTATTGTGGAATCTATTCGGCCAATGAATACTTAACCCGATCCAACTTGATGAAGGCCTATCTCTTTCCGGAGTACGATACTCCTATTGCACGGGGTAAGAATGTGGCCGTCTTTGGTGCAGGAAATGTGGCCATGGATGCGGCCCGAACCGCACTCCGGTTAGGAGCTGATGTCGTTCGAATTATCTATCGGAGATCCAGAGATGAGATGCCAGCCCGAATCGAAGAGATCCATCATGCAGAAGAAGAAGGGGTCCAATTCTATCTCTTGACGGCCCCTACACGTTTCTTTGGTGACGACAATGGTTGGGTCACTGGATTTGAATGTATTAAGATGGAGTTGGGTGAACCCGATGAATCGGGTAGACGAAGGCCCGTTCCGATTAAGGGATCAGAGTTTAGATTGGATTGCGATTTAGCTGTCGTGGCGATTGGAACAGGGGCCAATCCCCTCCTCACCACCACTACCCCAGGTTTGGAACTCAACAAGAGAGGATATATTGTTGCGGATCCAGAAACGGGTAAGACCAGTAAAGAAGGGGTATGGGCTGGTGGAGATATCGTGACGGGTTCTGCCACAGTGATTTTAGCCATGGGAGCTGGAAGAAAGGCTGCCAATTCGATTCATGAATATTTGATGAATAAATAGGGTTGAAGGAATCCATTGGAGGAGGGCAGGACCAATAGGTTCTGCCCTCTTTTTTTGGTCAGAGAGTCTTTCCTCAAAGTTCTCCCCTTATTTCTTGGAGTATTTTCCAGACCTTTTCAACCTGACCTCGGGTTTCTTCAAGACTCCCTGAATTGTCAATAATAAAATCGGCATAACGCTTCTTTTCTTCGATGGGCATTTGGGAATCGATGATTTGAAGTGCCCTCTCACGGGAGATTCGATCTCGAACCATAAGTCGCTGAAGTTGAATTTCTTTTGGGGCATAAACCAATAAGGTTCTATGAAAGAGAGACTCCCAGTGAACCTCAAAGAGAAGAGGGACGATCACCGCAATGATTGCCTCTGGGGCTTTTAGAAGATGGTGTTGGATCTCTCTTAAAATTTCTTCTCGAATTCTTGGATGGGTATATTCCTCCAACCTTTTTCTTTTTTCAGGATCGGAAAAGACCATCTCTGAGAGAAGTCTTCGATTCAAGGATCTGTCTTCAAGAAGAATCCCTTCTCCAAAATAGGCGAGAATCTCCTTCCAGGCAGGTTTTCCAGGTTCAACCACTCTTCGACTCATGAGATCAGAATCGATGATGGAAGCACCCAGTTCCCTGAGCATTTCTGCCACCGCACTCTTCCCCGTCGCAATTCCACCGGTGAGGCCTACTAAAAGATGTTTTCCTTTCCTCAATACCATTTAATAACGAAACACTCCTTTATATGACGAGGCTTCGGATTATCCTCATATTCCTTAAGTCTTCTTCGGTATCTTTTCTGGGGGTCTCCATGATCCCGGGGAGGTGCTTTAAGAGGGGATGATTGACCATCATCCTGAAGCCTTCAAGACCAATATATCCCTCACCAATATGCCAGTGACGGTCTTTTCTTGACCCTAAAGGAGTCTTGGAGTCGTTCAGATGAAGGAGATGGAGTCGATCGAGTCCTATGAGTTGGTGAAAATTCTCCAGAGTTCTCTCGATTCCTTCTCGATTGGAGAGGTCATAGCCTGCTTCAAAGGCATGGGCTGTATCCAGACAGACTCCCACTCTTTTTTTATCTTCCACCCGATCAAGAATGGCTTTGATCTGGGGAAAGTGGTAACCGATTTCGGTTCCCTGACCGGCTGTGTTTTCGAGGAGAAGGATGATAGGATTTTTCACCTTCTCGAGAGCCTGATTAATTCCTTGAGTAACCGCCTCGATAGCCTCTTCTTCCGACGATTCCAATCGATGACCTATATGGATAATAAGATACCGGACACCTAAAATTTCTCCCCTTTCAAGGTCCTGCGTAATGGCATCGATAGAACGTTTATAAAATTTGGATCTAAATGAGCCAATATTCGGAAGATAAGGAAGATGGAGAAATACAGGGGAAAGGGCCTTTTCCATCACTCCCTGACGAAAGACTTTTACCTCCTCCTCATCCAATGGAGGATAGGACCATCCCCTTGGATTTCTTGAAAAAAGTTGAATAGTCTCACACCCTCGAATCTCCGCCTGCTCGACCACTTTAGAGAATCCTTCAGAAATGGAAATATGGAAACCAAATCTCATCAAACTCGCTTGCTAAAAGAAATGAATAGGCGTTAAAATTAATTATGGTAATATATTTATTATTGTCAATATCAAAAAAGAGCGGATGGTAACCCGTCATTGAAGCTTGGGAAGGAAATATTTATGGGGTCCTGTAGGGATGGCTTCGAATATAAAAAGGAATTTTTCAGGAACCTTAGTGCATTGCCTTGACAAAAGAAAGCGATTAGTTTATGAATGGCTTAATAAATTAAAAAATTCACAAAGTTTAATAAACCTATGTTTTTTAAATTTTCCTTATCCCTCTCTTTAATCATTTTCTTTTTGGGTCTCCTCTATAAGATATCAAATTGGTTTCGATATAAAATCGGAATTCAAGAAGTTGAGATTTCAGCCTCCAGACGATTTATCTTTGCCATTCAGGGAATCCTCTCTACCCTCTTCAGTCCAAGAATCCTGATCCTTTTAAAAAGTCTAATCCTGGAGGTCATTCTACAATTTAGAATTTTGAGGGAAGATACGCTTCGTTGGGTTATGCATATGTTGATCTATGGCGGCTTTACGCTCCTTCTCTTGATGCACGCTATGGATAAACTGATCACCGCAAAGCTTTTTGTTCCTTATTATTCCACCCTCTACCCTTTTCTTTTCTTGAGGGATCTTTTTGGGATCCTCGTTCTTATCGGAATTGGCCTCGCTCTCTATCGAAGATTTATTTTGAAACTCCCTCGTCTCAAAACCAATAGGATGGATCTCTATGCCATTCTTCTTGTGATAGTCATCATTCTTTCTGGGATTTTTTTAGAAGCCACAAAAATGATCGGTTACTCCGATTATAAGAGAATGGTAGAGGAATACTCGGGTTTAAGTGACCCAGAAGAACTCAGAGCCCTTGAGGCTTATTGGGTCAAGGAATTTGGAACCGTTTCCCCAAATCTTCGAGAACCTTTCGATGGGAAACTGTTGGACAAAGGCAAGGAATTACATCAATCCAGTTGTGCAGAATGCCATTCGAAATACCAATGGGCCTTTGTCGGGTATGGAACGGCCAGATTGATCCGCCCCGTTGGAACTGGAATTGATCGAGCTCAAATTCCTCTTTTTCTCTGGTATGTTCATCTCTTGGCCTGTTTTGGAGGTTTGGCCTATCTTCCGTTTAGCAAGATGTTCCATCTCCTTTCGAGTGCTTTAAGTCTTTTAGTCAACTCGGTGGCAGAAAAAAAGAGATTGAGTGAACCGAACCGGATGACTCGTCGAGCCCTTGAACTGGATGCATGTACCCATTGTGGAACGTGCACCCTTCGATGTTCTGTTGCCCAAACCTACGAGGAGATCCAAAACACCCACATTCTTCCTTCTGAGAAGATCGCCGCTATTCGGATTCTCGCCTCCCAAAAAAGGCTCAGCGAAGAAGAACTTCGAAGATTGCAAGAAGGGGTTTATCTCTGTACGAATTGTTATCGTTGCACCGTTGTTTGCCCTGTAGGAATTGACCTGCAAGACCTGTGGTTCAATGTGAGAGAGATGCTCCTTCAAAAAGGCTTTCCAGAATATCTTGTCCTCTCCCCTCTCTCCTATTATCGCGGCCTCATGAAGGGAGAGACCCTCTTAAATGATTATCAAACACCTCTTCTTCGAGCTCGGGAGGCTATTTTGGCTCAATGTGGATTAATGAAGGAGAAGGAAAGGGTCATTCCATTAACTCCCCCAGATAGTCAGTTTCAAACCGGGCTGGGTCTATCGGCACAGGCAAAGAATTTTTCGGTCTGCTTTGGATGCCAGACCTGTACCATCGTTTGTCCTGTCGTAGCCAACTATGAAAATCCCCAGGAAGCATTAGGGCTCCTTCCCCATCAAATCATGCATGCCACTGGTTTAGGACTACGAGACCTGGCCTTTGGCTCCAATATGTTATGGGATTGCCTGACCTGTTATCAATGCCAGGAACAATGCCCCCAAGGGGTGGCCGTGACCGATGTCCTTTACGAACTTAAGAATTTGGCAATTCGATATGTAAGAGAGAAGAGGGCATGACCGAGTTTGCTTTTTTTATTGGTTGTCAGATCCCAGCCCGATTGAACCAGTATGAATCATCAGCCAGGGCTGTCTTGAATAGGTTAGGAGTAGAATTGATTGACATCAGAGAATTTAATTGCTGTGGATACCCCTTGAGAAATATCGATTTCAAAGTCTTTCTCCTCTCGTCGGCAAGAAATATTGCCTGGGCAGAAAAGAAAGGTCTCGATCTCCTGACCCTATGTCAATGTTGTTATGGCACTCTAAAGAAAGCGGATTCCATAATAAAGGAATATCCTTCTTTAAAAGAAGAGGTAAACCAAATTCTTAAAAAAGAGGGCTTGAGATATTATGGAAGGGCAAAAATTAAACATTTTCTCTCTCTCTTTTACAGGGAGATCGGTTTAGATAGGATTAAAGAGAAGATCGTTAGGAAGTATCGCGGCCTTCGAGTTGCCACCCATTATGGATGCCATGTCTTAAGACCGAGTCAAGTGGTTGAATTCGATAACCCCATCCATCCCTCTCTCTTTGATCAGTTGGTGGAGGTGACGGGAGCGGAGAGTATCGATTGGCAGATGAAACTTGAATGTTGTGGAGCTCCCCTTCTTGGAATGAATGACGAGCTCTCCATGGATCTCACTTTGAAGAAATTGCAAAGCGGAAGGGAGGGGGGAGCAGAATTCCTGTGTGTGGCCTGTCCTTACTGTCATCTCCAGTTTGACAAGGTCCAAAAAAGGATGCTTACTCAAAGGGGATTAAACCATCCCCTTCCTTCCATTCTCTATCCCCAACTTCTTGGATTGAGTTTAGGAATCGAGGGGAAGAACCTCGGGTTAGAAATGAACGAAATCCCCATTCTAGCTATTGAAAGTGCTTTATACGATCTTCACAGAGAAGGTGAAAAGGAAGATGAGTCAAAATAAATTAGGTTCTGTAATGGTCGTAGGTGGAGGAATTGCCGGGATGCAGGCCGCTCTGGATCTGGCCAATTCAGGATACTACGTGTATCTCATAGAACGGTCTTCCTCCATTGGTGGGGTCATGGCGCAGCTTGATAAGACCTTTCCCACCAATGACTGCTCCATGTGAATCCTTTCGCCTAAACTGGTCGAGGTCGGCCGGCATCTCAATATCGAACTCTACACCCTCTCCGAAGTCAAGGAGGTTTCGGGAGAGGCTGGACATTTTGAAGTCAAGATCACCCAATATCCACGCTATGTGGATATGGCCAAATGTATTGCCTGTGGTCTTTGTGCGGAGAAATGCCCTACCAAGGTGGACAGTGAATATGATGCAGGTCTCGCGAAGAGAAAATCCATCCATGTGAAATATGCTCAGGCGGTTCCCCTAAAATATGTGATCGATCCTCTCAATTGTATCTTTCTTACCAAAGGAAAATGTAAGGTTTGTGAAAAATTTTGTCCTGCTAAGGCAATCAATTTTGAAGATAAAGAAAGAGAATTGACCTTTGAGGTGGGAGCCATCATCATCGCTCCCGGATGTGAGGTCTTCCGTCCCGAGGTGTATGATGTATATGGATATAGACGCTCCCCCAATATTGTGACCAGTCTTGAGTTTGAAAGGATGCTTTCTGCCTCCGGTCCCCTAGGAGGGCATCTCGTAAGGGCCTCTGATAAAAAGGAGCCCAAGAAGATTGCATGGATTCAATGCGTAGGTTCAAGGGATATCCATCAGGGGGCAAAGTCCTATTGTTCTGCGGTCTGCTGTACCTATGCCATTAAAGAAGCATTGGTTGCTAAAGAGCATTCTAAAGATTTTTTAGATACCGCCATCTTCTTCATTGATATGCGCACCTATGGAAAGGATTTTGAGCGATATTACCATCGTGCCCAAGAAGAAGGGGTTCGATTTATCAAATCCCGAATTACCAACCTCCTTCCGGTTCGAGAAAGCGGTGATCTTCTTATCCGTTATATAGATGAGGGGGGTCGAAAGGTTGAGGAAGCCTTTGATATGGTGGTTCTCTCGGTTGGATTGATTGTTTCTCAGGAAACAAGCGAACTGGCCAAACGATTGGGGCTTCAACTCGACTCTCATCATTTTATCTCCACCCATAGTTTTTCACCGGTTCAGACCTCAAGAGAAGGAATCTATGTGTGCGGAGCCTTCCAGGGTCCAAAAGATATTCCAACATCGGTAATGGAATCCAGTGCCTCTGCAGCGATGGTCGAAGGCCTTCTGGCCGAGGCCCGTTGGTCTATGACCAAGCGAAAAACCCCTCCTCATGAAATAGATATAAGAGGCGAGGCTCCCAGAATAGGAGTCTTTGTCTGCCGGTGCGGTACCAATATCGCAGGGGTCATTGATGTTCCTGCTATTGTGGAGTATGCGAGGACTCTTCCAGGTGTGGTGTATGTGACAGATAATCTCTTCAGTTGTGCTCAAGATACCCAGGAAAAGATGGCCCAGATTATCAAAGAACAGAAACTCAATCGGGTAGTCGTGGCCGCCTGTACCCCCTTGACCCATGAGTCCCTTTTCCAAGAAACGGTGGTCAATGCTGGAATCAATAAGTATCTATTCGAGATGGCCAATATTCGAAATCAGTGTTCCTGGGTCCATGGAGCTGAGAAGGAGGAGGCCACCGAGAAGGCAAAGGACCTGGTTCGGATGGCAGTGGCCAAGGTCACCTTCTTTGAACCGATGACAGAACCCTTGATTAAGATCGACCCAAAGGCTTTGGTCATCGGGGGTGGAGTTTCCGGGATGGTGGCCGCAAAGAATCTCGCAGATCAGGGATACCATACCTATTTGATCGAAAAAGAGGAGTCCTTAGGAGGGCAGGCTCGAAAACTTTATCAGACCTGGAAAGGTGAAGAGGTCCAAGATTATGTCAAAAAATTGACCGAAGAAGTCCAATCTCATCCAAAGATTGAGGTCTACTTAAAGACCGAAATAAAGGGGGTAGAAGGATTTGTTGGGAACTTTAAAACCCTTATTCAGACCAATGGCCATCTAAAGCATTTAGAACACGGGATTGCGATTATTGCGACCGGAGCCTCTGAATTTAAACCCAATCTTTACCTCTATGGGAGGGATGATAGAGTGCTCACCAGCTTGGAATTGGATCAACGTTTCATTCAAAAGGACCTTTCTCTGAAGCAGTTACGAAGTGTGGTATTTATCCAGTGTGTGGGCTCTCGAATCGAAGAACGACCTTACTGTTCGAAAGTCTGTTGCACCCATTCTGTTCGGAATGCTCTCACTTTGAAAGAGCTTAATCCCGAGATCCATGTCTACCTTCTTTATCGGGATATGCGAACCTATGGGTTGCGAGAGGATCTTTATCGGGAGGCTCGTGAAAAGGGGATCATCTTCATCCGATATGATGATCGGAAAAGCATCGATGTGACGAAGGAGGGAGAGGATCTGCGGATTCGTTTTAGCTCCTATGTCCTTCAACGAGAGATGGAGATCCGTCCAGATCTTTTAGTTCTAGCCACGGCTATCGTCGTGCCCAAAGAGAATCCCTTGGCTAAGCTTTTTAAAGTCCCTGTGAATATGGATGGATTCTATGTAGAGGCCCATGTAAAACTTCGTCCCATCGATTTTGCAACGGATGGAGTCTTTGTCTGTGGATTGGCCCACTCCCCCAAACCAATTGATGAATCGATTGCCCAAGGATTGGGGGCCGCATCCAGAGCAGGGACCCTCCTTGCCCAGAAGGAGATGTTTGGCAATGCGATTGTGGCCACCATCAATCCTGAGAGTTGTGTAGGCTGTCAGGGATGTTTAAAGGTCTGTCCCTATGAAGCCATTCGCTACATCGAAGAAAAAGAGGTCTGTGAGGTTAACGAGGTCATCTGTAAAGGATGTGGAACCTGTGCAGCCACTTGTCCTTCTGGAAGCGCTCAGTTGAAACGGTTTACGAGCCGACAGATCTATATGCAGATTGAAAAGGCCCTGAGGGCTTAAACCAAAAACGCCAAACGTTAAGCGCAATGCGCATAAAGAGGAATTTATGGCAGAGGATTTCCAACCAAAAGTAATTGCTTTCCTTTGTACATGGTGAGCCTATGCCGCTGCTGACCTGGCTGGGGTCAGTCGAATGCAATATCCTACTTCGGTCCGGACCATTCGGGTGATGTGTAGTGGAACCATTTCACCCCATTTCATCCTGAAAGCCTTTCAGAGGGGTGCCGATGGGGTCTTTGTCGCCGGGTGACGAATCGGAGAATGCCATTACCAGTTTGGTAATGTGATGGCTAAAAAGAGGTTGACCATACTCCAGAAACTCTTGGAGTTTTCTGGTCTCCATCCAGAACGACTCCAGATGAGATGGGTGTCCTCCGCAGAAGCAGCGGAATTCGTCCATGAAATTACAGAGTTTGTGGAGACGATTAGAAAGTTAGGTCCAAATCCATTAAAAGAGAGGGTGGCCGCTTAAAAGAATGAGTCAAAAGATTAAAGAACAGGTGAAACAGCTCCTGGCCGATAAGAAGATTAAAGGATTTTTGGGACTGAGAGAGGAAAACGGCCATGTGATGCCTTACCTTTTCTGTGATCCCCAAGAGTTGGACTCTCTTTCGGTTGGGGATTGGAAGAAACCGGGAGATGCACGTTATCCCCTTAATCAAATCTTAATCCAATTGACTATGGCCTATCCTAATGAAACCTTTGGAGTATTAGTGAGGGGATGTGACGAGAGAGGCCTTCGCGAGCTGTTAAAGTGGAAGCAATTAGAAGAGGGAAAAGTGATCCCTATCGGAATGGGTTGTCCGGATGAATTGGCAAAGGCCTGTGAATGTGAAAAGCCTTTTCCTGATTGTCAAATTGATGGACCAAAGGGCGAGGGAGCAACAAGCCAACGACTCTCGAAGATTGAGGCAATGGCGCTCGAAGAGCGATTCCAATACTGGTTAAAAGAATTTGATCGGTGTATCAAATGCTATGGTTGCCGTAATATCTGTCCCATGTGTTTCTGTAACGAATGTAGTCTCGAAGAGGAGCTTCTTGTTGAAAAAGGGGATATTCCGCCAGACAATCCTACTTTCCATCTGGTTCGAGCGATGCACATGGTAGGCCGCTGCATCGACTGTGGTCTCTGTGAAGAGGCTTGCCCGGCTGAGATTCCCCTGAGGACGCTGTATAAGAAGATGACAGAAGTGGTGGCGGAAGAATTCGGCTATAAAACGGGTTACAGCATAGAAGAGAAGTCTCCACTGAATCTCATTGAGGTGAAATAGGTCATGGAGTTCAAGACCGTTTTAACCACCTGTCCTTATTGTGGATGCGGGTGCGGGTTGCTCTTGGAAGTCCTTGATGGAAAGGTCATTGGAACCCTTCCTTCGAAAACCAGCCCTGTGAATGAAGGGAAACTCTGTATCAAGGGGTGGAGCGTTCACGAATTCATTCACCATCCGGCTCGTTTAACCCGTCCATTGGTAAGAAGAGAGAATGAGCTGAAGGAGGCCTCTTGGGAGGAGGCCCTCGATTTTACGGTCAGACGACTCAGAGAGATTAGAGAAAAGTATGGGCCTGAAAGTATAGGTGTTTTAACTTCAGCCAAATGTACCAATGAGGAGAATTATCTGCTCCAAAAATTTACCCGAGCTGTTCTTGGAACTAATAATATAGATCACTGTGCCCGTCTTTGACATTCTTCCACGGTGGCCGGTCTGGCCGCAGTCTTTGGAAGTGGGGCGATGACTAATTCCATCGAGGAGATTGAGCGAGCCGAATGTATTTTCGTCATCGGATCGAATACCTCTGTAGCCCATCCTCTGGTGGC
Source organism: Deltaproteobacteria bacterium (assembly GCA_037444165.1). Classification (GTDB taxonomy): domain Bacteria; phylum Desulfobacterota; class BSN033; order BSN033; family UBA1163; genus CALIBK01. The sequence goes on along the minus strand of JBBIMX010000041.1, from coordinate 14,340 downwards.
TACCCGCATCTATCGTGCAAAAGTCAGAGGAGCAAAGATCATTATCGCTGATCCAAGAAAGATCCCACTGGTCCTCATCAGTGATCTCCATCTTCGTCATCGCCTCGGAACGGATGTGGCTCTTATCAATGGTCTTATCCATATCATTCTGAAAAAAGGATGGCAGGATCAAGTCTTTATCGATGAGCGGACCGAGAATTTTGAGGAATTTAAAAAAGTGATAGAAAATTATCCTCCTCAAAAGGTTTCAGAGATAACAGGAGTTTCGGTCTCTGATCTTGAACGAGCTGCAGAATACTACGCCAAGGCGGAGCGGGCGAGTATTCTTTATACCATGGGGATCACCCAGCATACGACAGGAGTGGACAATGTAAAATCTCTCGCCAATTTAGCCATGGTTACGGGAAATCTCGGAAAGGAATCTACCGGCATTAATCCCCTTCGAGGACAGAATAATGTCCAGGGGGCTTGTGACATGGGAGGATTGCCAAATGTCTTTACAGGGTACCAACCCGTTACGGATCCCTCTACGCGGAAAAAGTTTGAGGAGGCTTGGGGGGGTAAACTTTCCGATAAAATAGGTTTAACCGCTACAGAAATGTTCCCAGCGATTCTTGAAGGGAAAATTAAGGGAATGATCATTTTAGGTGAAAATCCTATTGTCAGCGACGCAGATAGCCATCATGTAGAGAAGGCCCTTAAGGCCCTTGATTTCCTGGTAGTCGTAGATATCTTCCCAACCCCTACCACAGAGCTCAGCCATGTAACCCTTCCAGGGGCTTCATTTGCTGAGAAAGAGGGGACCTACACAAATACAGAACGGAGGGTTCAAAGAGTTCGTAAAGCCGTTGAGCCCCCTGGAGAGGCCAAAGAGGATTGGCGAATCATCCAGGAACTCTCGAATCGATTTGGATACACCATGGACTATGAGTCTCCTCAACAAATTATGAGAGAGATCGCCCAGCTGACTCCTTCCTATGGAGGAATTACGTATGAGCGAATTGAAGGAGAGGGATTACAATGGCCCTGTCCAACCCTGGAACATCCAGGGACAAAGTTTTTGCACCAAGGTCGTTTTACTCGAGGTAAGGGACTCTTCACTCCTGTTGAGTTTAAGCCTCCAGCCGAAGTCGTCGATGAACAGTTTCCCTTCTGGCTAACCACCGGAAGGATTCATGTTCATTACCACACTCGAACCATGACAGGAAACTCTCCCTCCCTTAACCAGGAGACTCAGGAATGTTTTTTAGAACTGAATCCTCTGGATGCAAAAGAACTCGAAATAAAAGAAGATGAAATAGTAAAAGTAGAATCGAGAAGGGGATCCATTTTAACCAAAGTAAAGATAACCGAACGAGTGAGTAAAAACGTCGTGTTTATTCCATTTCATTTCTTGGAAAGCAGAGCGAATATATTAACAAATCCTGTCTTAGATCCTATTGCCAAGATACCGGAATTCAAAGTATGTGCAGTGAGAATTGAAAAGGTCATCCCTAAGACAGAATCCCGACCCCCTGCCAACTAAAAATTTTTAAAGATTAGGGTGGAATAATAAGAGATTAATTTCCGGAGGGAAAGATGAATGTAATTTATTTCACTAATTATTTTTTTCTTTAAATACAATATATTAGACATTATTAAATCGAAATGATTTTTTAAAAAATTTTCTCTTGACAAAATTAATACAATCTTGTAGTTTTACCGAGAACAAGAAAGTTTTCACAAATTGACCCGGGACTAAGGGAAAAGAGGGTAGGATATGTTAATCGAATATATTACGATTGGGATTTACATTGCCATTGCGGTTGTCTTTGCCTGTTTCGCTGTCCTTGCCTCCCATCTTTTAGGTCAAAGGAAACCAAGCGCCATCAAACAGGCTCCCTACGAGTGTGGAATGACCACTGTGGGTTCGAGCTTTCGGAGGATTCCCATTAAATATTATATTATCGCTATGCTCTTTCTCATTTTCGATATTGAAGTGGTCTTTCTCTATCCATGGGCTGTCGTTTTTAAGGATTATCGAGTATTCGCTTTCGTATCTATGGCCATTTTCTTAGGCATCTTGATTCTTGCCTATATCTATATCTGGAAAAAAGGAGCTTTAGAATGGGAATAGAAACCTATCTTGAAAAGACTCCCTTTCTTCCCCTCTTAGATAAAGTGGTCAACTGGGGTCGAAAATACTCCATCTGGCCTGTCACTTTTGGACTGGCTTGATGTGCTCTGGAGATGATGGTTGCCAGTATGGCAACCTGGGACATTGCACGATTTGGGTCAGAGGTCTTTCGACCCTCCCCGCGCCAGGCCGATCTCATGATTGTCGCAGGGACATTAACCAAAAAGATGGCCCCTATGGTCAAACGAATTTACGAACAGATGCCCGAACCAAAGTGGGTCATTGCCTATGGAGCCTGTGCCTGTTCGGGAGGGATCTTTAAAACGTATAACGTGGTCCAAGGAGTCGATCAAATTCTTCCGGTGGATTTCTATGTCCCTGGATGCCCACCCAAACCTGAAGCCCTCCTTGCCGCTTTGGTGAAACTTCAGAAGAAGATCGAAGGAGAGTCCCTCAAGGATCGAAAGGATGTTCGAAGTAGCTTGGAGATTTAAGGAGTAATCTATGAGCGAACCTCATCTCGCAATCAGCAAATTAAAGGAGAAATTTCCAAATTCCATTTTGGAAGTAGAAACCTTTCGGGGAGAAATCACGGCGAAGATAGCAAAGAGAGATATCTACGAAATCTGCCGGTTTCTCTATTCAGATCCTGAACTTCAGTACCATATGTTAACCGATCTCTGCGGAGTAGATTATTTTCCAGAGACCCCCCGATTCGAAATTGTCTATCTTCTGCATTCCTTTAAACTGAACCATCGATTGAGATTGAAGGTGAGGGTGCAGGAAGGAGAATCGGTTTCAAGTGTAGAATCGATCTGGAAGGCAGCGAACTGGCTGGAAAGGGAGGTCTATGACCTATTTGGAGTCCCCTTTGAAAACCATCCCGATCTCCGAAGAATCCTCCTATGGGATGGGTATGAAGGGCATCCATTAAGAAAGGACTTTCCGGTAGAAGGACCGGATTTTGATAAACCCTATAAACCAGAGGTCTGAAATGGCAGAGACACGATGGATGACCATCAATATGGGTCCCCAGCATCCTGCAACCCATGGGGTGTTGAGACTCGTGCTGGAATTAGATGGCGAAATCATTGTAAAGGCAATCCCTCATATCGGACACCTTCATCGGGGAGTTGAAAAACTGGCCGAGAATAGGACCTATCACCAAGTCATTCCCCTGACCGATCGTCTGGATTATACCAATGCTATGGGAAATAACCTGGCCTATGTATTAGCTGTGGAAAAGCTCTTAGGGATCGAAGTTCCGAAGCGAGCTCAGTATCTGAGAGTGATGATGGCAGAACTTCAGCGGATTGCGGCACATCTTATCTGGTTAGGGACCCATGTCCTTGATATTGGGGCCACCACCCCCATCTTCTACACCTTTCGGGAAAGAGAAGAGGTCCTGAGAATTTTTGAAGAAGTGGCAGGGGGGAGACTGACCCCCACGTATCTGAGAATTGGTGGAGTGGCAAAGGACCTTCCGGATGGGATTGAGGAAAAGATCAGGGATTTTGTGAAGACCTTTCCACAAAGAATCAATGAATATGAAACATTGCTCACTCAGAATATTATCTGGTTAAAAAGGACCAAAGAAGTAGGGATCATCTCCAAAGAGGATGCCATTAACTGGGGAGTGACAGGGCCTACCCTTCGAGGCTCAGGTGTGAAATGGGATATAAGGAAAGCCTTCCCTTATTCCAGTTATGATGAATTTGAATTTGATATTCCGGTGGGGACGGTGGGGGATGTCTATGATCGATACATCGTGCGTCTCCGGGAGATGGAGTGGTCCAACTCCATAGTCAGGCAGGCCTTGGATCGATTACCCAAAGGTCCTATTCTTTCGGATGATCCTCGCGTGGTTCTCCCTGACAAAGAGATGGTTCTTACGGATATTGCCTCCCTCATCCGGCAGTTTAAGATCGTCTCTGAAGGATTTACCCCTCCTAAAGGGGAAGTTTACGCCTCTGTGGAGGCCGCCAAGGGAGAATTGGGATTCTATATCATCAGTGACGGGTCTAATCGTCCTTTTCGTTTAAGGATTCGTCCCCCTTCGTTTTTAAATCTTGGGGCATTGCCTAAAATGATCGAGGGAAGTTTAATTGCCGATGTGATTTCAACGATTGGCAGTATCGATATTGTTTTAGGTGAAATCGATCGGTAAAAAATAAAGGAAGAGGTTGATATGGGAGATATTCTATTCAGTAGTTGGGGCGGATGGATAGTAGATAATCGGGGAAAACCCGAGGATCAATGGCAAGACGTTCCGAACCTCAATCTCCCCGAAGAATTCGACAGAGAAAAAAAGATCAGAGCCTTTGTGGGTTGGGATGGCATTGCCATTCGAGATCCTCAGGTTAATATTGTCGACCTTATTCGTGCCTATATAGAAGCGGTCCAGAAAGAATCCTGTGGGAAGTGTACCCCTTGTCGAGTAGGAACAAAGGTCCTTTCCTCTGTGCTTAATCGAATTTCTGATGGGGAAGGGAGAGAAGAGGATTTAGGCCAGTTAAAAGGATTGGCTGAGATCATCTCCAGGAGCTCGAAATGCAATCTGGGACAGACAGCGCCCAAGCCGCTCCTTCATGCCTTAGATCATTTTGAAAACCAATTTTTGGAGGCCATCCAATCGAAAAAGAAGATTCCTCGAGAAGAATATAAAATGAAGGTCACGGCCCCTTGTGAGAGTGCCTGTCCCTCTCATCTTCCCATTCACCAATACATTGAGTTGATCAAAGAAGGGAGATTTTTGGAATCCCTGGCTGCCATCCGGGAGGCCACCTGCCTTCCAGGAGTCCTCGGAAGGGTTTGTATCCGACCCTGTGAGGATAACTGTCGACGGCAGAATGTAGATGAGTGTGTTTCCATTAAATGGCTGAAACGATTTGTAGCAGACTATGAGATTGAAAAACGGAGGAAACCCTTCATCAAGAAAGAGCCTCCCAAGCCCGAAAAGGTGGCCATCATTGGAGCAGGGCCCGCAGGACTCTCCTGTGCTTATTATCTGGCTATCAAAGGCTATTCTGTAACGATCTTTGAACGATTAGGAGAGCCGGGGGGAATGGCCGCTGTGGGAATTCCGGACTATCGGCTTCCAAGAGAGATCTTGAGAAGGGAAGTCGAGATTATCGAAGATCTGGGCGTGGAGATTAAATATCATACTCAGGTTGGAAAAGATATTACCCTCTCTCAAATCTTTGAACAGGGATATAAGGCCATCTTCATCGCCGTAGGAGCCCAAACGAATACCCCCATGGGAGTGGAGGGAGAGGATAAAGGATATAAGGGATTTATTCCAGGTGTTTTTTATCTCTTAGAGATCAATTTAGGGAGAGATCCCTATCCGGAGGGAAAAAAGGTCGTAGTCGTGGGTGGAGGGAATGTGGCCATTGACTGTGTGAGATCCTCCTTCAGGATCGGCAAACAGGATGTGAATCTGGTCTATCGACGGACAAAGAAAGAGATGCCTGCCGATCGGGTGGAGATTCACGATGCGGAAGAGGAGGGGGTGAAATTCCACTTCCTCTGCAATCCTGTCAGGATCATAGCCAAGGACAATAAAGTGGTTGGTGTAGAGTGTATCCGGATGGAGTTAGGGGAACCGGATGAAAGTGGAAGGCGAAGGCCAGTTCCGATTAAAGGGTCCGAGTTCTTCATCGAAACCGATATCCTCATTCCTGCGATTGGCCAGGCCATCGACCTCTCCTTCCTTGAAGAGAAGGATGGGATCAAGACGACCAGACGATCTACGATTGCTGTGGATGAAAAGACATTTATGACCAGTCGTCCAGGCATTTTTTCAGCCGGGGATTGTGTGACCGGACCAGATGTATTGGTTCGGGCGGCAGGTCATGGAAAACGTGCCGCCGAAAAGATTGATCTCTTCCTGAGAGGATTGGAAGTGAAGGAGTCTGAGGAGGAGCGTCTAGAAGCCTTGGTGGAGAAAATCAAAGTCTATAACAAGGATGAAAAGATCGGCCTCCCAGGAGGGCAGAAGAGGGCTACCCTTCCGATGCTTCCTCCAGAGACAAGAAAGTGGGTCTTTGACGAGGTCGAGGCAGGATTCACCATTCCTGTTGCCCAGAAGGAAGCGGAGCGGTGTCTCCGCTGCGTAAGAGTGGGGCTATTCGCCGTATAAATTTTCAATCATTATTTATTCTCGGTGGAGTTGGATAGGATGTTAAAGCTGACGATTGATGGGAAAGAGATAGAAGCAAGGCCAGATCAGACGATCCTGGAGGTAGCGAAAGAGAACGGGATTTACATTCCATCTCTCTGTTACCATCCCAAACTCAGTTTGATCAAATCCTGTCGGATCTGTCTCGTGGATGTGGACGGTTATGAAATGCCTGTTGCCTCCTGTGCCACCCCTGTTCTCGACGGAATGGTCGTCCACACGAAGACCGAACGGGTAGAAAAGATGAGGCTGGAGGCCTTGAAGTTATTGCTTGTCAATCATCCCCTCGACTGTCCGATCTGTGATGCGGGAGGGGAATGCATGCTTCAAAATCGGGTCTATGACTTTGGCATCGAGAGGAATATATACCCCCCCGAGAAAATAGAGAAACCCCCAGCCGAGTATGGAACCCCTTTGATTCGGAAATGGCCTGATCGGTGTGTCATGTGCCTCAGGTGTGTCCATGCCTGCATCGATGTTCCTGGAGCCGATGTCTTAGAGGTCGCTGAACATGGGTTTGCTTCTTATATCCAGGCCGCCCGAAAAGAGAACTGCATCTCCTGTGGGGAGTGTCTCCACGTTTGTCCTGTGGGTGCATTGACAGAGAATCTGAGCAAAATAAAAGGGAGAAAGTGGCAACTCGAAAGGGTTCAGACCACCTGTACCTTTTGCGGATGTGGGTGCCAATTAGAACTCAACACCCTTCGAAAACAGAGGGTGGTGAAAGTGACCACCAAAGGAGAGGTCGGGGTTAATCAAGGAAGCCTCTGTGTTCGAGGGAGATTTGGTTACGATTTCATTCATCACCCGGAGAGGCTTCAAAAACCTCTGGTGAAGAGATCCGGTGCCTTTGTGGAGACTTCCTGGGAAGAGGCCTTAGACCTGATTGCAAGCAAACTGAAAGAGATCAAGGAGAAATACGGTCCCCAAAGCATTGGAGGAATCTCTTCCTCCAGGGCCACCAATGAGGAGATTTACCTTTTTCAGAAGTGGATGAGGGCCTGCATAGGAACGAACCATGTCGACAACGGAGTCCGTCTCTCCAGCGGTCCTGCTCTCAACGGGATGATGGAGGGTCTCGGACACGGAGCAATGACCCATTCGTTTGAAGAGGTGAAGAAGGTGGATCTCCTTCTCATCATAGGGACCGATGTCTATGAGGATCATCTCATCTTCAGTAACCAGATGAGAAAAGCGATTCGATTCAATGGAGCCAAAGTCGTCTTGATCGACCCTCGAAGAAATCAATGGGAAAAATGGGCAGACCTCTGGTTGAGACCCATTCCTGGTACGGATCTCGTTTTAATCAACGGATTGATTCATCTTTTGATAAAAGAGGGGGTCCTTTCAAAAGACTATATCGAATCCAAGACCGAGGGTTTTGAGGAGCTCCGCTCTTCCGTTGAGAAGTTTACCCCCGAAACCGTCAAGGAGGCCACAGGGATTCATCCCGAAGATCTTAACCGATTGGTTCGTCTTTATAGGGATGCCAAACGGAGGGCGATTATCTTTGGTTCTGGAGTGATCCAGCATCTAAATGGTCTGGAGACCGTTCGGGCCCTCTGTAATCTTGCTCTCTTAACCGGTGAAGTGGAACAGGAAGGGGGAGGCCTTTATCCCATGCTTGCCCAGAACAACGCTCAAGGAGCGATGGATATGGGCGGTCTTACGGAGTTTCTTCCCGGTTATGTGAGAGTCGATGATTCAAGGGGACGAAGACTTTACGAAGGGGCATGGGAGAAGGAGATTCTGCCTCAGCCTGGATTAACCTATCTGGAACTCTTTGACCAGATCCCGGAGGGAAAGATAAAGGCCCTTTATGTTTTCGGAGAAGACCCATTGATCACTCTTCCCAATCTGGAACGACTCCGGATAGGGCTCCATCGGTTAGAGTTTTTAGTGGTTCAAGATCTTTTCATGACCCATATTGGAAACTATGCCCATGTGATTCTTCCAGGGACAAGTTTTGCGGAAAAAGAAGGAACCTTCACCAGTATGGAACGAAGGGTCCAGAGAGTAAGGCAGGCCATTTCTCCTGTAGGGGAGTCAAAACCGGAGTGGGAGGTCTTTTGTGAACTCTCAAGACGGATGGGTTATCCAATGAATTATAGAAACCCATCCGAGATTATGGAGGAAATTTCCTCTCTGGTTCCTCTCTACGGGAATCTCCATTATTCCAATCTGGAGCAGGGAGGCATTCAATGGCCTTACGAGCAAAGGAAGAAAAAGAGATTCATTCCGGCTGAACCAAGAGAACCTATTGAAACCCCGAATGAAACCTTTCCTCTCTGGATCGTTCCGAGGGGGTTTCATTCTCATTACGGTGTGGGAACGACCACCCCAAGAGCGGCGGGATTGGCAAAAGTCTTTAAAGAGACAAGGATCGAGATTCACCCAGAAGATGCCTCAAAGTTAAAGCTGGTGGAAGGAGACCCGGTGAGGGTGATTTCACCCAGAGGTGAGGTCGAGACGGTCTGTCATATCACGGAGGATCTTCCGAAAGGGGTGGCTTACTTTGCCATCTCTTTCTTCCCCGTTTTTGTCAATACGCTTCTCACTTCTGCTTATGACTCCAAAGTGCCAATTCCCATTTATAAGGCTTTCATCGGGAGGATTGAGAAGCGTTAGAGTAAACCGACGTTTTTGAGGGGAGAGAAGGAATGCAACTTTTGTATCTTCTCATCGAAATGATCGTAAAATGTGTCGTCGTCTTCGCCTGTCTGATGATCTGTGTGGCCTATCTGACCTGGCTGGAGAGAAAGGTTTTAGGTCATATTCAGATTCGTTATGGTCCGAATCGATGCGGTCCTTACGGACTCCTTCAACCCTTCTCCGACGCTATCAAAGCCTTCTTTAAAGAGGATCTTATCCCCGGCCGGGCTGATAAACCTGTCTTTGTCCTTGCCCCTATGATCTCCATCATTACGGCGATCAGTCTTTTTGCCGTCATTCCCTTCGGGAATGAGTTCACCATTCCAGGAACGGATTGGGTGGTGAAGCTGCGAATCGCCGATGTGGATGTGGGACTCCTCTATGTCTTTGCCTTGGCTTCCCTTGGAGAGTTTGGAATCATCTTAGGGGGATGGGCTTCAGGAAACAAATACGGGCTGACCGGATCCCTTCGGGCCGCAGCCCAGATGATCAGTTACGAGGTGGCTCTCGGGCTTTCGATCCTGGGTATTATCATTCTCTCTCAGACTTTAAGACTTACCGAGATCGTCCATCAACAGGCTGGAGGGTTCTGGAATTGGAATGTATGGTATCAGCCTATGGCTTTTATCCTTTATCTGATCTGTGGGTTGGCAGAGATCAATCGAACCCCTTTTGATATGCCTGAGGCCGAATCAGAACTGGCCTGTGGATTTAATATTGAGTACAGTAGTATGAAATTTGCCCTCTTTTTTATGGCAGAGTATGCCCATATGGTCACCATGGGAGCCCTGGCGGTGACCCTCTTCTGGGGTGGATGGCAACCCCCATTGCCCTTCCTCAGTTTTATTCCAGGGGTCATCTGGTTCAGTGCAAAACTCTTTATCTTCCTCTTCTTCTTCATCTGGCAGAGAGGAACTTTTCCAAGGCTTCGTTACGATCAAATTATGAAGTTTGGCTGGAAGGTGATGGTACCGCTTGCCCTGGTCAATCTCCTGATTACCGGGCTGGTGGTTTCATTGAAAGGATAAAGGGGCAGAAAAAATGATCATTCCACTATTAAAAGGTCTTGGGCTAACCTTAAGTCGGTTTTTCTCTAAACCTATTACTTATCAGTATCCTGAAGAGAAGATGCCTCCGGCAAAGCGCTGGAGAGGGATTCAGTACTTCGAGAAGAATGAACAGGGCAGGATGAAATGCGTGGCCTGCGGGCTCTGTATGGCCGTCTGCCCCTCTCAGTGTATCTACATTGAGACAGGAGAAGATGAACCATTCGGAAGATATCCGATTAAATATGAACTGGATGCCTCCAGGTGTATCTTTTGTGGTTTTTGTGAAGAGGCCTGTCCTGTCAAGGCCATCTTCTTAGGGAAGAATTATGAATGGGTCGAAAATGATCGAAGAGTCTACTTGATGAACACGGAAAAGCTTCTTGAAGAGAAAAAGAATAACCCCTGATTCGAAGTTGGAGGGAGAAAAGTCAAAGGTGAAACCCAAGGCTTGAGCCTTTAAGTCAAGAAGTAAATAGGAGCAGATCGATGATGGATACGGTCGGGACAATCCTTCAATGGTTGATTTTCTTAGGGATGGCTTTCACGTCCATCCTTGCCTCCGTGCTTTTAATTACCAGAAAGAACCCCATCCATAGTGCCCTTTTTCTCGTCCTGAATTTTCTCTGTGTGGCTGTCATATATTTACTCCTTTATAGTCAATTTATTGCGATCATTCAGGTCCTCGTTTATGCTGGAGCCATTGTCATGCTCATCGTCTTTGTCATTATGCTTCTGGATCTTGAAGAAGAACTTCGATCCAGATTCAGGCTCTTTTATTCGAAGGTCATTGGAAGTGCCCTGGCCGTTCTCTTTCTCTTCGGACTCATCTACGGGCTGGTGGCCACTTCCCCGACCGGAAAAACCGGTGGCTATACCGCAGAGAAGATGAGTGCTAATGTGAAGGCCGTAGGGGAGGCTCTCTTTACTCAGTATCTCTTCCCCTTTGAGGTCGTATCGATCCTGTTGGTGGCAGCCATCATTGGTGCCGTCATCTTGAGTAAAAAGAAACTCTCTTGAGAGGGATTAGACAAGGAGTGAAACCATGACCATACCCCCTGTTCCTCCGGCATTCTATTTAGTATTAAGCGGGATTCTTTTCACCATCGGGGTGATTGGGGCCCTCACCCGACGGAATGCCATTGTGGTATTTATGTGCATTGAATTGATGCTCAATTCGGTCAATCTCTCATTCATCACCTTTTCCCGATTTCTTCAATCGATCGAGGGGGTCCTCTTTGCCTTTTTTGTCATCGCCGTAGCCGCGGCAGAGGCTTCCGTGGGGTTGGCAATTTTTGTGATGCTTTATCGTTCGAGAGAAACGATCAATGTGGATGAAGTGAATTTACTGAAGTGGTAACCCCCTTCCACCCCTTCCTCCCTGAAGGGGAAGGATAGGTTGGGGTAAAAGGAGTAATCTATGCTTGATTATGTGTGGTTAGTTCCTCTCTTTCCGGCAACCGGATTCATCCTGAACGGTCTTTTTGGAAGACGTCTGGGAAAGAAGGCCGTCAGCTGGATAGGGCCTTCTGCGATTGGCCTTGCCTTTTTTACATCCATTCTTATCTTTTTTGAACTCCTGAAAAGAACCCCTTCTGAACGACTCTTCGAAAAAATCATCTTCGATTGGGTCGTTTCAGGATCTTTCCATACGGTCATCGGCTATCAGATCGATCCTCTCTCCATTTTGATGGCCCTGGTCGTCACAGGGGTGAGCTTCTTCATCCATATCTACTCCGTTGGCTATATGCATGATGACCCGGGATATATTCGTTACTTTGCCTACCTTAACCTCTTTGTCTTCATGATGCTCAACCTGGTCCTGGCCAATAATTTCTTACTGATGTTTGTGGGCTGGGAAGGAGTGGGCCTCTGTTCCTACCTTTTGATCGGTTTCTGGTTTGAGAAGGATTCGGCCTCCAATGCTGGAAAGAAGGCCTTTGTTGTGAATCGAGTGGGGGATTTCGGTTTTCTCCTGGGAATGTTTCTCCTCTTTACCAGTTTAGGGAAGCACGGGATCTGGACCCTTGATTTCACCGAGGTCTTTTCGAATGCGAATAAGCTGGACACGGCCACCGTGACCGCCATTACGATCCTCCTTTTTATCGGTGCCTGCGGGAAATCGGCTCAGATTCCCCTCTATGTCTGGCTTCCCGATGCAATGGAAGGTCCAACCCCTGTGAGCTCCCTCATCCATGCGGCGACCATGGTAACGGCAGGGGTTTACATGGTTGCCCGATGCAACGTCCTCTATAGTATGGCCCCTCTATCGATGGCCATTGTAGCCATGATCGGGGTGGCCACCGCCATCTTTACTGCCTCTATCGGATTCTGTCAGAACGATATCAAAAAAGTCCTTGCTTACTCTACCATCAGCCAACTGGGTTATATGTTTTTAGGCGTGGGAGTAGGGGCTTATAGTGCAGGAATCTTTCACCTCATGACTCATGCCTTCTTCAAAGGGCTTCTCTTCTTAGGAGCAGGAAGTGTCATGCATGCTCTGAGCGGGGAACTGGATATGAGAAAGATGGGGGCTCTAAGAAAGAAGATTCCTATTACCTTCTGGACCTTCTTCATTGCAACCCTTGCCATTGCAGGGATCCCAGGTTTGTCGGGATTCTTTAGCAAGGATGAAATCCTCTGGCAGGCCTTCTCAAGCTCCCATGGTCATTTCCTGCTCTGGCTCGTTGCAGCCGTAGCTGCCGGGATGACCGCTTTCTATATGTTTCGGGCCCTCTTCTTAACCTTCTTCGGAGAATCGAGGGTCGATCCCCATGTGGCTCACCATATCCATGAATCTCCAAGAATCATGACCATTCCTCTGATCATTCTGGCCGTCCTCTCTGTGATTGGAGGGTATGTAGGAGTGCCTCATGTTCTGGGTGGTGCCAATCATATCCATGAATTTCTTGCCCCTGTGGTGGGAGGCAGCGAAGCCCTAAAGGGTCATGCCGCAGTCTCGCTGATCGCTCAGGCATGGGCCTCGGGAGGAGAAAGTTCGGCTCATTCTGCCGCACTGGAACTCCTCATGATGGTCATTTCGGTGATCATTGCCCTCATTGGAATTGGCATGGCCTATCTTTTCTATATTAAGAATCCAGCCCTCCCTAAACTCATGGCTGAGAGATGGAAGGGATTATATACGTTGGTAGCCAATAAATACTATGTCGATGAGATCTATCAGGTTCTTTTTGTTAATTCAATTAAGAAATTAGGAGTGGGACTCTGGAAAGGGTTCGATGACTTTGTCATCGATGGAACGGTCAATGGGATTGCCATTCTTATTGGTTGGATCTCTGGGGTCATGAGAAGGGTCCAGACCGGACTGGTTCAGAACTATGCGTTTTCAATGATCGTGGGCGGATTGATCCTTATCCTCTATTATATTGTTCGTGTCCTCTTCTATTGAAAGAGGAGAATTTTAACTACCCTGGTTTTGAATTTGGGTCATTCGATATTCGAAGTTATTTCGAATCGAGGAAATTTAAAGAAGGAGTTTGTTTCATGACTATCTTTGGAATTCCGATCCTTTCCTTATTGGTCTTCTTTCCATTGCTGGGAGCAGGGGTTCTCCTTTTTATTAAACGGGAGGAGACCCTGAGGTGGGTCGCTCTGATTTTCGCTCTCGTTGAGTTTCTCTTCTCATTGCCCCTCTTTTTTAAATTCGATACCACAACCGCAGCGATGCAGTTTGTGGAGGATTGGTGGTGGATCGAATCCTACGGAATCAGCTACAAATTAGGAATCGACGGAATCAGCCTCCTCCTTGTCCTTTTAACCACCTTCCTTACCGTCCTCTGCGTGCTCTGTTCCTGGACGGCCATTACCTTCCGTGTCAAAGAATATATGATCTCCTTCCTCTTTCTGGAGACAGGGATGGTAGGGGCCTTGGTGGCACTCGATCTCATCCTCTTCTATGTCTTCTGGGAGGTGATGCTTATCCCGATGTATCTCCTCATAGGAGTGTGGGGAGATCCAAAACGGAGGATCTATGCAGCCATTAAGTTCTTCCTCTTTACGATGGCTGGAAGTGTATTGATGTTGGTGGCCATTCTGACGCTCTATTTCCTCCATCAGAAGGCAACGGGAAAAGCGACCTTTGATGTCCTTGAACTCTATCAATTTGGACTCCCAGTAGGAAGTCAATATTGGCTTTTTGCTGCCTTTGCCCTGGCCTTTGCCATCAAGGTTCCTATGTTTCCTTTCCATACGTGGTTGCCGGATGCCCATACGGAGGCCCCTACAGCAGGAAGTGTCATCCTTGCGGGAGTCCTCCTCAAGATGGGGACTTATGGATTTTTACGGTTTGCCATTCCCCTTTTTCCAAATGCCGCTTATGACCTGAT
>JBBIMX010000040.1:0-26472 GCA_037444165.1 Deltaproteobacteria bacterium | reverse complement strand
TTCAGTAAGGGCCTTTATCTGTTTTTTATAGGAGGTTTTTTTATAGAGCAATACCCCAGCCCCCTCTAATTGGAAGTAATTTACCTAAAACGAGGTAGATTGTCAAACTCGAAAGGAAGTGGGAGGGTTGACCCTGAGGAGGAGAATATGCTAAATCTGAATAAAAATTTTAAGAAGGAGGAATAGATGTTCGACTATACAAAGAAAGACGTTCTTAAGATCGCCAGGGAACGAAAGGTGAGATTCATAAGACTATGGTTTACCGACATTCTCGGTTTTTTAAAGAGCTTTTCCATCACTATCCGTGAATTGGAGGGAGCCCTGGAGGAGGGGATGGGGTTTGATGGCTCCTCCATCCTTGGGTTTGTAAGGATCGATGAGAGTGACATGGTGGCCATGCCCGATCCGAAAACCTTTCGTATCCTTCCATGGAAAGCCAATGAGCATGTGGTCGGAGCGATGTTCTGTGATATCCTGGAGCCAGACGGAACACCCCATCAGGGAGATCCTCGATGGGTCCTCAAGAAGAATTTAGACCGTGCTGCCAAGATGGGCTATACTTTCAATGTAGGACCAGAGCTCGAATACTTCTACTTTAAGAGTTCAACAGGAAGACCCGAGCCCCTCGATTCAGGAGGGTATTTTGATTTGACTCCACTGGATGTGGCCAGTGATTTGAGGAAACAGACGGCCGTAGTTTTAGAGGAGTTAGGAATTCCAGTAGAGTATACCCATCACGAAGTGGCTCCCAGTCAGCATGAGATCGATCTTAAGTATCAGGATGCTCTGACCATGGCCGATAGCACGATGATCTATCGGTTGGTCGTAAAAGAGGTCGCTTTGAAGAATGGGGTCTATGCGAGCTTTATGCCAAAACCGATTTTTGGCGTCAACGGGAGTGGAATGCATACCCATCAATCCCTCTTTAAAGGAAATAAGAATGCCTTTTTCGATCCGAAAGATAAATACCACCTTTCTCCTGTAGCCAAATATTATATTGCAGGTCTGATGAAGCATGCGAGAGAGATTACACTGATCACCAATCAATGGGTCAATTCCTATAAACGACTCGTTCCGGGGTATGAGGCCCCTGTCTATATCTCCTGGGCATTGAGAAACCGCTCCGATCTCATCCGTATTCCTGTATATAAACCCGGTAAGGAATTGTCCACCCGTGTGGAGTATCGATCTCCGGATCCTGCCTGCAATCCCTATCTGGCCTTTGCCGTGATGCTTGCTGCAGGTCTGGAAGGAATCGAAAAGAAATATCCTTTAAAAGATCCCATAGAGAGAAATGTCTATGAGATGGATGAGGAGGAAAGGAAGAGATTAGGGATAGAATCCCTGCCTGAGGACCTCTACGAGGCCATTCAGATTACGGAGAAGAGTGAACTGGTTCGGAAGGCTCTGGGAGATCATGTCTTTTATAAATTCATTGAGAATAAGAAGATGGAGTGGGAAAGATATCGAGCCCGGGTCACGGATTATGAGTTAGACCAGTATTTCTCAATTCTTTAACAGGAGGGACGCAATGGATCCAATCAGACAGTGGTGGGTGGAAGAGCGAGCCAAAAGGGTGATCCAAAGTCTTGAAAACCATGATTTTAAGGCCCTCTTTGTAAAGGACAGGGAAGAGGCAAAAAAAGAGATCCGCAAACATTTATCTTCAGGAATGAAAATAGGGGTCGGGGGGTCCATCACCATCAGAGAGATTGGAATAGTAGAGATGCTCGAAAAGGAGGGCTACCTTGTCTACGACCACTGGAAGGCAGGGCTTTCGAAGGAAGAGGTCCTTGCTTTGCGAAAATCGCAGATGACCTCGGATCTCTTTCTTGCGAGTGCCAATGCCATTACTCTCAATGGAGAGATTGTCAATATCGATGGAATTGGAAATCGAGTAAACTCCACTATCTTCGGGCCAGGAAAGGTCATCCTCGTTTTGGGGTACAACAAGATTGTGGACAATATCGAGGAGGCCATAAAGAGAATAAAGAATGTGGCTACGCCTCTCAATGCCCGACGGCTCAATCTTGATCTTCCCTGTGCCAAGGTTGGAAGGTGTGTGGACTGCCAATCCCCCAATCGAATCTGTCGAGTGATTGTTATTCACGAGCGAAGGCCTTCTCTGACCGATATACTGGTGATTCTCGTAGGCGAGGAACTGGGGTATTGAATCTTTTAATCCTTTAGAGGGAAGGAGAAACGATGGGCAAGATAAGAAGAGCGATTGTGAGTGTTTCGGATAAGAGAGGGGTGGTTCCTTTTGCAAGGGCATTGGCGGAGCTGGGAGTGGAGATCCTCTCCACTGGAGGGACAGCAAAGACACTAAGAGAGCAGGGGATTCCGGTAAAGGATATCTCTGAATATACGGGTTTTCCGGAGATGCTTGAAGGACGGGTTAAGACCCTTCACCCGAAGGTTCACGGGGGGCTTTTAGGACAACGTTCAAAGCCGGAGCATGTCAGACAGATGAATGAGCAGGGAATTCTTCCCATCGATATGGTTGCCGTCAATCTCTATCCTTTCGAGGCCACGATAGCGAGGGAAGATTGTACCCTTGAGGAGGCGATTGAGAATATCGATATCGGGGGACCGACGATGCTTCGCTCGGCTGCGAAGAACTATCCCGATGTCACGGTGATTGTGGATCCAGAGGACTACGATCTGGTTCTTAATGAATTGAAGGAGAGAGGAGAAGTCTCCATTGAGACGAACTTTCGACTCGCCAGGAAGGTTTTTCAGCACACGGCTCGATACGATGGAGCGATCTCAAACTATCTCGGGCAGATCGAAGGAGGAAAGAAGATCTCTCTCTTTCCCGAAACCTTTACCTTTCAGGTCAGGAAAGTTCAGGAGTTACGTTACGGTGAGAATCCCCATCAAAGGGCAGCCTTTTACCGGGACTATGTTGTGACCGAACCCTCCGTTTCAAATGCCATCCAGCTCCAGGGAAAGGAACTTTCTTATAATAATATTCTCGATATCGATTCTGCCTATGAGACGGTGAAGGAGTTTGAAGAGCCAGCGGTTGTGATCATCAAACATAATAACCCGTGTGGCGTAGCGATCGGCGCTCAACTCGTGGAGGCCTATCGAAAGGCAAGGGATTGCGATCCTGTTTCGGCTTTTGGAGGGATCGTGGGTTTCAATCGGGTGGTGGATCGTGACACGGCAAGGGAGATGATGGATCTCTTTCTCGAAGCCATCATTGCTCCAGGCTATGAACCCGAGGCCCTTGAGATCTTAAAAACAAAAAAGGATTTACGAATCCTTCAAACTCCACCCCTTTCAAATTTCACTCCCCAGAGGGAGTTCGATCTCAGAAAGGTGGTGGGAGGTCTTTTGGTCCAGGATAGGGATATGGGGAAGGTGACCATGGAGCAATGGAAGGTCGTAAGCAAAAGGATCCCTACTGAAGAAGAGATGAGGGCCATGGCTTTTGGCTGGAGAGTGGCCAAACATGTGAAGTCAAATGCCATTGTGCTGGTTAGGGAAGACAGGACGATTGGAATAGGAGCAGGCCAGATGAGTCGAGTGGATTCCACCCGATTAGCCGTGATGAAGGCAAGGTCTTCCACAAAGGGAACAGCACTGGCCTCCGATGCGATGTTTCCTTTCAGGGATAACGTGGATGCGGCGGCTGAAGCCGGGGTGAGTGCAATCATTCAGCCTGGAGGTTCGATTCGAGACGACGAGGTGATTGCTGCCGCAGATGAGTATAATATGGCTATGGTCTTCACAGGAATGAGACATTTTCGTCATTGATTCCGTGAGAGTGAAACGTAAGGGGGAGGAGTAAAGGTTGAGGTTCGTATGAAGGTGTTAGTGGTTGGTGGGGGTGGTAGAGAGCATGCCCTGGTCTGGAAGATTTCCCAGAGTCCAAGGGTCTCTAAGATCTATTGTGCTCCAGGAAACGCAGGGATCTCAGAGCAGGCCGAATTGGTCCCCATTAAAGCCGATGACCTTCAGGGACTTCTCGCCTTCGCAATCAAAGAGAAGATTGACCTTACAGTAGTAGGGCCGGAGGATCCTCTCACTCGAGGGATTGTGGACCTCTTTGAGTCCCAGGGACTTCGTATTTTTGGTCCAAACCGAAAGGCAGCCGAGATCGAAGGGAGTAAAGCCTTTGCCAAAGAGATGATGAAAAGATACCAGATCCCGACCGCTTCGTACGAAATCTTTGATGACCCAGAAAAGGCCATTGCCTATGTTCATCAGAAAGGAGTTCCTGTGGTGGTGAAAGCCGATGGCCTGGCTGCGGGTAAAGGGGTCACGGTGTGCCGAAGCATCGAAGAGGCCATTCGTTCCATTCTACGGATAATGGTCCACAGGGTTTTTGGGGAAGCGGGAAGAAGGGTGGTCATCGAAGAGTTTCTTGAAGGGGAGGAGGCTTCTTATATTGTTTTTACCGATGGAGAGACGATTCTTCCGCTGGCTTCTTCTCAGGATCACAAGGCTGTTTTCGATGGAGATCAGGGACCTAATACAGGAGGAATGGGGGCTTACTCTCCTGCCCCTGTTGTCACCGAAGAGGTCCACAAGAGGATTATCGATGAGATTTTACGTCCCCTTATTTACGGAATGAGGAAGGATGGAAGACCCTATCGAGGTGTGATCTATGCAGGATTGATGATTGAACGGGGTCAACCCAGGGTCTTAGAATTCAATGCTCGTTTTGGAGACCCAGAGACTCAACCCGTTTTGATGCGAATGAAGGGCGATATTGTGCCTATCCTTGAAGCCTGTATCGATGGGCAACTCTCTCGCCTTGAGATGGAATGGGATCCTCGGCCTGCGGTCTGTGTGGTGATGGCTTCCAGAGGGTACCCGGGAGATTACGAAAAAGGGAAAAGGATAGAGGGACTGGAGGAAGTTTCCCGGATGAAGGATGTTTTTGTTTTTCATGCAGGGACAGCCCGAAAGAATGGAGAGATCGTGACCAGTGGGGGAAGGGTTTTAGGAGTCACCGGTCTTGGAAATAGTATTCCAGAGGCGATTGATTGGACCTATCAGGCTGTAAGAAAAATCTACTGGGAAGGGGTCCACTATCGAACCGACATCGGGAAAAAGGCGCTCCGATGGATTAAGGCATAGACCATAAGGGTGAGAAGAATCGAGGAATCGAGGATTTTAAGATTCAAGGATCCATAAGGATAGAATATTGGAGAAAAGAATGTATCGCATTGCGGTAATTCCAGGAGATGGGATTGGACCCGAAGTGATCGCTGAAGGGTTGAAAGTTTTAAGGGCCGTTTCCGAAAAGTATCGCTTTAAGTATCAGTTAGAACAGTATGACCTGGGTGGCGAGAGATATTTAAGAACAAAGGAGACCCTTCCGGATTCCGTTCTTGATGAATTGAGAGAGATGGATGCTATCTATCTCGGGGCGATCGGTCATCCAGAGGTTAAACCCGGAATCCTTGAGAAGGGAATCCTGCTCAGGATCAGATTCGAACTTGACCAGTATATCAACCTGAGACCTGTAAAACTCTATCCAGGAGTAGAAACTCCTTTAAAGGATAAGGGTCCGGAGGATATTGATTTTGTCGTGGTCAGAGAGAACACCGAAGGGGCTTATACAGGGGCAGGAGGCGTTTTTAAAAAAGGGACCCCTGACGAAATCGCTATCCAAGAGGCCATCCATACCCGTAAAGGCGTAGAGCGATGTATCCGTTATGCATTTGATCTCTGCCGGAAGAGGAATAAAGAGAAGAAGGTCACCCTCTGTGGAAAGACCAATGTCCTTACCTATGCTTTTGATCTCTGGGAGAGGACTTTTAAAGAAGTAGCCAAAGAGTACGAAGGGATAGAGACCGATTATGCCCATGTCGATGCGATTTGTATGTGGATGGTCAAAAACCCTGAATGGTTTGATGTCATCGTCACAGACAATATGTTCGGGGATATCATCACGGATCTTGGAGCGATGATCCAAGGAGGCCTTGGGATTGCAGCCGGAGGGAATATTAATCCTCATGGAGTTTCGATGTTTGAACCCATGGGAGGATCTGCTCCTAAATATGCGAGGAAAGGAGTGGTCAGCCCACTCGCCGCCATTTCAGCCCTTCAGATGATGCTCGATCATCTGGGCGAGTCAGAGGCGGCCAAAGGAATCGAAGAGGCCATGATGAAGGTTGTCTCGAAAGAGGTAAAGAGCCTTTCTGCAGGGAAGATGGGTTATCGTACCTCCGAGGTAGGAGATTTAGTGGTGAGGTATATTCACGAAGGATAGGCTGGAGGAAAAAAAGGAGGAGTTTTATGGAGTGGGGAATGAAGAATCGTTTGGCACAATTGATTCAGGAGGATGGGCACTGTTTGTTTCTTCCCATTGACCACGGCTATTTTCAGGGACCCACAAGAAGATTGGAGAAACCGGGAGAGACGATCAAGCCGCTACTTCCTTACTGTGATGCCCTCTTTGTCACCAGAGGGGTCCTTCGTTCCTGTGTGGATCCTGAGAAGACAAAACCCATCATTCTCAGGGTTTCAGGCGGGACAAGCATGGTCGGGAAAGACCTTTCGGATGAAGGAATCACCACCTCCATGGAGGAGGCCATTCGACTCAATGCCTCTGCCGTAGGGATCTCTATCTTCGTAGGAAGTGAGCATGAGAAAGAAAGTCTTCTGAATCTTTCGAAACTCGTGGATGAAGGGGAGAGGTATGGAATCCCTGTCATGGCGGTGACGGCGGTCGGAAAAGAATTGGAAAAAAGAGATGCCCGTTATCTCGCTCTAAGCTGCCGCATTGCTGCTGAGTTGGGGGCACGAATCGTGAAGACCTACTGGTGCGAGAATTTTGAGAAGGTGGTAGCAGGTTGCCCTGTCCCTATCGTCATGGCAGGAGGTCCAAAAGTGGAGAGTGAACTTGAAGTCTTTGAGTTTGTCCATGACGGAATGCAAAAGGGAGCCATCGGAGTGAATCTCGGAAGGAATATCTGGCAGAATGATTATCCGGTGGCTATGATTAAAGCCCTTCGAGCCATCATCCACGAAAAGGCAACGGTCAGGGAAGCAAACGAAATCTTCGAACAGGAGAGAAGCCCAGGACACAGGACATAGCCCTTTCCTCCACGCTATGCCAATCTTGAGTTATGCGGGTAGCGATGTATTACCATAACAGGGATATCCGGCTGGAGGAGATACCCACTCCAAAGATCGGGCCCGAAGAGCTTTTGGTTAAGGTTTTGGCCTGTGGGATCTGCGGCAGTGACGTGATGGAGTGGTATCGAATCAAGAAAGCCCCGCGAGTTCTGGGTCATGAGATAGGAGGCGAGATTGTCGAGGTTGGGAAAGAGGTAAAAAAGTTTCATGTAGGCGATCGGGTCTTTGTGTCTCATCATATTCCCTGCAATACCTGCCGATACTGTCTCAATGGTCATCATACGGTTTGCGATACACTGCGGACGACCAATTTTGATCCTGGAGGCTTTGCGGAATATATTCGAGTTCCAGAAATGAATGTAGACCGTGGAACCTTTATCCTTCCTGATGAGATTTCTATTGAAGAAGGAGTATTTATAGAACCCCTGGCCTGTGTTCTTAGGGGGCAGAGGCTGGCCAGATTTAGACCCGGACAGAGCGTGTTGGTGATTGGAAGCGGGATATCAGGGATCCTCCATATTGCTACGGCCAGGGTCTCAGGAGCAGGGAGAATCATCGCCTCCGATATTCAGGAGTTTCGACTTCAGGCCGCTCGAAAATTTGGCGCCGATGAGGTCCTACTTGCAAAAGACGTCAGTTCCGAAAATATTCGCGAACTCAATCGGGGAGCTCTGGCGGACCTGGTGATTGTTTGTGCCGGAAGTATCTCCGCCTACCGACAGGCCCTTGAGACTGTTGAGAGAGGAGGGACGATACTCTGCTTTGCCCCATTGGAGCCGGAGCTTAATTTTGTCCTTCCTTTTTTCCGTTTCTGGAACGATGGAATTACGCTTCTTCCTACCTATGGAGGTGCTCCTGTGGATATTGTTCAGGCGATCGACCTCATTCTCACCCATCGCCTTCCCCTGAAAGAGATGATTACCCATCGACTTCCCCTATCTCATACTGGTTTGGGATTTCAGCTGGTAGCCGAGGCAAAAGAGTCCATCAAGGTCATTATTGAACCCCACCGTTAATCTCAATATTTCCTTAAAGATATCCCTGTTTTTTGAGGTTGATCATTAAGATGGAGAGGGCTGCTGGGGTGATACCAGAGATTCGGGAGGCCTGGCCCAAGGAGATGGGTTTAATCTTTATGAGTTTTTCCCTGACCTCTGTCGATAGTCCGATCACAGTAGCGAAATCAAAACCTTCGGGGAAAGAGACTTCCTCAAGCTTCTTAAACCGTTCGATCTGTTCTAACTGCCTTTTTATATAGCCTTCGTACTTCACCTGAATTTCGACCTGTTCTCTGACCTCTTTCTTTAGCTGTTTTAGACCCTCCTCCCATTCGAAAAGATGGTCAAAATGGATTTCAGGTCTTTTGAGGATCTCTTTTAAGGTGGTTTCTTTTTTCAGAGGGGCACTGCCAAGACGTTGAAGAATCCTCTGAGTTTCTTCGATCGGGGTAATCTTGGTTTGGGAAAGAATCTGAAGGGTTCGTTCGATGGCCTCTCGCTTCTCAAGAAAGGTTCGATACTCACTCTCTTTGACCAATCCAATCTCATAGCCCTTCTCTCTAAGCCGAAGGTCGGCATTATCCTCCCTGAGATGGAGGCGATATTCTGCACGGGAGGTAAACATACGGTAAGGTTCAGAGGTTCCTTTAGTCACCAGATCATCGATCAGTACCCCGATGTAAGCCTCCGAACGCTTGAGGATAAATGGCTCCCTTCCCTGAACATACATGGATGCATTGATCCCTGCGATGAGGCCCTGAGCCGCTGCCTCCTCGTAGCCTGAGGTTCCATTGATCTGTCCTGCATGGAAGAGTCCTCGAATCTTTTTCGCCTCAAGAGAAGGCTTGAGCTCTGTCGGATCAACAAAATCATACTCCACCGCATATCCCGGTCGAATCATCTCCACTTCTTCAAGGCCTTCAATGGAATGAAGCATCCGAATCTGAATATCCAGAGGGAGACTGGTCGAAATTCCATTGGGATAATACTCATCCGTATCCCTTCCCTCCGGTTCGAGGAAGATTTGGTGTCTTTTTTTGTCTGAAAAACGGACGACCTTGTCCTCGATCGATGGACAATACCTCGGACCGATCCCTTTTATAATCCCGCGATAAAGGGGAGAGCGGTCAAGACCGCTTCGGATGATTTCATGAGTGGTGGGATTGGTGTAGGTAATATAACAAGGGATTTGTTCGGTCTCAATCTTTTCTGTAGAGAAGGAGAAAGGGATGGGGTCCTCATCCCCATACTGAGGGGTCAGTTTTTCAAAATGGATCGTTCTTCCATCCAGTCTTGGTGTCGTTCCCGTTTTAAGCCTACCCACACGAAATCCAAGTCTCCTCAGACAATCCGAAAGACCCAGGGAGGGGGGATCCCCAATCCTTCCAGCAGGAAAATGGGTCAGTCCGATATGGATGAGCCCATTCATAAAGGTCCCGGGAGCAAGGATAAGGGCTCGGGTAGAGAGGATATCCTTGGAATCTGTTTTCACCCCAAAGACCCGCTCCCTTTCCACCAGGATCTCTTCTACGGTGGCCTGAAGGAGGGTGAGATTTTCCTGTGACTGGACCGCACGGATCATTCGAAGCCGGTAGGCGTGGCGGTCTACCTGGGCCCGAGAGGACCGAACAGCAGGGCCTTTCCCTGTGTTGAGTTGACGAAACTGGATGCCTGTTTCATCGGTCGCCTTTGCCATCTCACCGCCCAGGGCATCGATCTCTTTTACCAGATGGCCTTTCGCTAACCCTCCCACTGCAGGATTGCAGGACATATAGCCAATCTGTTCGATCTTCTGAGTGATCAGGAGGGTAGGATGGCCTAATCGGGCACAGGCGAGAGAGGCTTCAATCCCTGCATGTCCTCCCCCGATGACAATCACATCGAAGTCTCTTGAAGAGGGATGAGAGAATTTTCCCGCCATTCCATTATTCTTGGTCTATTCTTTTCCTTTGCAGGCCTTGACGCAGACCCCACAAATATTATGGCTGAAATGGAGGGTTTTAGCAAAGATTCTTAATTGTTCATAGCAACGGATGTGATCAAACTCTTCAACCCTCTCTGAAATGGCTCCTGCAGGACAGACCGAGAGACAGCCGCGACAGGAACCACAGTCTCTGCTCGCTGGCGAGTCCACTTCAAGGGGAAGATTGGTAAGGATGGTCACTAAGCGGATTCTGGATCCAAACCGTTCGTTTACAAGAAGGTTGTTTCTCCCTATCCAACCAAGTCCGGCAAGCCTTGCCACTCGTTTATGGGAGAGGTGTCCCCTCTGGTTCTTCCAATCCACGATTTGAGAGGCTGGGATGGGAAGGGCCTGAAAACCTAATTCCTGGATGGCGGAGGTGATTCTTAGCCCTATCGTATCGAGAAGAATATTGACTCTCTGGTAATGATGAAAATAGAGAGGGGTGGGTTGGTTCTCGATCTCTTCGATAACTCCCTCAGAGAGGTGAAACCCGATCGAGAGGGCTAAAGGAAGCCGATCGAGGATACGGCCTGGTAGAAGAATCTGGTCTCTCGGAATTTCATCGAGTCGTGCTACTCCGAATAAGGAGGCTCCCCATTGCTGAGAAAGAAGCTTGAGCTTTGACTTATTTTCATCATTCATAGGATTCTCCTCAGGGGGCTTTGATTTTATACCGTTTCATCTTTGCTCGAAGGGTGTTACGGTTGATTCCAAGGAGCTGGGCAGCAGTGGTTTGAACAAAATCTACCCTTTTGAGGGCGGACTGAATCATCATCTTCTCCACATATCCAATAATCTCATCCAGAAGGCCTATTCTATTGTTGGCCTCTACATAAGGATCGATCTTATTTAACACCTCGTTCAATCTTTCGGCCAATATCTCTTCAAGAAGGGATGTCCTCAGTTTGGTTTTGCTCTGTTTCGATTTTGAATCTTCCTCCCTGAGATAATATTTTTTGACCATCGGAGAAATGAGGGCTGAGAGGACTGTGAGAAACCGCAGTTCCTCCCTCAATTTTTCCTTCCCTCCGTAGAGGGAGGGAAGGAGGATGAGACCAAAAGGTTCACCTTCAGAGATGAGAGGGGTACAGAGAAGGGGAGTGCGAATCGAAAGGCTCGATTTCGTAGTCTTCATCATTTCTTCATAAAGGGACTCTCGATTTAGATCGTGAATCACCCCAGGTTTTTGAGATTGGAAGACTTCTCCTATTGTTCCTTGATGAATGGGGCAGGAAAAAGGATGGATTTCTTTTTTCGCCCCAAATAGTCCTTCCAATCGGAGACAATCTTTCTTTGAATCCCGAACGAAGAGAACGGAGTAGTCAATGGGGAAGTATTCCGAGAGGATGGTGATGATTCCAAGAAAGTATTCCCAGAGGCTTTTCTGGGGAGGGAATTGGGAGATTTCATAAAGACTTCGAATTTCTTGATTTGGCATTTCTTTACTCCCTAAAGAATCAAAATGTTTAAACTCTCGGCCAAGGATAGAAATAATTCAGACCCGATCATATAAGGATCAGGAACTTGTTTATTTACCTTGAAGTCTATATGAGAATTCATTAAAATGCAACCGGTATGGTTCCATCGATGGAGAGGGATCGACCTCGAGTGGTCATCCTTCTCGGACCCACCGGAGTGGGAAAATCTAAGTTAGCCATCGAGTTGGCTGAAGCATTGGGAGGGGAGATCATTAATGCCGATTCGATGCAGGTTTATCGCTATATGGATATCGGAACCGCCAAACCCACTCCGGAAGAACAGAGGAGGGTCAAACATCATCTGATCGATCTGGTAACCCCTGATCAACCCTTTCATGCTGCTCTCTATCGAACCCTTGGAAGGAGAATCATTGATCAACTTCACCGAGAGGGGAAATCTATTTTTGTGGTTGGAGGAACAGGTCTCTATATTAAGGTTCTCCTGCGAGGAATCTTTCCAAGTCCTTCAGTGGATCCCAAGGTGAGGGAAAGGTTAAAAAGAGAGGCAGAAGAGAAAGGGAGAGCGTTTCTTTACGAAAGGTTGAAACTTGTCGATTCCAAAACGGCGGCCCGTCTTCACCCTAATGATCTTTACCGAGTGATTCGAGCCCTTGAGGTCTTTGAATCCACGGGAATGCCTATCTCCTTCTTTCACGAGCAGCATCGTTTTGGAGAGAGACCTTACGAGACCCTTAAGATTGGACTGGAGATGGATCGAAAGGAACTTTACCAGAGGATCGATGAGAGGGTGGATCAGATGATGGAAAGGGGGTTTTTGGAGGAAGTCAAAGGTCTCCTTCAGATGGGCTACGGGGAAGAATTGAAACCCATGCAGAGCTTGGGTTATAGACAGATGGTACAGGTTCTGAAAAATCGGATATCCCTTGAGGAAGCGATCCGGTTGGTGAAAAGGGATACCCGTCACTATGCCAAGAGACAGTGGACATGGTTTAAGGCTGATCCGGAGGTTCGTTGGAGAAATCCCCTCGATGACCGCAAGGGGATTTTTGTGGAGGTGATGTCTTTTTTAAAAGAAAGGAGGTAAAAATGGCGAAGAATCAGATCAATATTCAAGATCAGTTCCTTAATCGTGTTCGCAAAGATCGGGCTCACGTTACCGTAGAGTTGATAGGAGGCCGAAAGGTAGATGGGACGATTCTTAGCTTTGATAACTTCTGTGTCTTGTTGCGGGGGGAAACCGATCAACTGCTCTACAAGCATGCCATTGCTTCGATCCATACGAATCAAAAAATAGATGTTTTCGAATCAAAATAAACTGTTGATACAAAGAGGGGTGCCCTATGGGTGAGATAGACCTTAAGCCTATTCTTGAGAGCCTCTTTTTTGTAACCCATACACCCTTAAAATTAGAGGCCCTTCGAGAGATATTCCCTGAATGGAGTGAGGAGGAGGTCCTTTCGGGGGTACGTCGCCTCCAGGAGGAGTATCGAGAGGAGTCCAGAGGGATTGAACTGGTGGAGGTGGGAGGGGGGTATCAATTTCGGACCAAACCTAAATGGGCACCATGGATCAGTCGACTTAAAAAGGCAAAACCGGTTAAGTTAAGCCAGTCTGCCCTGGAAACTCTGGCAATAATTGCTTATCAACAGCCCATCATTCGAGCCAAGATCGAAGAGATTCGAGGCGTGGATTCGGGGTGGGTCTTGAGGACCCTTCTTGAAAAGGGATTGATCAAAATCATGGGAAGAAGAGAGATTCCCGGAAGACCCCTCGTTTACGGGACAACCCAGGCCTTTCTTGAGCTCTTTCATCTCAAATCCCTGGACGACCTTCCCACTCTTAAAGAGATCCAGCCCCCTGCTTCCGGGAAGGAGACCTCAAAAGAAGAACCTTTGATTCAGAATGAAGGAGGAAATTGAACAGTGGTTCTTGAGAGGGTTCAGAAGATTCTGGCAAAAGCGGGGATGGCTTCCAGGAGAGAGGCTGAAAAAATCATCCTTGAAGGAAGGGTCACCGTAAATGGGAAGGTCATTCAATTGGGGGCAAAGGCTGATCCCGAGAAGGACCACATCAAGGTCGATGGGAAGAGAATTCCTCGGCCCGAGCCCAAGATTACCCTTGTGTTAAATAAACCCAGGGGGTATCTCTCTACTGTTAAAGACCCCAAAGGGAGACCCACGGTCATGGACCTCTTAGGAAAGATAAAATGGAGGCTCTACCCTCTGGGTCGACTTGATTTTGATGCAGAAGGGCTTCTTTTACTGACCAACGATGGAGAGATTGCCTATCACCTCAGCCATCCCAAATTTTTAATTCCCCGAACCTATTGGGTGAAGGTCCAGGGAGTTCCGGGTGAGAAAAAATTGGACCTATTGAAAAAAGGAATAAGACTTGAAGACGGTCTGGCAAAAGCCCAATCCATTCAGATCCTTCGGGAGA
The DNA here is from genome assembly GCA_037444165.1 of Deltaproteobacteria bacterium. GTDB lineage: Bacteria > Desulfobacterota > BSN033 > BSN033 > UBA1163 > CALIBK01. The sequence continues at coordinate 12,529 of JBBIMX010000040.1, read as the reverse complement.
GAGAAAAAAACAGTTGGATTCAGATCACGGTCACAGAGGGAAGAACCCATCTGTTGAAAAGACTTTTTGCCGCTATCGGACACCCGGTATTAAAATTGAAACGAGTAGAATATGGTCCAATCCGATTGGGGAATCTTCCGGTAGGCCATTTCCGTTTTCTCACACCCGAAGAGGTGGATCATCTGAGGAGATTAAAGGCGGCCTAAATAATGGAAGGCTTCCTTAATTGATCCATTTTGGAGAGTTTAGAGACTTCCGATGATTCCAGGCCTCGAAATAAAAAGAAAGATTGTCCATCTGGCCACTCTCATCATCCCCATTGGATACGGATTGAGCTCCGAAAGGATTGTTCTTGGTTTCCTTATCCCCTTCTTTTTGGTCTATCTTTCGGTCGATCTTCTTCGTCGTTTTCACCCCCCTCTGGCACTTCTCTTTCGAAAGTATTTTTTTGGAAGGGTCTTAAGGGAAGAGGAAGAGCGGAATTTGATGGGATCTACCTATTTCCTCTTCTCCTCTATCCTCACCATCCTCTTTTTCCCCAAGCCCATCGCCATTGCCAGCCTGCTGATTCTCATCCTTTCAGACACTGCGGCGGCCCTGGTTGGAAAGGCTTTTGGAAGGATATCGATTTTTGAGAAAACCATGGAAGGGGCTCTGGCCTTTCTGTTCACCTCACTTTTGATCGTCTGGACCTACCCCGGAGTGGATCGTCTTTCAGGAACTCTATCCGCATTAATCACCACCTTGATCGAGCTCCTTCCCATCCCAATCGATGACAATCTTACCATTCCTCTGGTGGCCGGAGCGATCATGTTCTTTGGAAAGGGATAAAGGAAGGGATTTCTGTGATCCCCTTGAGGGCCATTTTCATTTCCAACTCAGAGGAAACCTCCCCGATGGTTAAATAGACCTTAAGTTCATTAAAAAGAAAAGAGAAGGTGGCCTTTAATTTCTTTAAATCTCTCCTCCCCATAAAGGGTTTGAGGCCGATGATGGGTTTGTCAAACTTCTTTACCATTTCACAGGTCTGATCAAAATCAAAGAGGCTCTTTTTAGGATGGATGGGTATGGCGTAGGCCGCCACTTCAAGAGGTTTCGCCTTTGGAAGAACAAGGGTTGGCCACTGGGCGGAGAAGATGGGGATAAATCCATTCTCCCGGATCTTTGAGATGGAAACTTGAAGAAGGTCCACCCTTCCCAAGGTCAGTAGCCAATCATTATATTTTCCACCCATGAGGAGGAAGGGAGTCTCTTTGGGATGGAAACAAGAGAGGGCTTCATCAAAGCGGGATGGATCAAAGGTGATTCGATCAATCTCTCTTTGAGTCAAGACCTCACCCAATTTAGGTAAAGGAAAGAGTTTTTTCATCCACTGGGATGGCAAAAAGTTCTTTATCAGGGTGGAGACGATTTTTGATTCGAATTGCTCGATCGGTTTCCCTAAAAGGGAAGTCCCGCTCTCTACTCCTATATGACCGAAGCCGATCAGGTTTTCATCTTCTGTAAGTTCCCTCAGTTCCTTTAATCGCTGGAGGTGATGAGGGGTAGGAAGATCAAGGCATGAGAAGCCTTCTTCATAAAGTCTTCTCATCAGGTATAATAGGGGTTGATGGTCCTCCGGGTTTTTGAGGGAGATGGAGAAAAGCAAACGAGGGATCTTTTTCCCTTCGAGGGGGATGAGGGGGACTCGCATCGATTAAAAATTCTATTACTTCTCTCTCTTTTTTTCAATTTACAAATTTTGATACGAAGGCCTTATCTCCCGAAGAACCCAAAGGATAGACACAAAGAGAGGGGTCGGTGAAACTCTTTTCTGAGAGATTGATTAAAGGAAGATTCGTAGAAAGACCCAATCGATTTTTGGTTCGATGCAGAGTGGGAAGAGGGATGATTTCTGCTTTCCTTCCCAATCCTGGAAGGCTTCTTGAACTCCTTTTGCCCGAGCGGACGGTCTATCTCCTCAAGGAGGTTCCCTCTCAGGGTCGAAAGTATCTCTATACAGCCGTAGCCGTGGAGCGAGAAGGAGTTCCCATTATGCTGCATACCCATCGAACTAATGAAGTGGCAAAATATCTTCTTCAAAACGGAATGATTCCAGGGTTCGAGAAGGCCAGAGTGCTCCGGTCAGAGGTCAAAATCGGTCCCCATCGATTCGATTTTCTTCTCCAAGAGAAAGGGGAAGAGGTGGTTCTAGAGGTGAAGTCCTGTACCCTTTTTGGAGAGAAGGTGGCCATGTTTCCGGATGCCATCACCGAGAGAGGAAGACGGCACCTCTTTGAACTGGCAAGACTTTCAGAGCAGGGGATCAGAACCGCTGTTCTTTTCGTTGTTCACTGGCCTTATGCCGAGGTCTTTATGCCGGATTATCATACGGATTTAGAGTTTTCAAAAATGTTTCTCAATGTCAGGGAGAAGGTCCAGTTTCTCGCCCTTGCTATTCACTGGACAGAGGCTCTTTCTCTAAGACAGGAAGTGAAGATCCTCGAGATTCCCTTCTCTTATCTTGAAAAGGAGGTGGAGGATCGGGGGAGTTATCTATTCATCCTCCACTTGCCACGGGCAAGAAGGATTCGGATTGGGGTCTTAAGAAGCCTGCTTTTTAGGAAAGGATACTATATCTATGTGGGTTCATCAATGGGCCATTTGAGCCGGAGGATGGAGAGGCATCGCCATCTAAGAAAGAGGCATCGATGGCATATCGATGAATTAAGGGCCGTAGCTCAATTTCATTCCCTCCTTCCCATTCGATGCAGCGAGCGACTGGAATGCCATATTGCAAAAGCGATCGGAGAGATTTCTGAATGGAACGTCAAAGGATTTGGCTCAACGGACTGCTCCTGCCCTACCCATCTTTTTGGATTTTCGGAGGATCCTCTTCATCTGGAAAGATTTCATAAAACCCTCCAATACTTCCGAATGGACCGTTACTGGAAAAATACAAACCTCATGATTGACAAATAAAATAGTTATGATATTTTATCCTCCGTATGGATGAGGAGATTAAGGAAGGATTGAGATCCGAAATAAAGAGTTTGATCCTTCAAGAGATCCGACTCTATCGACTGAAACAGACCTTTACTCCGGACATCCTAATCGATGAGATTTCAAGATCCATTGAAGAGATAAAACGGGAGATTATTCGATTGGCTCGAACCCTGAGCTATCGGGAGAGGGTTTTTCTCTTAAGAAGAATGATGCAAGAGGCGGTCGATGAAGAGATTGATCGGGCCATTCAATTACGAGAGAAGAAGTGCCTTCGGTGTATTTATGGAAGGTTTTACGATGAATGGGGTACCCCCTTTTTAAACCTCCCGGTGGACTCCAGTCTCATTCAGTCCATCGGTTGTAAAGAGTATGGATCGGATTTTGAGGGGGTCTGCAAGAGATTCATTGAGAGGGCCTCAGCCCATTCCATAGAGGATTATTTAGACGAATTGAGCCTTCTCTATGAATTTAGGGAATGGATTGACCATATCGAAGAGCTCTGGCAAGACTACTTTAATAAGTAATCCTGATGATGAAATCGCCCTTTCTATTTTCTCTCCTTTAAATTCATGAAAAATTTTGTCATCTGATCTAAGGGGAATAGAAGAGGATTTTGCTAAAAAAGGATTTCTATGGATTGAATGAGGGGGAGTGAAAACTCCCCCTTTAAGTTTGGGCTGATTAGAGTTAGGCGAGGGCTTCGGCCACCAGTTCTGTGATATCCATCACCTTGAGACGGCCTTTTTTCTCCTTCCGAATCCGTGCGGCGGCCACCTGAAGATTGGCCTTACAGGCTGGGCAGGCCGAGACGATGAGATCCGCTCCTACTTCAAGAGCCTCAAGCCCCCTCTGATAGGCAATCTCGGCAGAGAGATCGGTATTGAAGGCTTTTAGTCCTCCTCCCCCTCCACAACATTTAGCCAGTAGACGGTTATTCTTAAATTCCACCAGAGTCACGCCTGGAATCTTTTGAAGGAGTTCCCTCGGAGGCTCAAAGATGTTGAGATGCCGACCCAGGTCACAAGGGTCATGGTAGGCCACCTTCATGGAATTTCCATCCTTAAATTTAATCTTCCCATTCTGAATCAATTGATTCATATACTCTATGGCATGAACGACAGGAAGATCGGAGGAGAGATATTTAGGATAAAGCTCTTTGAAGGTTTTATAGCATCCTGCACAGGTGGTGACAATCTGTTTCGGTTTGATTTTTGAAAACAGTTCGATATTCTTTTTTCCGGCTTCCTTAAATTCTTCCGTTCCCACTAAATAGGAGATATATCCACAACAATTCTCCTCTTTTCCCAACGCGGTATAGGAGACTCCTGCCTTATCTAGGATGGCCATGGTGTTGGGGACAATGTTAACGTCTTGATAGGAGGCGACACAACCCACAAAGAGCAGGGTATCGACCGGTCCAGATTGAGGTCTAAAGGATGAAGGAAAAACATCAGTACGCTTCTCCTTTGGTTCCCCGAAGGGATTTCCTGTGGCCTTCAGATTTTCCATCAGGGTCTTATGGATATCGGGGAGAAACCCTGCCTCGACCAATTTCCGTCTTCCCGCCTCAACGATTTCGGATACCATCACCCCGGCTGGGCATGTGGCTTTGCAGTTCAGGCAGGTCGTACAGAGGTAGAACTTTTCAGCCATCTCGCGAGAAGGTTTCAGTTTTCCCTTCATCAGATAGTAGGCCTGGATCACTCTTCCACGAGCATTTTCAGATTCCAATCCAGTGCGTGCATAAACCGTACAACCCGCCCGACAGAATCCACAGTTGATACAGGCAAAAATCTCATTGTCGACCTCTTGGCCGAAGCTGATGATCTTTTCGGGATGTTCAATGAATTCTTTATAAGTAAAGAAGTCGTAGATGTCCTTCACCTTGTCATCGAGCCCTAATTTCCCGGGATTAAGGATATTTTTGGGGTCCAGGGCTTTTTTGATCGCTCTCATCACCTCCTGGCCCACTCCCAGTTCATGATGAATATAAGGTGCTTTGGCCAGACCAATTCCGTGCTCCGCGGTAAGTGTCCCTTTCAGTTCCATAGTAAGGTCGATAAAATCCTGAGCGATCTTTCTGGCCACCTCCCATTCCTCCTTCTTTCGGCCATCAATGATCAGGACGGCGTGAAGGTTTCCATCCCCGATATGGCCGAAAATGGGGATGGGGAAATGATGTTTCTCTCTTAACTTCTGGAGTTTTCGAATCGTCTCCGGGATCTTGGAGATCGGCACACCGAAATCCTCCACCAGGGGAACCAGCTTGGCTCCACGTCTCACTTTGGAGAGGGAAGGGACCAGGCCTTGACGGCCTGCCCACATCTTGAGACGTTTATTCGGATCATCATCCCATTGCTCACCCAGGCTATGGCATTCCTTCGCAATCCGATTAATTTTTTCAATATTCTCTTTTACGGCCTGTTTGTTTCCATCAATCTCAATGAAGAGGATGCATCCGACATTCTCAGGAATGTTCAGCCCCATCGCTTTGTTCACCACTTCAATGGAGAGCCGATCCAGAATTTCACAAGAAGAGAGAGGGATGCCTGCTCCGAGAATTCCTTCCGCCGCTTTTCCAGCATCCTCCACATCGGAAAACCAGAGTTGGGCGAAAGCAATATATTCAGGCATAGGAAGGATCTTGACGGTGACTTCTGTGATGACCCCGAGTGTTCCCTCTGCCCGAGAAAAGAGATGAACCAGGTCATATCCTGCAGAGGTCTTGGGGGCGGTGGATCCTGTCCTTAAGATTCTTCCATCAGCCAGGACGACTTCCAATGCCATGACATAGTCTTTGGTCGTCCCGTATTTGATGGCACGATTTCCGCTGGCATTGGTCGAGACCATGCCACCGATCGAGGCGATCGTGGCACTGCCAGGGTCAGGAGGGAAAAAATGGGTGGGAGCAAGGGCATTGTTGAGTTGTTGACAGATTACACCCGGTTCGACGACTGCATAGCCATCCTTTCGATGGATCTCTTTAATTTTGTTCATTCGGCTCACATCAAGAATGATTCCTCCAAAACAGGGAAGGACCGCTCCAGTGGTACTCGTTCCCGAACCTCTGGGGATCACCTTAATCTCATTTTCGTAAGCGAGCTTGAGGATTTTTGAAACCTCTTCGGTGGTTTTGGCAAAGACCACGGCATCCGGAATTCCCTCGTGGACAGACATATCCCTCGAATGGCAGAGTCTTTCGATCTGGTCAGTTTTTACATTCTTCTCACCCACAATTTTGATCAGCTCTTGAATGATGTCCATCGATGACCTCCTTTTTGGATTTAAAACTTCTTTAGAACATTTATAAAATAAAATTGACGACAATTTCAATTTTTTTAAAAGCCCTGGAATCAAAAAAGACTTCCGATTAAAAAACTTGTGATTCATTGGTTTTTATATTATATAGCTCCAAAAAAAAGAAAGGAGGATTTCATCCATGGAAATCGAAGGGTACCAATTTCCGGACGATCTTTATTATCATAAGGAACACTTCTGGGCGAAGGTAGATGGAAATAGTGTAACCGTGGGAACGACCGATTTCGCTCAAAAATTGGCAGGCGAAATTGTTTACGTGGAACTCCCTTCTGTTGGAAGGTCGGTAGAACAGGATAAACCTTGTGGTTCCATGGAATCCGGCAAATGGGTGGGGCGGATCTATGCTCCCCTCTCTGGAAAGGTCGAATCCATCAACGAAGCCCTTGAGGATTCCCCTGAACTGATTAATCAAAGTCCTTATGATAAGGGATGGATGTTTAAAATGACTCCTTCAAAGCTTGAGGAGGAACTCGGCAAATTAATGAAAGTGGGTGACCTCGAGGGATTCATTAAGTCAGAAATGGAAAGGATCAAGAAGAAATAGAAACGATGAAACTTTCCAGACTCACTCCTAGACAAATCCTCGAGATCGATGCCTGTACCCGCTGTGGAGAATGCCTCCGATACTGTCCAATTTACATCGAGCGGGAAGAAGAGGCGATCAATCCCAGAGGGAAGATCCAGGCCATCAAACGGTTCATTCGCTCTCAGTATGGAATTTGGGCGAAGATCTTTGGGCCTAAAAAACTGAGTGAAGATCAACTGAAGAAGTTTTCTGAGATGGTCTATCGCTGCACCCTCTGCGGGGAATGCGGAATGGTCTGCCCGGTATCGATTCACTCAAAAGAGCTCTGGATAGGATTAAGAGAGGTTCTGGTAGAGTTAGGATATTACCCCAAGGAATTCGATACCCTTAAGAAGAATGTGTTAACAGAGCACAATATTTCGGGGTTGGACAATGAAGGAAGGATCGAATGGCTGGAGGCGATGGGTGATCTCCCAGAGCATCGGTATCAAAAAGAGAAGGCGGAGGTCATCTATTTTGTCGGTTGTGTGGCCTCCTACTTTCCTATGGTCCATAAGATTCCTCAGGGAATGGTCCATATTATGAGACGGGCTCAGGTGGATTTTGCCCTTTTGGGAGGGGCGGAGTGGTGCTGTGGATTTCCATTGATCGGTGCAGGGATGAGAAAAGAAGCCGAAGAGATGATGGCTCACAATTTAGAGGTGGTCCGCAAGAAGGGGGCTCACACGGCGATCTTTACCTGTCCTTCCTGCTTCCATACCTGGAAAGAGGAGTATCATTCCGAGATCAATCTGTTCCACTTCACCCAATTCCTTTTAAGCTTAATTCAAGAGGGAAAGATTTCCTTCAAGGAAGAGAGGGTAAAGGTGACCTATCATGACCCCTGTGATTTGGGTCGAGCCAGTGGCCTTTACGATCCTCCAAGGGCCATCCTTAGGGCCATGCCAGGGGTAGAACTCGTGGAGATGAAAGATCATGGGCCCTATTGTAAGTGCTGTGGAGGTGGGGGAAACCTCGAGATGATTGACCCGGAACTCTCCGCTGCCCTGGCAAGGGAGAAGATTAAACAGATCCAAGAGACGGGGGCAGAGGTCGTTGTGACCTCATGCCAACAGTGTATCCGCACCATCATGACCACAGCAAGAAGAATGAAGATACCTATAAAAGCACTCAATTTGACAGAATTGGTTTTAAAACATATGAAATAGGGCGTTTTCGTCAGGAAGGTTTTATGGATAAACATACTCTCTTCTATGCCATGTTCATTCCTTCGCTGATTCTTTTTCTCTTGGGGATGGGATTTCGCATAGGCCTCTATCTTCAGGGGACAGTGAAAGGAGCAGAGAATGCCACTTCTTGGCAGAAACTCTGGGTTCTATTAAGGAGAGGCTGGAGGGGGTTCTGGAAGAGGCCCATCTGGTATCTTCAGATCACCATCACCGATGTCCTTTTTCATCGAAAGCTCTATGGCCAATCCTTCTATCGGTGGCTTGCGCATAGTTTTCTTGTTTTTGGGTTTGTAGCCACCTTCATCGTCGATATGATCAAAGGATTGACTACGGGCTATCTGGTGGAGTGGAGCCATTCGCTGCCTTTTCTCTCCTTTGCCCACGCCTTTGAGACAGGTGCCATTCGTCCTTTTCTCGACTTTTTTCTTGAATTTTTCAGTTTTCTTATCCTCGTTGGGTGCGTCATGGCCCTCATCCGCCGGTTCATCTTAAGGCCTCCCCAATTAAAAACTGAAGAGGAAGATATCACCTCTCTTTGCTTTATCCTTTTTTTAGAGCTTTCGGGATTCTTTATCGAGGGGTATCGAATCGCCCACCCGGAGGTGGTTGCCAATCGGGTCTATATGGCCAACTTTACTCCCCCGAGCGCAAACAACTGGCTCTCCTTTGGAGGATACTCCATCTCTATATTCCTTAGGGGAGTGACGATCAACCCTGATTTTTTGTGGTATTTCCATGTGATTCCCAGCCTTCTCTTTTTCATCTATATCCCTCATTCAAAACTCCTTCATCTCTTCACTTCCTCCGTCACCGTTATTGGCGACCGAATGAGAGAGAGGGAAAAGCAACAATTGATGGATTACAAGAAGTCATAGAAATCACTTGACAATTTTCTGTAAAAATGATAATGAAAAAAATCACAAATTTTAAATTAAAAAGGAGGGGAATTTTATGACCATTAGTAAATGGATGACTGCAGGGACAGTCCTTAAGATGATGGCCATGCATTATCCCGATAAGCCTGGAGCCGGAGATAAGTTCAGGAAGATGACCTTCAAGGAATGGAATGAGAGGAGTTGTCGTTTAGCAAATGCCTTGAACCAGTTAGGGGTAAAGAAGGGAGATCGATTTGCCATTCTTGCCTATAATTGTGTGGAGTGGATGGAGATCTATGCCGCCTCAGCCAAGGGAGGACAGATCACCGTTCCAATTATGTTTCGTCTTGCTGCTCCAGAGATTGAATACATTATCAATCATTCAGAATGTAAAGCCTTCTTTGTCGCCAAAGAGTTTGTTCCATTGGTGAACTCCCTGAGGAGCAAGCTTCCCACCATTCCTCCCGAGAATTATGTCTACTGGGGGGATGAGAATGTCCCCGAAGGATACCAGTCTTATGAAAAATTGATTGCCCAGGCCTCCCCCGAGGAGCCTGATGTGGTGGTCGATGGAGAGGATATATGGAATTTGATGTATACCTCTGGAACTACAGGAAAACCGAAGGGGGTTGTAAGAACTCATGAGAGTAATGTGTCTCAGTATATTTTAAATGCCATCAACATGGGGCTCCGTCCGGATGATTGTGTCATGCTGGTCATGCCCATGTGTCATATCAACTCAATCTTCTACTCCTTTACCTATACCTACGTGAGCGCAAGGGTCTTCGTATATAATATGGTGAGCTTCGATCCTGAAGACCTGCTAAGAACGATTGAAAAGGAAAGGATCACCTTTACCTCTCTGGTACCCACCCATTACATTATGATCCTTTCGCTCCCCGATGAGATTAAAAAGAAATATGACGTCAGTTCCATCCGACAACTCCTTATCTCTTCGGCTCCTGCCCGAAGAGACACGAAGTTGGCTATCATGGACTATTTCAAAAATGCAGAACTCTGGGAAGCCTATGGATCCACCGAGGCGGGTTTGGTGACCCTGCTTCGGCCAGAAGAACAGTTTAAAAAATTGGGATCCATTGGGAGAGAAATCTGGGGAACAGATCGAATCAAGATCTTAGATGAGAATGGGGTGGAGGTGCCGGATGGTCAGGTAGGAGAACTCTATTCCCGCACTCCCCATGTCTTTAAGGAATACTGGAAAGATCCGGAGCGAACCAAAGCCGCTTTCAAGGGAGAGTGGTTCTCTGCTGGAGATATGGCCTACAGGGATCCAGATGGCTACTATGTCCTGGTAGACAGGAAAGCCAATATGATCATCACGGGAGGGGAGAATGTCTTTCCATCGGAGGTGGAGAACGTGATCGGATCCCATCCTGCGGTCAAATATGTGGCGGTCATCGGCGTTCCTCACGAGAAATGGGGTGAAGCGGTAAAGGCGGTCGTAACCTTAAAGCAGGGAATGAGTGTCACCGAGAAAGAATTGATTGAGTATTGCCGTGGAAAGATTGCCGGCTACAAGATTCCAAAATCGGTAGATTTCATTAAGGATGAAGAAATGCCCATGACTCCTACAGGGAAGATCCTCCATCGAATCCTCAGAGAAAGATATGGAAAATGGAGCGATGTGCGATAAACTCCTCTAAGCATTAAAACGATTGACAACAGGCCCAGGATGGATTTCCTGGGCCTGTTTAATTTTTTTATCCCCTTGAAAAAAACAAAGCAATAGGCTATGTTTCTGGAGTCCAAGGGATTCTAAAAGAGAGCCCTTGGTTTCATTTTGTCTCTCCCTGATAGATTTCATCGGGTGGGGAGAGAAGATTTTGGATTGAACCAAGATGAGAAAAAGTCTCAGATGGAGATTGATCCTCTATACGGCCGTTACCCTCTTTGCCGTCCTTCTGTTTCTTCCCACGGTGATTTCAGAGCTTCCCTCCTGGTATTTTAAAGTGATCCCTACGGAGAAGATTCATCTGGGTCTTGATTTACAGGGTGGGATGCATCTTGTCTTGGAGGTTGAAGCCGAAAAGGCGGTAGAAAGTTATCTGGAACGGATTAAAAATAATCTCCGTGAGGATCTGCGAGACAGAGGAGTTCCAGTCGGAAAGCTTGAGAGAGAGAAGAATAATCAGATCGTCATGGAGGTTTCAGGAGATAAAGAGAAGTGGGAGAAGCTCATCAGTCAACGCTATAGCATCCTGCAGGAACTCTCCACCACCCCTCTGGAGAAAGGGATCTGGAGGGTAAATTTTGTTCTTGATCCTCGTCAGGTTGAACAGATTAAGAAGAATGCCATTGATCAGGCCCTTGAGACGATTCGAAATCGAATCGATCAATTTGGAGTCTCAGAGCCTGAAATCACCCTCCAGGGAGTAGATCGGATCCTTATCCAGTTGCCCGGGATTCGAGACCCCCAGAGGGCGATCAACCTCATCGGTCGCACCGCCCTATTAGAATTCAAATTGGTCGATGAGGAAGGAAACCTTGAGGAGGCTCTGAAAGGAAACCTCCCTGAAGGATCCATCATTCTTTATCAGAGAGTGGTAGATCCAAAAACAGGAGGGACGAAAAAGATCCCATGGCTTCTCAAAGAGAAGACCTTAATGACAGGAGAGGTTTTGAAGGATGCCCGGGTGGCCATTGATTCTCAATTTAGGGAGCCCTATGTGGCTCTGGAGTTCGATGATATTGGGGCAAAACTCTTTGAGCAGATCACAGGGGCCAATGTGAAAAAGAGATTGGCCATTATCCTGGATGATAACGTCTATTCCGCTCCTGTGATTCAGGAAAAAATCAGCGGAGGAAGGGCGCAAATCACTGGGCGATTCGATATGAAGGAGGCCAGCGATTTAGCCATTGTCCTTCGTGCAGGGGCTTTACCTGCCCCTGTAAAGATCATCGAACAGCGAAGCGTCGGTCCTTCTCTGGGGCAGGATTCCATTCGGAAGGGAATCTTCTCTACCCTTGTGAGCGCTATTCTCGTTGTCCTCTTCATGATTTTTTACTATCGAGGGGCAGGGGTGATAGCCGATATCGCTCTTATCCTAAATGTGTTATTTGTGTTGGGAGCCCTGGCTATCTTTCGGGCCACCCTCACCCTTCCTGGCATTGCCGGTCTGGTTCTATCGATTGGAATGGCAGTGGATGCGAATATTCTGATTCACGAACGAATCAAAGAAGAGCTGAGATGGGGAAAGACGATTCGAGCGGCCATTGAACAGGGGTATCATCGTGCCTTTGTGACCATTATTGATTCAAACCTGACCACCCTGATTGCCGCTCTTTTTCTCTATCAATTTGGGACAGGTCCGGTTCGGGGATTTGCCGTTACCCTTTCGATTGGAATTCTGGCAAACATCTTTACCGCCGTCTATGTCACTCGCTGGGTATTCGATTTTCTCACCCTTCGATTGAAGGTGAAACGATTGAGCATTTAAGAGGACTTTGGAATGGAAATCATTCCTCCCAACACTCGTTTTGATTTCATTGGAAAGAAGAGATATACGTTTTGGATTTCTATCCTTGCTATCCTTGTGAGTTTAGGTTCGATCATTCTCCAAGGAGGACTGAGATAC
>JBBIMX010000039.1:0-26681 GCA_037444165.1 Deltaproteobacteria bacterium | reverse complement strand
TTCCACCCCACCTCCCCAGTCTATAAAACTCGTTTTAAATACTTTTTCAGAGGTCACTTTTAAATCCTTTGTCACCCATCACTCAGAGGTTGGGAATAAGCTCGAGGGGGTATTGAGGGATGGATGACCATCCTTTGGGAATCCCTCTCCGAAAAGACGGATTCGTTGTTTTTTGGGAGAAAATATCTTATTAAAAAATTATCTTTTAACCTATGTTTGAACGATTGAAAGAAGATATTCGAACAATTAAAGAGAGAGATCCTGCAGCAAAAAACGTGATAGAAATATTGCTGTGTTATCCGGGGCTCCATGCCCTCTGGCTCCACCGGATTGCCCATTATCTTTATCAACGAAGATGGTATACCACGGCCCGCCTAATTTCCCATTTCAATCGATGGGTTACGGGAATTGAAATCCACCCAGGCGCAAAGATTGGGAGACGCCTTTTTATTGATCATGGAATGGGAGTGGTTATCGGCGAGACGACCGAGATTGGCGATGACTGTTTGATTTACAAAGGAGTCGTGCTCGGTGGAACAACCCTTGAAAAGAAGAAAAGGCATCCCACCATAGGAAATCGAGTGATCATTGGCTCCAACTCCACCGTCCTTGGACCTATCACCATTGGTGATGGAGCAAGAGTTGGATCTGGATCTGTGGTTATAAAATCCGTCCCTCCAGGAGCCACTGTGGTGGGAGTTCCAGGACGAATCATCGAAACTCCTACTCCAGAGAAAGAAGAACTCGATTTCGAGCATGGAAATCTACCCGACCCCCTTTCTGATATCATGAAGATGCTCCTCCACCTTCATCAGAGGCTCGAGGAGCGGGTCAAACGGTTAGAAAATCAGATCAAAGTGACCCATAATGAAAGGAAAGAAGATGGCAAAGTATCCTAAATTCCTGATGGAACATTTTCAGAATCCTAAAAATGTAGGCGAGCTCCCTGACGCCGATGGAGTGGGAACCGTAGGAAATGCCTCCTGCGGGGATATCATGCAGATGTTTCTAAAGTTTCAAGACAATAAGATCCTGGATGCTAAATTTAAGACCTATGGATGTGGTGCAGCCATTGCGACCAGTTCCATCCTGACGGAGCGAATCAAAGGAACCACCATTGAAGAGGCCTTGAGAATTTCTGAAGAAACAGTCAAAGAGATTCTCGCTCAACTTCCAAAAGAGAAAACCCCCTGTTTCACGATTGCGGCCGAGGCCCTGAAGATGGCGATCGAGGAGTATCGATGCAAGGTATCGGGAATTCATGAAAAAGGTGGATTTGATTCTAAGGGAATAGAAAAGGGATAGGACATCATCGATGGCAAAAGAAGAGAAGGTCGTCTTTCTAAAAAATCCCAATCAGGTTCTGGAACAGGTCATTAAAAACTTTCTTAATGAAAGTGAATATAATCGGAGACTCCAGCTCGATCATGGCCACTACTGGGATGAACCCCTCGTCGGGTTTGCTTCAGGAATGGATCCTCTTTTTTATGAATTCAAGACGATCATCGGCCCGTTCCATCTTACCCCGAGAGAGCTCATAGGAATTTCCCTAAAGGAAAAAGGAAAGACCTCTCTCCTTTCGGAGATGGGCGATGTGAGTGTCATCTCATGGGTGCTCCCTGCTTCAGAGGACACTCGAAAAAGTAATCGAATGGAGAGGACGTTTCCCTCTAAACTCTGGGCCTATACAAGAGATTATGGAGAGGCATGCAATAATGCCCTGAGAAGGCACCTTGTTCTATTTTTAGAAGAGTTAGGGTTTGAGGCCGTGGCCCCTCTTCTTCTTTCCTCCTACCAATCTTTTCGTCACGAGAAGGCAGGGTGGGCCTCCCCGTGGTCAGAGCGCCATGTGGCCTATGTCTGTGGCCTTGGTACGTTCAGTCTCAGTGATGGTCTAATCACTCCAAAAGGAATAGCCGTTCGGATCGGAAGCGTCGTGACCACCCTCAAATTAAAACCCACCGAAAGGAAATATCGACATTATAAAGAGCATTGTCTCCAATTTAGAAACGAGAAGTGTGGAAAGTGTATCGAGCGATGTCCCGCAGGGGCCATCACAGAGAAAGGTCATGATAAAGATAGATGCCACGACTATCTCCACTCCGAACTTCTCAAGGCTAAGCGACTGGAATACGGTTTAATCGATCCTCCCCCTTCCTGTGGTCTCTGCCAGACGGGTGTCCCTTGTGAACATGAGATTCCAAGGCCGGATTTAATCGCTTGAGTAATCCATCCCAGAAGGTCGATGAGTCATCCCTCACGGAAGGGTTTAGGTGATTAAAATAATGATTCGTTGACGAGATAAAATGATAAGTATATAATTTAAAGAAAATGAACGAAATTTCTAAAAAACAGCAGATCCTTCAAGACTTAAGAAAACTTATCCTCTCAAGGGTTTCTATTGTTTATATTGTCTCGGATGAGGAAGATCGAGTAGAAACCCTTCTCAAAGAATTATCGGCCACCTTTCAGCCCCGGCCAAAGCTTTTCGTCTGGAATCCATTCCAAGGCCTTAGAGCAGAAGAAGAAACCATCGAGAATTCAAAGGATCCCTTTGAAGCCCTGGATCAGGTGATTAGGCGAACGGACCAGGCTTTCTATCTTTTCGAAGGAATTCACTCCTTCATGAAAACCGATCCTCTTTTAGCAAGAAAGATGAAGGATGTCCATCGAGCTCTTCGAAATCGATATGCCACCCTTTTCATTATCGCCCCGATCCTTGTGGTCCCCGAAGAACTTTTCCGAGACATGGTGATCTATGAACTCCCTATGCCTGATGTGTCGGAGATAGAACGGATTTTAAACCATGTTCTGAGTAGCTCCCCTCCCTCTTTTAAATTGGCCGAATCTCTTACGCCAGAATTAAAAGAACGAATGATCAAAGCGGCTTTAGGCCTCTCCCTGGATCAAGTCGCTCGTGCTTTTCGAAGTGCTTTGATGGGAAGAAGTAGTCTCGATTCTTCGATCGTGGATGCCATCATTGAAGAAAAAGGACAACTCATTAAGAAATCAGGAATTTTGAAGCTGGTCACTGATCGACCTACCCTCGATGAGATCGGTGGACTCGAAAATCTGAAGGACTGGTTAAGAAAAAGAGCAGGGGTTCTGAGTCAGAATGACAAACCCCAGGGGATTCCCCTTCCCAAAGGAGTGCTCATCACCGGAGTTTCAGGATGTGGAAAGAGCCTCTGTGCAAAGGCCTTCGCCTCCTTCTGGGGTATTCCGCTGCTTCATCTCGATATGGCAAGACTTTATGATGGCACCGTTGGAGAACCTGAAAAGGCATTACAGATAGCCCTTCAAACAGCAGAGACCGTCGCTCCCTCTGTCCTCTGGATTGATGAGATTGAGGCAGGCATCAGCATTCAAAGTCAGAAGGCAGGTGGAGGAACTCAATCCCGAGTCTTTGCTTCGTTTCTGACCTGGATGCAGGAAAAGAAGGCCTTCGTCTTCATCGCCGCCACAGCCAACGTCATCGAACTTCTTCCTCCTGAAGTGTTAAGAAAAGGACGTTTTGATCAAATCTTCTTTGTTACCCTCCCCAATCCTCAGGAAAGGAAGTCCATTCTTTCGATTCATTTAAAGAAGCATGGAGTAGATCCTTCCAAGGTAAACCTGAATATGCTCGCCAAGGTCACTGAAGGATTCAATGGGGCTGAAATTGAGCAGGCGGTCAATGGGGCGATGATCGAAGCCTTTCATGAAGGAAGGACCCTTACAGAACAGGATATTGTGATTGCTGCTGGCAATATTGTCCCTCTTTCCATCACCATGAAGGAAGAGATAGGGCGAATGGAACGGTGGGCCTATCATCGAGCGATTCCCGCTTCAAAATAGCCAGGTAGGGATTAGTAATCCTCTTCCTCTTCATCGTCGTAGTAATCCTCTTCTTCCTCTTCATACTCCTCATATTCTTCTTCCTCTTCTTCCTCCTCCTCTTCGATCTTCTTCCTCCTTTTTACCTTGAGGTCAATCTTTTCCAAACTTTCATCTCCGAGGTCATCGATTACTTCGTTAAAAAAGAGTGCCAAGGAAACAAGATATTCTTCCGGAAGCTCTCTGAACCATTCGAGAATCCTCTCCGCCATCTCTATCTTCTCGCTGGGTGACGCATTTTCAATGAGATCGATCGCTTTTTTGTAATGTTTATTGAAGGCTCTGATCATAAAAGACAAACCTCCTTTAGAAAAGAATGATTTCCTTTTATTAACTTCCCTAAAGAATGATACTTAATTCCTTTTTTGTCAATATCTAAACTCTTCTTCGTAACCCCTCGCCGAAGGGTGGAGGTGATTTTAGGCCTATTTCCCCACCTTCCCATAGAGGGTTACTCTCCTGACCCAATAAAATCTCTATTGAGGAAGGAAGGGTTTTATGATATAAGAAATCTATGCTCAATGGAAAAGAGATTGTTTTAGGAGTCACAGGTGGAATTGCAGCCTATAAGGCTGCTGAGTTGGTGAGACTCCTCATAAAAGAAGGAGCCCGTGTCCATGTGGTCATGACTAAAAATGCCCAGCAATTTATTACTCCTCTCACCTTTCAAACCCTTTCTGGAAATCCTGTCGTCACCGATCTTTTTACTCTTCTCGAAGAGACGAAAATTGGTCATGTGGCCCTGGCGGATCTGGCTGAATTGATTGTGATCCTCCCGGCTACGGCAAATATCATCGGAAAGATTGCCAATGGGATTGCTGATGATTTCCTCTCCACCATGGTCATGGCCTCCAAGGCCCCCGTCCTTTTTGTCCCCTCCATGAATGTAAATATGTGGGAGAATAAAGCCCTCCAGCAGAATGTTCAAACTCTGAGAGAAAGAGGTTACCACTTCATGGAACCCGGGGAAGGAGAGCTGGCTTGCCATTGGTATGGAAAAGGAAGGCTGGCTGAATTAAAGGAGGTAATAGAAAAAATAAAAGAGATCTTCTCCCCAAAAGATCTCAAAGGGGAAAAGATCCTTGTCACTGCTGGACCCACTCAAGAACCGATTGACCCGGTCCGGGTGATCACCAATCGTTCATCGGGAAAGATGGGCTATGCCTTGGCCAAAGTGGCCCGACGAAGGGGCGCAGAAGTCCTCCTGGTGAGTGGCCCCACCTCCCTCTCCCTTCCTCGAGAGGATATCCAACTCTTCTCGGTCAGAACAGCAGAGGAGATGAGGAGGGCTGTTCTTTCAAACATAGAAAGCTGTTCTATTGTGATTAAAGCCGCGGCCGTCTCCGACTATCGCCCCAAAAAAGTCAGTCAGGAGAAGTTGAAAAAGACCACCTCTTCTCTTTCATTAGAATTAGAGAGAACAGAGGATATTCTTGAAGAGTTAGGGAAAAAGAAAGGAAATCGAATCTTAGTTGGATTTGCTGCGGAAACCGAGAACCTCCTTGCCAATGCCCAAAAAAAATTGATGGAGAAGAATTTGGATATGATTGTGGTCAACGATGTGACGAAACCAGGGGCTGGATTTGGAGTGGATACCAATCAGGTAAAACTTCTTTTCTCTTCTGGAGAAATCAAAGATCTTCCTTTAATGACCAAAGAGGAGTTAGCGGATCGGATTCTCGATGAAATCGTAAGTCTATTAAAATTTAGAGAAAGGGCTTCTTCTCCCCCTTCCTCCCGTTAAGCCGCCTTTTTATCTTCACTCTTTGAGGCCTTTCCTTTCCCGGACTCTTGCTTTTCGTTCTTTTCTCCTTCCTTTCGACTCTTCGAAGGATAATCATTCACGTAGAATCCGGGACCTTTCAGGACAAAATTGGTTGCCGAGATTAATTTTTTAGCAGGCCCTGAACACTTTGGGCAAGAGGTCTGTGAAGATTCATTGATTTTCTGGAAGATCTCAAAGATCTCTTCACATTGGGTGCATTGATACTCGTAAATAGGCATAGGCGTTGTCTCCTTTCAGGACTGGATGGCAAGGCTGGAGCTGATTTCTCGTCTCAGTTTCTTAAGGGCCTCACTCTCAATTTGTCTTACCCTTTCACGAGAAAGTTTGAGATGATTTCCAATCTCCTGAAGGGTTAAAGGCTCATCGGCCATGATCCTATGTTTGATGACATAAGCCTCCTTCTCATTGAGCCGTTTCAAGGCCTTTTGGACTTCCCGCTCACGGATCTCCTCCTCCTGCTGTCTGGCGAGCATCTCCTCTTGATTCGGAGATTCCTCTTGAAGGAGTTCCAGATGGGTTAACTCCCCTTCCTCATCAAAAGGGGAATCTAAGGAGAGGTCCCTGGAAGCCATCCGCTGCTCCATCTCCATAATGTCCTCTTTATCGACATCGAAGTCCTTAGCTAACACCTCGTACTTCTTTTCATCCCCATCTCCGGACTCCAAGGCCTTTCGAATCTTTCCAATCTTATAGAAAAGTTTCTTTTGAGCCTGGGTCGTTCCAATCTTGACAAGGCTCCAGGTCTTAATAATAAAATTTTGAATATAGGCGCGAATCCACCAGATCGCATAGGAAATGAATCGATATCCTTTGTAGGGGTTAAACTTCTTTACAGCCATCATCAGGCCGATATTCCCTTCTTGAATCAGATCGACCAGTTTAACCCCGTAGGAACGATATTCCAATGCCACCTTGACCACAAATCTCAGATTCGAGGTGATCAATTTGTGGGCAGCCGCAATATCTTTGTACTTATAATACCTTACTGCCAATTGAAATTCTTCTTCAGGGGTTAAAAGGGGGAACTGATTGATCTGGGCCAGATAGGTTTCTAAAGAATTTTTGACAACCGGTAAATTTGACATTAATATATACCTCGAATGGGAAATTTTAGCACTCTCTAAAAAAGAGTGCTAATAATATAATCTATCACATAAAGAAAGTCAAGTTGTTATATAATTTTTTGAAATTATTTAATTTTTTATAGGAGGGCACGATGACGGAAGACAGAAAGGCTGAAGAAGAAAAGGGCTTTACCGTAAGGGATAGGAGGTTCAGTGCAAGGAAAGAAGAAGAGGAGAAGGCAGAAAAGGAGGAGCCTTTGAAAGAAGAAGGGGCAAAAAGGGAAGGTAAAGAAGAGGAGGGGCCCCTTCCTGAAATTACTTTTATCAATTTTATTTTCTCTTTGAGCACCTCGGCCCTCATCCAGTTGGGGGAGATCCAAGATCCCGTCACCCAAAAACAATCTAAAAACCTTCCTTTAGCCAAGCAGACGATCGATCTTATCGGAATGCTTAAAGAGAAGACTAAAGGAAATCTCACTTCAGAGGAAGAAAAATTTATTGATAATGTCCTCTTTGATTTAAGAATGAGATACGTAAAGGCCGTTGGATAACGCTTCTATTTCTGCTCTTATTTTTTAAAGGTGAGGTAGAAACTGCTTCCCTTTCGGTGGATGTGAAAGAGGATCCCTTTTTCGACCTTGGCCTCTCTAATGGCTTTCTCAAAATCTTTCATCTTCTCAATTTTCTTCCGGTTAATCTCGAGGATCACATCCCCTTCTTGAAGCCCTATCTCCTCGGCAAGTCCTCCTTCCATGACCTCCACCACGACGACCCCATGTTTTACCCCTGAAATCTTATATCGGGCCGCAAGTTGCGGGGTCAATTCCTGAACCCGAGCTCCAAATTTCTCCTCGCTCTCATACTCTTTTTGTAATTCTACCTTTTCTGGCATCTCCGAGGTTGTCACCTCAAATGTCATTGGTTTCCCATCCCGTAGGACCTCGATCTTTACTTTCTGTCCCACCTTCTTTTTCTGAATCTCTTTAATCAGTTCGCTTACATTTTTGATAGGTTTATCATCCACCGATTTGATGATATCCCCGGTTGCCAGTCCTGCTTTCTCAGCCCCTGTCCCCGAATAGACCTGGGAGATGAGCGCCCCCTCTTTTTCTTTTAATTTGAAATGTTCTGCTAATTCAGGAGAGAGATCCTGAACACTGATCCCTAACCATGGGCGGGTGACCCTTCCTTTTTTGATCAGGTCGTTCAATATCTGTTTGGCCATATTGATAGGGATAGCAAATCCTATTCCCGTTCCGGGCTGGATAATCATGGCATTAATTCCAATGACTTCCCCATCGATATTGACCAGGGGCCCACCACTGTTGCCAGGGTTGATTGAAGCATCGGTCTGAATGAAATCTTCGTAGGTTCCGGTCCCCAATCCTGAACGGCCTTTTGCGCTGATCACCCCAACGGTGACCGTATGCTCCAGCCCAAAAGGATTCCCTATGGCAATTGCCCATTCTCCTACCTCGAGTTTATCGGAATCACCCAACACCGCGACAGGAAGATCCTTCGCTTTGATATGAAGTACGGCCAGGTCGGTTCGAGGATCCTGTCCTTTTACGGTGGCCACGAACTCCCTTCCGTCATTAAGACGAACTTTGATTTTGTCAGCGCCCTCAATGACATGATTATTGGTTAAAATATAACCCTCTGGATCCACAATCACCCCTGATCCTGCACTTCTCTGTTTCTGACGGTACTCCCTTCCCTTCTCACGGGGGGTAAAACCGAATCCCCTGAAGAACTCTTCAAAAGGACTTCCCTTAAAAAAATCCTCCCCAAATCTTTCCCACGGTCTCATCGTAATCGTTTTCTCAGTGGTGATGTTGACGACGCAGGGTTGGACTTTTTTTGCTACCTCTACAAAGGCTTGACCCAGAGACCTTGCGGTAACGAGTTTATCATTTTTAGGCAGGGAATTGGCCTTATCTTTCCCTACGCAAAAGAAAAGGCCAAACAGGAGGGCGAGAGCCGAAATTCCCAGAACAAAAAGGGTCTTCTTCATTTTTTCACTCCTTAAAAAAATTCACACCAATAATTTAATTTCTTTTTTTGTAA
This sequence comes from Deltaproteobacteria bacterium, assembly GCA_037444165.1. Classification (GTDB taxonomy): domain Bacteria; phylum Desulfobacterota; class BSN033; order BSN033; family UBA1163; genus CALIBK01. Next base: position 17,888 of record JBBIMX010000039.1, on the reverse strand, counting down.
TGTCAAATCTTCAAGACCACTCTTTGGGCCTATCTTTCTATCCATTGTTTACCCTCAAAGGCTGCCTTCTCAAAAATATTCAGATTCACTTCTCGAAAACGGGGATGAGTGACCTTCTCAATGGCCCTTCTCAATTTTTCGTAGGGAAAAGGAAATCTTGGATGAGCCGTAGCAAACCCTATCAAAGCAATATTAATCGATTGGGGCATCCCCATCTCTTTGGCCAGACGTTCCGCAGGGAAGATATGGACTTCAATTCCTCTCTCTCCTAAATAGGATTTCACCCGAGGATCCATATAATGAGGGTCTGAGGCATTGATGAAACAGAGCCCTCCATTCTTTCCATTGGTGGAGGGTCGAAGATAGGGGAGTGTTCTATAAGCCTCGGTCTTTTCGAGAGAAAGGAGGATATCTGCATTCCCTTTTTTTACAAGTGGACTATTAAAATCGCCGATCTTTAGATGGGTCATCACCGACCCTCCCCTCTGACTCATTCCGTGATCTTCAGACCCGATGATGGGATATCCTTCTTCGAGGGCGTAATGGGCAAAGATTCGAGTAATGAGAAGAACTCCTTGTCCCCCTACTCCTGAGATAATCATCTGAATCTTCATCTTTTGAGCACTCCGATCTGATTTCTATGGAGTGACCTGGTAGATCGCCTCCTGAGCACAGACCTGCAAACAGAGTCCGCAGTCCACGCAGGTGAGCCGATCAATCCTTACCCGACCGTCCTCTCCTCGGATCAGAGAGGGACACTCAAACCGTCTTATACAGAACCCACACCCAATACAGGCTCCTACTGGAGACATCTCTATGGTCGAGGTAGGACACCCTTGCGCACATATCCGACATCCGGAACACTTCTCATAATCGATTTTATAACCCTCGTCCGTTTTCGAAATGGCTTCTTCAGGACATACCCATAGACAGAGGTCGCACTGATAGCAGGCACCACAATGGAGGCACCGCTTTGCCTCCCGGATGATCTCCTCTTCTTTCGGTAATAAACGAACCTCTTTGAACCCTTCCACCCTCTCCTCCAAAGGGAGAAGAGGTTCTTCTATCCTCGCTTCAGTTTCTACATGATCAACCTTTACTGAAACTAACTTGGCAAAACTCCCTTCCTCTTCTCGATTCGTCCTTAAGGGCTCCCCCCTCAGATACCGATCGATTGAAAGGGCAGCCTTTTTCCCCATCGCCAGGGCATCTATAAAATTCTTTGGCCCGGTGACTGCATCTCCTGAGGCAAACACTCCCGGGATGGAGGTTTCCAATGTCTCCGGGTCCACTTGAATCGTTCCCAAGATGGACTTTTTTAAGGGGAGACCCAACTCCGAGAGTTCTGGCAGGTAGAGAGGAGAATGAATGATATACTCCGCTCTTATCCTTTTCTCAGGACCTTGAAAAGAAACGACTCTTCTTCTCCCGAGGCTACTCGGATCACTGAGAAGGGCCTTTTTATAAGAAATCCCTATGGCCTTTCCACAAGAAGTCTGGATCCGGGTGGGTATTGAAAAGAAATGAAATATCACCCCTTCTCTCTCCGCCTCTTCAACGTCTAAAGCATCCACAGGGATTTCCTTCTTGGATCGGCTAAAAAAGAGATGGACCTCTTTTGCCCCTAACCGAAGAGCCGCTCGGGCCGAATCCACGTCTCTCTCGCTCCCTCCCAGAACCAGAACTCTCGAGGGGAGAGAGGTGATCTCACCCAGGGCAACCCCTTTTAAAAAATGGAGAGAGTCAATGACCCCTTCGGCCTGAAGATTTGAAAGATTCGATTCAGGGAGATGGGCTCCAATAGCGAGGAGGATAGCCCGATATCCCTGTTGTCTCAAATCGTTCAACGTGAGATCCTTTCCGATCCTGGTATTCAGTCTTACTTCCGTTCCAAATCTTCTTATCACTTCAATTTCTCTCTTTAAAACCTCCTCTGGTAATCGAAATCGAGAGGTACCAATGACCAGAGTTCCACCCATGAAAGGAAGGGCCTCAAAAATGGTCACTTGATACCCTTTCATTCTCAGTTCATAGGCGGCCATCAATCCCGAAGGCCCGGAACCAACGATCGCTACCTTCTCTTTTCTTTCTTCCCCTGGAGCAGGATGAAAGGGTTTTTCTTCCCGGTCGGCCAAGAACCGTTTCAGAAGGTCAATGGCAATGGGCTGATCCAGGTTCCCTCTTCGACAAATCTTCTCACACGGCCGAGCACACAGCCTTCCCGTAATCCCGGGAAATGGGTTTCTCTTCCGAACCAGAGCCAAAGCCTCATCGAATCTCCCTTTGGCCATCAGCTCAATATATCCCCTTGCATCCACCTGGAGAGGACAGGCCCCCTGACATGGTGAAACTTTACTCCTGTAAATGGGAAGAAGCTCTTTGGGTAAGGTTTTACTTTTAAGAGGAGGGAGGTCCTTCTCGGGAGTTGGAATATGCCGAATCTCCACTCGGATGGGTCGAATTTTGAGTTGTTCCTTCTGGTGGGTAATACAGGGATAACGAGCGATCAGGACAGCCACTCCTCCTTCGGGACTCCTCGTATAACGATAAGCCTTCCTTAATTCTCTAATCATTCCTTGAATATCATAAGGATTGACCACCTGGAGATAATCTACACCACAGCCCTTGACTAATTCTTCAATCGAAAGAGCCCGACCAGGATGGCCATCCGCTGTGATTCCAGATTCTGGGGTAGGCTGCATCCCTGTCATGGCGACAATAGAATTGTCGAGGATCACTAAAATAAATTTTGAACCATTATAGACAGCATTGAGAAGGCCCGGAGCTCCTGAATGATAAAAGGTCGAATCCCCGATCGTAGCAATGATGGGAACTTCTTTCCCATCCTGGCGGTAGGCATGATAAAGGCCACTGGCAAAAGTGATAGCCGATCCCATATCATGACAAGTATCGACAGCCTCGAGATTCATTCCAAGGGTATAGCATCCAATATCACTCGGGAAGATCCCGTTTGGAAAGGCCCTCTTAATGGCGTAGAATGAGGCTCGGTGGGGACAACCGGAGCAAAGGGTTGGACGACGAATTGGAATACCCAGATCGGCAACCAACTTCTCAAAAGGGGTGCTGGAAGGAGGTTCTTCAACAGGAATGGAAAATTTTCGACAGAAATCCACCATCACTTGAGTGATGACTTCTGGAAGCATCTCTCCTTCATTAGGGATAAACCCATCCAGCCTTCCATGAACGTTGGACTTATTCCTGATTTGAAGTTCGATGACCGGTTCGGTCTCTTCAAGGACAAGGACCTGCTCACATTTCTCGATAAAGGCCTCTACTTTTGGGGAAGGAAGAGGAAAGGGAGTCCCGATCTTCAGGATGGGTATCTCCTTTTCTAAGCCCAGCTCCAGAAGCACATCCCGAGCAATCGCATATCCAATTCCGCTTGCAATTATCCCAAAGGTGGACTTCTCTCGATCATTCTCGATAAAATTGAGATGGGTCATGGAGTTGAACTCTTCAGCAATGCTTCTCAATTTCTGATTCAGCTGTTTGTGGAGAATAAATCGAAATCTGGGGGTCGCACTCCAACGCTGGGGTTGATGGATAAAATTGGCTTTCCTTTCTACTTTCCGAATTGGGTGAAAGGCAATCTTCTGTTGGGCATGCGAAACCCTCAATACCGGCCTTAGAATGACTGGGATCTGATATTTCTCGGATAGCTCAAAGGCCAAGGGAAGCATCTCCTGGGCTTCTCTTGGACTGGCCGGATCAAAGACAGGGACTTTAGCAAACATCGCTAAAAAGCGGGTATCCTGTTCTGTCTGGGAGGAGTAAGGGCCAGGATCATCACAACTGATAATCACAAACCCTCCGATCGTTCCAATATAGGCAGCGCTCATCAGAGGATCTGTGGCCACATTGAGACCCACTTGCTTCATGGCGACAGCGGCCCGTTTCCCGGTATAGGAGGCCACCAGGGCATTTTCAAAGGCGACCTTCTCATTGGTAGACCACTCCACATAAATGTCGAGATCATTCTCCTTTTTAAACCGAACAATCGCAGGAAGGATCTCGGAACTGGGGGTCCCGGGATAAGCCGCAAAGAAATGACATCCACTTTCTACTACACCTCGAGCAATCGCTTCGTTCCCGAGGAGAACCCTCTCTTCTATGATCTCATCCATAGATCTCATCCATCACCTGATTTAATTTTTTAATTCAGGAGTTATGGGTAAGTAAAATCTCGATCCATCGATCCCATTTTTCCCGAATCTCTTCTTTCCCAAAGCCATCTTTTGGAGACTCAACTTCTTTTGAATCCCCTAAGAGTGGCTCTATTTTTTGGACCTTCTTTGTAAACCACTCTTTTGCCCTCTCTCCAGTGTAATACTCATGAATCTTATCTTTTTCTTCAGGTTGGATGATGAGTAACCAACCCCGATCATAGGGATCACGGCCGACCAAGGAGGGTGAATCTACTGCCTCCTGATTTACTGCCAAGATCCTCCCCGTGAGAGGGGAAAGAAAGGTTGCCTTTTTATCCCCTTGGACGAGGGTGGCTATCCTCTCCCCCTCTTTGATAGACTCCCCCTCCAAGGGAAGCCAGAGTGAATCGGCCACAAGGGCAAGAGAAGAAGAAAGGCCATCGAGCCCTAATTTTATCCATGAATCCATGGGTTTGAGCCAGAGGTGTTGTTCGTGGTAGAAAAGAGTGGGATGAAATGTAAAAAACCCTATCTGAAAAGGAGTTCTCCTTTTCGCTGGTTTCAGGGCAAAGGCCGGATGGGTGCCAAATTGATCCTCCATTCGTTGATCCAACTCACACCGCCAACATTCATACCCATTAGAACAGATCATAAAATCGATCAAACCCAAACGCATATATCGGCAATATCGCCTCGTCCCTGTGCCTAAATCTTTGATCTTCCGAATGCGGTCCATCTCCATCTGAATTGCCCCCGTAGGGCAGATGAACTCACATGCTCCACAGGCAATGCATTGATCCGAATCCACCTCAAAAGGAGGACCGACCTTCCTTAACGTCCCTCTTTGAGAGAAACCAATCGCATTTGCTCCAACGATCTCCCGACAGGTTCGAATACAAAGCCCACAGAGGAAACACTTCTCTTTAGCTTCTTTCGTATAAAAACGACTCTTCTCCACCCCCAACTCCTCGGCCAGTTCCTTTAAGAGCTTCGCCTCCGGACAACGGGCCAAAAGAAGTTCAACGAGGAGTCGCCGAACTCTAAGGACAGACTCAGAGTGGGTCCAAACCTCAATCCCTGATTGGGCAGGAAAGTTACAGGCAGTGACCATACGCCGCTTCCCATTCTTTAAAACTTCTACCGTGCAGAGTCGACAGGAGCCATAAGGGGAAAGATCGGGATGGTAACAAAGGGTTGGAATAGAAATCGACCTTTCGCGGCACAATTCAAGAAGGGTAGAGCCTTCTTTTCCTCTTATTTTTTTCCCGTTGATGGTCAGAGAGACCATTTCCCCATCCTTCCAATCTAATTGATTTCAATTGCATCAAATTTGCACGCTTCAACACAAGCTTTGCATTTCACACACTTCTGGCTCTCTAAGAAATGAACCTTCTTTCTTTCTCCCTTGATGGCCTGCGTTGGGCAGAGTCTTGCACAGGCTCCACAACCCGTACACTTATCAGGCCTGATGGAAAAAGAGATGAGCTCCCTGCAAAACTTAGCCGGACATCTCTTCTCCTCGATATGGGCTTCATATTCCTCTCTGAAATATCGGAGCGTAGAGAGAACAGGATTAGGAGCGGTGAGTCCAAGACCGCAGAGCGAACTCTCGATCATCACCAGAGAGAGATCCTCCAACAATTCGATATCTCCTTTCTTTCCCTCTCCCCGGCAAATTCGGTTAAGGATTCTTCCCATCTGCTGAAGTCCTTCTCGACAGGGGGTGCACTTTCCACAAGACTCTTCCTCCAGGAACTGGACAAAGTAGCGAGCCATATCCACCATACAATTATCCTCATCCATCACGATCATCCCACCTGATCCCATCATTGACCCTGCTTCTTGAAGACGATCGAAATCGACCGGCAGATCGAGAAGGCTCTCCGGAATACAACCTCCTGAAGGTCCTCCGGTTTGAACGGCCTTGAAACGCTTGCCCTTGGGGATTCCTCCCCCGATATCGAAAATGATCTGCCTTAGCGTCATTCCCATCGGAACTTCGACTAGCCCTGTATGATGGATCTTTCCGACGAGAGAGAAGATCTTCGTCCCCTTCGATCCCTCTGTTCCGATCGAGGTATACCATTGTACCCCTCGATTAATAATGATAGGAACATTGGCCCATGTCTCCACGTTATTCAGATTGCTGGGCTGATTCCAGAGTCCCTGCTCCACGGTATGAATGTATTTAGCCCTCGGCTCCCCCACCCTTCCTTCCAGAGAGGCCATCAAAGCCGTGGATTCTCCACAGACGAAAGCCCCACCTCCACGACTAATCTTAATCTGAAAGTTGAGGCCTGATCCAAGAATATTCTTTCCTAAAAGTCCGTAGGCTCTCGCCTGATCAAGAGCACAAGTCAGATTGGAGATCGCCAACGGATATTCATTCCTCACATAAACATAGCCTTCTTCGGAACCAATGGCGTAGGCCCCAATCAACATCCCTTCGATGACACGGTGAGGATTCCCTTCCAGAAGGGAACGATCCATATAGGCTCCAGGATCCCCTTCGTCTGCATTACAGATGACAAATTTCTCTTTTCCTTTTGCTCTTCGGCAGGCTTCCCATTTGATTCCTGTGGGGAATCCACCCCCTCCCCGACCCCTGAGTCCTGATTCTTTGATGGTCTGAATAACGGCCTCAGGGGTCATTGTGGAAAGGACCTTTTCAAGGGCCTGATATCCGCCGATTCGGATATAATCGTCGATATCGGTTGGATCGATCTCTCCATTATTTCCAAAGACAATCCTTTGTTGGAATTTATAAAAGGGAATCTCCTCCTCGTAGAGAAGTCTTTGCTTGCTCAGGGGATCCTGGTAGAGGAGCCTCTCAATCACACCCCCTCCATTGGCTACTTGATGAAGAATCTCCGAAACATCCTCTGGGGTCACATTCATATAGCAGATCTTTTGAGGTCGGATGACTACCAGGGGCCCTCGTTCACAAAAACCATGGCATCCAGTAGCCCGAATCCCTATCTGATCTTTTAGCCCCATCTCTTGAATTTTTTCTCTAAAGGCCTCCAAAACTTCCAGGGCCCCGCAGGCTTGACATCCAGTTCCACAACAGATGGCAATCCATGGGGATTTAGGATCTCTTGACCTTTTTAAACCTTCTCGAAATGAGGCGAGTTCAGAGATGGTTTTGAAGTGAGGGCTCATTGATATTTTTTTAACAGGGATTCGATCTTCCCTGTCCCCATCTTCCCATAATATTTTCGGTCAATGACCAGGAGGGGGCCGAGAGCGCAGGCACCCAGACAGTTGACGGTTTCAAGACTAAAAGAGAGGTCCTTTGTCGTCCCTCCTGCCTTTACATCCAGCAGGGTCTCCAAATAACTTAGAATCCTTTGGCTTCCCCTTACATGACAAGCCGTCCCTAAGCAAACCTGAATCGTATGCTTTCCCCTGGGTTCAAGGTGAAAGGCCTTATAAAAAGTGGCTACTTCATAAATCTCTGACAGTGGAATCTCAAGACATTTGGACACATACTGGAGAGCCTTTCTGGGGAGATAATTCACCCTTGATTGAATATCCTGAAGAATTCCAATAAGTGCGGCCCTCTGATAGCCATGTCTTCTTAGAATTTCATCAAGGGCCTCTACCTCTACCAGCATTCAGTCCGTTCCTTATCTCTTAAAATTGAGAGAAAATGGCTTTTATTCAATTTTAACTGATTCGATTGAGGACCTCAATTCCTCTCAAAAGGGTCTCTTCAGAAGCAGCAAAAGAGATTCTTACATGGGTATTTCTCTTTGAAAAGACACTTCCTGGAACGATAAAAAGATTATTCTGAATAGCCTTCTCTACAAAGGCCTCGCCATCTCCCCCCGGAACTTCTGGAAAGATATAGAAGGCTCCCTGGGGTTTCTGGACATTAAACTTTTCACGAAGTCCTTCATAAATTAGATCTCTCTTCTTTTTATATTCCTGAATATAGGACTCCACATTGAAATCGAGGGCCTTGATCGCCGCTTTCTGAGCAAAGGAATTCACACTCGAAAAGGTATACTGCTGAAGCGTAATCATTTGCTGGATGATCTCTCGTGGCCCAGCCACGTATCCCAATCTCCATCCGGTCATGGCCCAACCCTTGGAGAATCCCCCAAAGGTCAGGGTCTTTTCATACAACTGGCCCACCGTAGGACAGCTCGGAGCATCGTAGAGAAAATGATCATAAATATCGTCAGAAAAAAGGAGGAGATTCTTCTCCTCCGCGATCCTCACCACCCTCTTTAAATCTTCGAGGGGATAGACGGTCCCGGTAGGATTATTGGGGCTATTGATGATGATCAGCTTCGTCTTCTTTGTGATCTTTTTTCGGATCTCTTCTTCTCGGAGTCGAAAATCAGGATAGGTATCGACAAAAACAGGAGTTCCTCCCATCAAAAGGACCTGATATTCATACATCACAAAAAAGGGGTCCGGAATAATGACCTCATCGCCCGGATTAATGAGAGCGAGGCTTGCCAGAAGCAACCCCCCGGTTACTCCTGCCGTCACCATCACCTCTTCAAAAAGAATCCCCTTCTTTTTCAAATGTTCCGAAATCTTCTCTCTAAGCTCAGGAATGCCCTGGGTGGGGGTGTACTTATTGAAGCCTCTCCGAATCCATTCGATCCCTTCCTCTTTCAGGGGTTCCGGAATATCAAAATCCGGTTCTCCAATACTCAGGTTAATGGGATCCTTCATCTGGCGGGCCAGGTCAAAGATTCGTCTGACTCCAGAGGGTTTGATGTTCTTTAGTCGATCGGAGATCCACATCCTCTATTCTCCTTCCTCTTTTATCTTTTTAGCTTTTTCTATGAGTTCTATGATCGTTTCGATTCTTGTCTTGGTAGGTGGGGAGAGGGCCTTGTCGATTTGATCAAGAGAATAATGCTCGCTCAGAAATTTCCAGATCTCTATCCTAAATTCCCAGCAGATAATAATTTTCCGACAGGGGAGCTCCTCATTAAGAGTTCGACAATATCGAAAAGGAACTTCCCCTCCAAGCATGGGACAACGGATCAGAAGATCGTCATGCTCCTCGATCATTTGAGTATTTTATCACAAAGTTAGAAAACAAAGAATCCTACGGATTTTCCGTAGGATTCTTTGGTGTTTAAATAGGCTTCCCTTTTCTCATCACAGGAGGTTTCGGTAATCCCTCAATCGCTTTAAGAGATTTTCTCATCTCTTCCTCTGGAAGTGGGTAGTCGACAAGCTTACCACTAAAGTAAGAATCATAACCTCCTAAATCCATCAGTCCATGGCCACTCCAGTTGAGGAGGATCACCTTCTCCTTTCCTTCTTCTTTTGCCTTTTTTGCCTCTTCAATGACCACCGCAATGGCATGACTGGTCTCCGGGGCAGGAATCTGGCCTTCGGTTCTGGCCCAGAGCACCGCTGCAGCATAGCACTCCAGTTGATTATAGGCTCGAGGAGTGATCAACCCTTCGTTAATCAACTGGCTCACAAGAGGCGCAATCCCATGGTAACGAAGCCCACCGGCATGGATCGGAGGGGGAATAAAGGCATGACCAAGACTATGCATGGGAATAAGGGGAGTCATCCGTGCCGTATCGCCATGGTCATAGACAAAGGGGGCACGGGTCATGGTTGGACAGGAAGTGGGTTCGGCAGGAACAATCGTTATATCCGCTCCATTAATCTTATCCAGGACAAAAGGAAAGGCGAGCCCGGCAAAGTTACTTCCACCGCCAGCGCATCCTGTCACCACATCGACCTTTTTCTCTCCTATCTTTTCTAACTGTTTCTTGGCTTCGAGTCCGATGATCGTCTGATGCATCAACACATGATTCAGAACACTTCCAAGGGAATAACGAGTATCCTTCGAAGTCACCGCATCTTCGATGGCTTCACTGATGGCAATGCCAAGGCTTCCTGGAGAATCAGGATTTTCCTCAAGAATCTTTCTTCCCGCATTGGTATCTTTGCTCGGACTGGGGACACAGGTGGCTCCCCAGGTATTCATCATGATCCGGCGATAAGGCTTTTGGTCAAAACTGATCCTTACCATATAAACTTTGCACTCCAATCCATAGAGGCAACAAGCAAAACTGAGGGCGCTTCCCCATTGGCCTGCTCCGGTTTCGGTGGTAATTCGTTTAATTCCAAAGACCTTATTGTAGTAGGCCTGAGCCACTGCTGTATTGGGTTTGTGGCTTCCAGGAGGGCTGACTCCTTCATTTTTATAGTAGATCCTTGCAGGGGTATCCAGTGCTTTCTCAAGGGCATAGGCTCGATGAAGAGGGGTTGGCCTCCAGATCAGAAGCTTCTCCATCACGCCTTCAGGGATATCGATCCATCTCTGTGTGCTGACTTCCTGTTCAATGAGATTCATGGGAAAGACGGGGGCAAGATCCTGTGGTCCTATGGGCTTCCCGGTAGCAGGATGAAGGGGAGGTTGTAAAGGGGAAGGGAGATCCGCTTGAATATTATACCATTGCTTTGGAATCTCATCCTCTGTGAGAAATACCTTAAATTGCTTCATAATCGCCTCCTTTGAAAATGGATTTAAATTTTAAGGTGTGGGCACTTCGTTTCATCACCTCCTTTTTGATTGACACTCTAAACCCCCACCTTCGAAATTAGTATTCCCAATATCAATAATTTTTTATGATGTCAAGAAGAAGTTGATTCTTTAAGTCTCCCCTTTACTCAGATGGGGAATAAGCCCGAGAGGGATGGGGGGCGTTCTATGAGTTTCGGAAATATTCCTATCGGGCTTAAATTTATTTCCACCCTTCACATCGAGGGGTTACTTCTCTAAGTCTCCCCTCACTCAGATGAATAATAAGCTCGAGAGGGGTTATTCTTTAACCTCATTCCATGGATAATCGATCAGTTCGAGGAGGACCCCATTCATCTTTTTAGGATGGATGAAAGCATATTCACAGTCCCGAAAGGGCCTCGGCCCTCCGATGAAGGGATATCCTTTAGCCTTAAGTTCTTCTATGGCTGACCGAGTATGATCGACATTTAAACTGATGACCATCACCCCTTCGCCCCTCTTCTCAATAAACTTAGCCACCTCTCCCTCTGGGCTGGTTGACTCCATCAACTCAAATCCAACTTCACCGATCCAGTATCTTGCGACTTTGATCTTCTCTCTTTCATCAATATAGGTATCATCAGGCTTTGATTTCCCTAAGACCGGCTCCCAGACCTTTCTTGCCTCCTCCACATTCCTGACAGCGATACAGATATGGTCAATCTTATTCACCTTCATAAATCCTCACCCTTTCTCTCATTTCTCTAAGAGGAGATTCGATACGTTTCACTTAAATGGGCCAGGGATTCATCAATGGCTCTGGCCGTGATCTCCAGATCTTCATCGGTATGGCGATGGCAGATATATCCATGATGATGGGGGGCAAAGAAGATTCCCCTTCGGATCATCTGGGTATAAAATTGATCTCGTCTGGCCCGGTGAGTTCCCGCCTCGTCCCTCTTGAAGGTAATAAAAAACATGGGGGGGAGCCCACTCAATTCCGCTCCCACAGGATACTTGTCGATAATGGCCTGAACTTTTTTAAGAAAACGGTCTCCTTTTTCCCATATCTTTTCAAGGACCCTGTTCCGTTCAAGGATTTCGATGGTTTTGAGAGCAGCCACAAACCCATCACTGTTGGGGAAAAAGGTAGAAGAAATAAACACCTTTTGGGTAGCCGCCATCATGACATCCCTTTTCCCTGTGACCACACTGATGGCATATCCATTCGCCATCCCTTTCCCAAGAATAGTCAGATCGGGAGTGACTCCATAGAGTTCCTGAGCTCCACCCATCCGAAGCCTAAAACAGGTCCGAATCTCATCAAAGATCAACACCGCCCCATATCTATTCGCCAGCTCTCTCACCCCTTGCAGAAACCCAGGCTTGGGCTCTTGCATCTTCTGATGAAGGGGATGGCCAAAAGGCGTCATAATAATGGCAGCCGTTTGATCTCCATGTCGTCTCATTAAATCCTCAAGATGATCGAGATCGTTATAATGAAACTCATAGACATCCTCGTAGAGTTTTTCAGGAATCCCTCCCTTCATCTCCACACACCAATCATGCCATCCATGATAGCCACATCGCATGACCTTGATCCGGTTGGTATATGCCCTTGCAATGCGAATGCTTGCTGTGGTTGCATCAGAGCCGGTCTTTAAAAAGATACTCATCTCAGAGCAGGGGACAAACTGATTGATCCTTTTGGCAAGATCATTCTGATACTTCTGTGTTAGGGTAAAACAGAAACCCTTCTCTTTGATCTGTCGAATAACAGCATCATCCACCTCTTCCTCTCGATAACCTAAAATGATGGGACCATAGCCACAGAGAAAATCGATATATTCGTTTCCATCCACATCCCAAAGGCGGCACCCTTTTCCTCGATCAAAAAAGATGGGATACTCCCCTTCAATGAAATCACTCGGTTTCCTGGCCCCTAAAACTCCACCTGGAACCAATCCCTTCGCCTCTTCAAAAAGTTCAAAACTCTTTGTAAGATTCAGTTTTTTGATCTCTTTCATCGAAGCTTCTCCTTTAATGAATTGAATAGATGCTAAAAAGTAAGGATCGATTTGATGGTTTCTGTTTGATGAATCTTAGCCCCCCTCTGAACGAGGGCCGAAAGAAACTTCTCCGGATCGATACACCCTTCCGGAGCCACCACTCCTTTTACCTTTACCTCTCCAGAACCCATCATCAGGGCTGCAATCGAGGCAGGAAGACCCGTGCCCGGAGCCATCCTCCCTGCCATATCAGCGGTGTAGGTTACCTCGTTTCCTTTTCTCACTCCTCTGACAATGACTTTTAATCCCGAGGAAAAGGGACCCCTGTCCCTATTATTAGGAATGGTCTCCCAGAGCTTCAGGGTTAAATCATAGGGAACCACCTTCGTTCCCTTCACCTCTATCGGTTCTTTACCGAGGAAACCCGTCTCTCTCTGTTCCTTGATGAGCTCATCGACCCAGGAAGGAATGAGGGCTCCTTTAACGACCACCTTCTTCACTCCCGGAATATACTTAGGAATGGTGAGGGGTTGAGGGTGTCCCACATATCGAACCACACAGCTCCCCAGGGGTTCGAGAAACTGGGCTGTCTCTTCGCCCGTTCCACCTTCCACATATTCCAATCGACCATCCAGATACTGCGGAATCTTTCCCAGAGTCATATGGAGGCTATGATCCCACGCTGCCCCTGAGAGTTCTGCAATACTGACGACCCAGAATAACTCAATCTCATCCACCCGATCCAGTTGATTTGCGTACCAGCGAACAATGACATTATTCGTTCCCGGATCAGATCCCATTCCGGTAAGAACGGTGATCCCTGCCTCTTTGGCCAGCCGGTCGATCTCTGAATGATAAAGAATCTCTGTCGCCTCATAATCATCACAAATATCGATGTAATTGACCTTTGCCTCTACAGCCGCCCTGGCCACGGGAACGGCGGTTTTATAAAATGGACCCGCACAGTTAACCACGATGTCGACTTCCCCGAAGGCCTTGACCAACCCCTCATGATCATTGACATCCATTCGCTGGAGCGAAACCTTAGGGCTGGTTCGCAATTTTTCTTGCAAACGGTTGGGGTCCACATTAATGTCTCCCAGGAGAACCCTTTCAACCCTCTCCTGCTTGATAAGATCCCGGGCAACTCCCTGTCCCATTCCTCCTGTTCCACCTAAAACCAATACCTTCATTCCGATTCCTCCTTATCCTTTTTATTCTCATTCAAAAAGGGGAGTCCTTACATTAAAGAATTGGGTTCGATTGATAGACTTCCCTTTATTTTGACTTCCCTTTTTCCTCTAATAGGGAAAGAACCACTTCAGGTGTGAGAGGAAGTTCTTTAGGCATCCTTCCGATAGCATTTCGAACAGCATTGGCCATCGCTCCAATCATAGCCACTGAAATAGAGAGCCCTCCCTCCTTAGCGCCGAAAGGTCCAAAGGGATCATTAGAGGTCACAATAATGGGTTCGATATTGGGCACATCCGTAGCCAGAGGGAACCAATAGTCATGAAAATTGGCATTTAGATTCTGTCCTTTCTTAGTCCATAGGTGTTTTTCCATCAGAACCCCCTGGGGGCCTCCTTCCACAGCAGATCGTTGGATCTGTTGTTCTACAGCCAATGGGTTAATAGGATACCCACAGTCATGGGCTGCGACCATATTGAGAACCTTTACCTTTCCTGTTTCAGGATCTACCTCGACTTCAGCCACAGCCGTTCCAAAGGAGATTGCAGAGGCAATCTGTCCTCGAGGATTTTTGATCCACTCTCGAGTGGGATCCGCATCAGGCCATCGATCCCCACGCCCTAAGATGGCCCGATTCTGGGCGAGGGCCGTTCGAGCCACCTTAGCAATCTCCACAAACCTCGTGGGCTCATCCTTAACAAAAATCCGACCTTCCCGTGCCATTAATTGTTCTTTATTAGCTTCAAGCATTTGTGCTGCGACTTCTAAAAGCTGGTCCTTTGCATCAGCGGCTGCCGCTTTCACGGCCCCTCCCGAAATGAGAGTGGAGGCCTGCGAGTAGGCTCCCTGGTCTGAAGGAGTCACACTCGTATCCCCAGTGATTACCTTGACTCGTTCTAATGGCAGTCCTAACTCCTCTGCAGCAATTTGAGCAATCATACTATCATTACCCTGTCCATTGTCCATCACCCCTGAAATCACAACCACATCCCCATCTTCATTAAATCTCACAAAAGCTGCTGACCCTCCTCGGATCCCCATCGGAAACCCGCTAATCATGGAGGCACACCCTATACCTATCCCACGATAAGGTGGAAGATGTCCCCTTTTTTCTTTCCAACCTGCTCTTTCTGAGGCTAAACGCATTGTTTCCACTTCAGCACATGAAGTGATCACCGTTCTTGTCGGTGTGATGTAACCTTCGTGGACAGCATTTTTGATCCTGAACTCAAGAGGATCCATCCCTAATTTCTCTGCAAGGGAGTCCAATAATAATTCCAAAGCGGCATAGGTAGTTCGAGGATGATGGGGGTACATTCCTCGAGGAGGTTTATTGGTATAGGCACGAATGGCTTCGTAACGGAGATTAGAGAATTTATAAGTCCCTTCAATCATGATATAGGCTACTGAAGCAGCAATTGGGCCGGTGCTGGCGTACGCTCCACCATCCATGATGACTTTCATATCCACAGCGTTAATCTTCCCTTCAGAATCAACCCCAACTCGACAATAGGTAATACTCCCGTGGACCTGCCTTACACAATTAAAATTCTCCTCCCGAGTGTAAACCAGTTTGACAGGCCTTCCGGATTTTTTCGAGAGAAGGGCGGCTATAAAATCTGCGGGGGAAATTTCAGATCTTCCTCCAAAATGTCCTCCAACATTAATCTTACGAACTCGAACATTGGCCGTAGGAATCCCGAGGGCATTGCTAAGGGGTCTTGCCTTCATATGAGGGCCTGCATTTGGACACCAGATATCCAGTCCAGTACTATCGAAGTGAGCGACTACGGCATAATTCTCTGTTTGACAGTAACTCTCTTCAGGGGAGGAGAAGCGTCCTTCCTCCACGAGATAAGACTCAGAAAGGGCTTGTTCCACATTCCCTTCATTGACATAAATACGAACGCTAACATTTCCGGGTTTATCGTCATGGAGCTGGGGAGCTCCTTCTTGCAAAGCCTCTTCAGGATCAAGAACATAGGGGAGAGGTTCCCATTCAACTTGAATGAGATCAATTGCCTCTTGAGCAATCTCTTCACTAATAGCGGCCACAGCCGCTACCTCCTGGCCTACATATCTGGCTTTATCTGAGGGAAGGAATTGCATATCTCGAGTATAGGAAAATACCCCCCATCGATAGGGAGGAGCATCCTTTCCTGTAATCACTGCCCTTACTCCAGGGAGTTTTTCTGCACGACTTGTGTCAATGTTAAGAATCTTTGCGTGGGGATATGGACTGCGTAAGACTTTAGCATAAAGCATCCCTGGCAGATAGAGATCTCCGGAGTATTTAGCTTCCCCCTTCGCTTTTGGAATGGAGTCCAGGCGATAGGTTCTCCTCCCAACGACAGAATAAGAAGGAATAAATTCATCTTTGGACAAAGAAGGAACTTTCTGGCCTGAGGCCGCCATAATTGACTCAACGATTTTTGTGTAACCCGTGCAACGGCAAAGATTGCCCGAGATGGCCTGACGAATCTCCTGCTCCGTAGGCTTTGAATTTTTATCTAATAAAGCCTTTGCCGTAAGGATCATTCCAGGGGTGCAAAACCCACATTGGATCCCCCCATATTTGACAAAAGCCTCCTGAACAGGGTGTAGTTTTTCTCCCTGAGCCAATCCTTCTATGGTGACAATCTCCTGCCCCTGAACCTCAGCGGCCAAGAGAAGACAGGAACGAACTGGCCTTCCGTTGAGTAACACCGTGCAGGTTCCACAGCTTCCATCCTCGCACCCACATTTTGTTCCGGTCAGATGTAAATCTTCCCGAAGGACTTCCAAGAGAGTCCGATAAGGAGGGATTTCAAGAGCCTCTAATCTCCCATTGATATGGAGTGAAATTGGTATCTTTTTCATAGTACCCCCTCTACCCTATGAGGATTGACTCTTTTCAGCCATGGCCAGGGCACGACCCAAGGCCCTTTTCGTAAGGACCCCTACCATCTTTCTTCGGTACTCCGAATCCATAATAAGGTTTCTAACTGGTCGGGCCACCTCCATAGCCTTTCTCGAGATCTCCTCAAGAATATCATCCGCTGGTTTTTGACCTACCAAGAATGCCGATGCTTCGGGCACTTCCATAGGAGCCGTTCCTACCCCTCCCAATACCATCTTTAACTGTTCAATTATCCCATCCCTTTTTCTCTTTATTCTCACGGCTACACCAGCCATCGGGAATTCCATCCCCTCTCGAATCCGAAGCTTCTCATAAGCATAACCCACGCCGGGTTCGCTCAAGGGAATTTGAATCTCGGTGAGTAATTCATTTGGCTTTAGAATATTTGGCTTCTCGCCTCTACCCGTAAAAAACTCAGTGAGAGGAACAATCCTTTCACTTTGAGCCGAGAGAATCTTCACTTTTGCATTTAATACCATTAAGAGAGGAGCCAAATCCCCGGAGTAAACGGCTTGACATCTTTTCCCCTTTTCAACGGCGTAGCAGGTCTCTCCTCCCAATCGAAGACATGGTTTCTGCGTCCTCCTCCAGAATTCGGATTGATTATAATAAATGCATCGGTTTTCAAGACAAATATTTCCTCCCAGAGTAGCCTGATTCCGGACAGGAGGAACCGCTACCTGCTGGATGGTGGAAATCATTGGAGGATACCCATGGAGTATTACAGGAGATTTCTCGAGGGTCTCCAGGGTGACCATGGATCCGATCGCAAGGGTATCTTTATTTTGAGAGATATAATTTAATCCTGCCAAACCTTTTAGCCCAATGACGATTTTTGGCTTTTTGAGTCTAAATCGGAGGCTAACGATGAGAGCCGTTCCACCAGCCAGAAGGGCGCACTCTTCTTCGTGCTTTTGAAGAAGGGAACAGACTTCTTCCACCGATCGGGGTTGAATCAATTCAAATTGAGGTAGATTCATCTCTTCTCCTCGCGGTTTGATGTTTAATTAAAAATTGTACACGGTATCCAAATTTATCCTATAATTTTCCCCCTTTTGTCAAGATTAAATTGGGAGACCTCTGAAAAAGTATTTAAAACGTATTTTTATAGACTGGGGAGGTGGGGT
>JBBIMX010000038.1:15683-26847 GCA_037444165.1 Deltaproteobacteria bacterium | reverse complement strand
CCCCACCTCCCCAGTCTATAAAAATACGTTTTAAATACTTTTTCAGAGGTCTCTTCCATTCGAGATTTAAAACTCAATTCTTAATTCTTTTGGAGGCTGATGAGGATTGACCTCCCCGGTTTCTTTCATGTGCAGAAGTGTGGTTTGAACAATATATTTCAGTCTGGCCGTATTATCAATGACTATAGGAAGGGGAGAGACAGGTATCCCTTTAGCGTATCGGGCCGCATTGGTCCCAAGAGTATAATAGGTTTCTAAGGTAGCATTGGAGGCTTGCGAGAGGAGTTCCAGGTTATTGAGAGGGGGCAAATCCTTTCGATGAATTACGGCTGTTCCTTTGGACTGGAGACCAATAGCAATCCCTGAGCCACTGAGTTGGGCGGCTTTATGCCCGATAAAAGCACAATCGGAGGTTTCATAAATCTTAACCACTCGGACTTTACATCCCTCCTTCTCAATCCCGCGAATCATCTCTTTTAATACCTCCCGATGGGGAAGCCCATTGATTGTTTCTCTTAAAACTGTACCAAAGGCAGGACCCAATCCAATTATCACTTCATTTGGGTCTTTACCCGAAGGGGCAATTCCAATCTCCTCCACTCTCATCGAGATTTTTTCGGTTGGAGAGAGGATTAGCGTTTCTCTGGGGTCTTTTGCTTGAGGGAGGCTTGTAATCTTTCTTTTGATTTCTCCTTCTACACGATATCCTGTTCCAGGACCTCTATAATCGTTAGGGTCATTGATCGCGCTGAGAACGTTGAAATGGGAATCAAAGATGGCTGAGGTTTGAAGATAGTCTCCTGCCACTCTCTGTTTCTGAATCTCAAAGATCTTTTTGGCGACCTCCTTGAATCCTTCTTCATATAAAATCCTGGCCACTTCCACTCCTGTGATATTTTCTTTTAGGATTCGTTCTGAGGCTTTCAGATCTTCTACACGGTCTCTTTCGGGCATCTCCTGGCTTCCATAGACAAAAGGGACAATCTCCACCTCTTCATCTGTGATGGAAGGAAAGTTGAGCTTTTTGAAAAGAGCCTGCATCGCCTTTGCTGCTTTCCGGCGAATCTCAACGACCTCTTCTTCTCGAACCGGTAACAGCCCTCCATTGGTCAGAAAATCCCTTTGGAGAATTAGATAGTCATCGTAATCATCCGAATCGAAATTGCCTCCTCCAAACATATTATCCACTTTTGGCACAGAACTATAACCCGAACAGATAAAATCTGTGCCAGGGAGGAATTGGGCCATGAGTTTGGCACTCTTACGGATATCGGAATGGGAAGACATAGCGTCATTGCCAGAAGCAATTTCTAAGTCGAGAAGTGTGGCGATGAGATTCTCTGCCAGAATGGTTCTTACCCCTCCGGGAAGAGAGAGGGGAAGAGCTACACAGCTGATCGAGCCGTTCTGGACCCCTTGACTTCCAGCTCCCTTAATACAGAGGAGACAACGGATTTCCAAATAGAGCATCGATTTTCCTTCGGCATTCCCCATCAATACCTCCGATCCTGTTCCGGAGGTAAAACGGACCTTTACGCCACGAGACGCATAGGCGGATGCCAGAAAAGCTTTCGACCAGGGAGTATCATCTCCATCTTTAAAGGTCGATTCTGTGCCATAGACAGAAAGGGTTTCTGAATAGGTGGTCAATCCCAGCATCCCCAACTTCAAATTGAGCGCTTCTTCTACAGCGCATTGAGTCAGGACTCCTCCCCGTCCGGTTTGAGATCCTACCAGAATGGCCAGTGCATTCATGGCCGCAGATCTGGAAACGCCTACGGTTGTTTCTTCTTCAGCGAATCCCCTTAATGCCGCCTCTGCGGCATCGGCAGCTAAAAGAACAGGGTTATCTTTACGATTCGTGACGTGGGCCTGATTCGCAGGGGTCTTCCTCGCACGCATCTTCTGAAGAGCCATCATCATTTCTACTGGATTGAGGTAACCCACCACCTGAAGAATCTTCGCAGGTGTGAGACCACTGAAAATCTCCACGATCTTTTCCCGTGGGACATTGATATCTGTAATCATTCGTGCAATCTTTAAAGAGTCCATGGCCATTGCCTTTGGTGCCATTTTTAAATTAAGAGCGTATTTCACGATAAAATGATCGATCAGATCGAAATCTTTCTGTTTTTTCCCGTCCATTTCTTTCACGATCCCGTTAGCGATTTTAAGGCTTGGGAGAGGATCGAATGGACTCTCCATATTCACTAACCCTTTCTCAGGCCATTCATGGATGCAGGAATCTTTATTGACAGGCCGTTGAGATAATAATTCAAATCGCTTGGAACGTGGCATGGGTATTCCCCTTTTTATCCTTTTTTCAAAAGGTTTCTCTTTTCGTAAATTTTTATGGCTTCCTGAATAAATGCGGCATTGAGCCTTGCCTGATATTTCTGAATGAGCTCCTTGGCAATCCCCCTCAACTCCTCCTTCGTGGATCGACCAGGTCTTAAGGCGTTATAGATCCTTAAGAGCGCTTCATCAGGAATCCTGGTCAGTTCTGCTGCCCTTCTGAAATTGAGGGCCAATTGAGGCCTTCCATGTTTTTCGGCCACCTGGGCCTGAAACTCTAACGTTTCCGGACTAATTCGAATCTCTTGGACATCGATCTTTCTGGAAACTAAATTCTCCAAGGTCAGATCCTTATACTCTATCCCGGTAATCGTTTTAATAAGATCGGGTCTCTTTGAGGCGATTGGATATTCTTTCTTCGGATCAAAGCGCTTTGTTTCCATCATTCGCTCCCTCAATTTTTATCCAAAGATTGTTGCTCTTGTCTTTCCTTTGACCTGGGGATTGACTACAGACCTTGGCCATTTCCCCTGCAGGACAGAGGAGACATTTTCAGCTGTTCTTCGCTTCAATTCACTGATCGATTCCACGGAATAAAAACTTACATGAGGGGTAAGGATCACATTTTCCATGGCCAAAAGGGGATTCGTAGGATCAGGAGGTTCTTTCTCCAATACATCCAACCCGGCTCCAGAGAGGAGCCCTTCCTTTAAAGCCTGGATTAAGGCCTTTTCATCAATAATGGCCCCCCTTGAGGTATTGATAAGGAGGGGTCTTTTTTTCATTTTCTGGAATTCTTTTTCCCCGATCAAATGTCGAGTGGATTCATTGAGGGGACAATGAATAGAGATAATATCCGACTCCTTTAGAACGGTATCAAAATCTTTCAATTCCACCCCTTCTTCCACTCTCTGAAGATAGGGATCAAAAGCGATCACTTTTAATCCAAAGGGGATCATTTTCTTTGCCACGTCTAACCCGATTCTTCCACATCCAATCAGTCCCAGGATTCTTCCTCTTATCCGGTAGATGGGGATTCCAAGACGAAAGTCCCATTGATTGGATTTGATCTTTCGGTCAAAAAAGGCTGTTTTTCTTAATAGGGTCAGGATCAAGGCAATGGTATGGTTGGCCACTTCTTCCACACAGTAATCTGGCACATTGGCTACAATGATTCCAAGATCAGTAGCCGCTTGAAGATCCACAGAATCGACTCCCACCCCATACCTCGAGATGACCTTACATTTGGGAAGGTGTTCCAAAACTCTTCGAGTAAGAAGGGTGTATTGGTTGATGAGTCCATCGGCTTCCTTACAAACTCGAATGACTTCCTCCTCTCCTTTAACTTGGGCAAGGATCAATTCCGCATCCATTCTTTCAAATTCCTTCTTTTCCTCTTCGATCGAACCGTGATCACAATCCGTAATCACCACTTGGTAAGAATGCTGTTTCATTTCTCTCTCCTTTAAGGGATTAAGATCACTTTTGCAGCCTGACGGTTCTCTAAGAGCTGGAAGGCCTCTTCCCATTTTTCAAGGGGGAGTCTATGGGTGATCAGCTTCTCTGCCGGAAGCAACCCTTTTGAGATCAGGCCAATTGTTCTTTCCCAGGCTGTCCAACTACTTGAAAAACAGAAATCATATCGAATCCCTTTAAAGATACCACGGTCATAGGGTATCCGAACACTCTCTTTTCCTGAAATTCCTATTGCACAGACCCTTCCCAATCTCCTCACCATCTCAAAGACCTGACCAATGGCGAACTCACTTCCTGAGGCCTCGATCACCATGTCTACACCTAACCCATCCGTGATCTCTAAAACTTTTTGAATAGGGTCTTCTTGGTCAACGATGAGGGTTAAATCTGCTCCCAGTTCCTTTGCCTTTTGGATTCTCATTCCTTCATCTAAACTCGTTCCAGTGATGGCCACAAATCTTGCCCCAGCAGCCTTGGCAATCGCCAAGGAGATTAGACCAATAGGTCCAGGTCCTGTGATGAGGACTGATTCTCCAGCCTGTAGGCCACTTCTCTCAAGAATTGAGGTCACACAGATGGCAATAGGCTCAATCACGGCACCGACTTCAAAGGAGATATTGTCTGGAAGTCGATGGAGTAGATGGGGTGGCCCTGCCACATATTTTGCATAGGCTCCGTTGACCCCGATCCCGTAGGGTCTTTTCTGTTCACAGACCTGGGGATACCCACTCTGACAGATGTAACAAACCCCACAAGAACCGACTCTCGTTTCACTTACTACACGGTCTCCAACCTTCCAACCTTTGACTTCCTTTCCCACTTCAGCTATGACCCCAGAGAATTCGTGTCCTAATATCATTGGTGGCCAATAGGGATGGGCATCATGATAGATATGAAGATCACTTCCACAAACAGAAACTGCCTTGACTTCTATCAATACTTCATTTTCTTTTATTTGGGGTTCGGGGACCTCTCGGATTTCTATCAGTCCTTTCCCTTTTCCATATTTTACGACTGCTCTCATTTAAACCTCCTGTATGGGATTGAGTTGAATTCAATCCCTAATGGTGGATGTAATCTGAGGCAAAATCTCTCCTCCTCGTTTAAGAACGGTTACCTTAGCTTGAGGTCCTGATAAGCCAAAGGCGATTTCAAGTGCCTCTTTTGGGTCTTTTGCATAAATAAACCCCAGTTTTTCGGTATCCTTTTTCGAAATTCCTTTGGAGACCATAATGCCTTTCGCCCTTTCTTTAATCACTCTTCCTACGTGCACGAGATGAGCTGCCGCAGTCAATTTCTTGATCAGACCTTTTTGAATCAACTCTTCCGTATCTTTAAAAGTCTGATAACCCCATTCAAGAACTTCGGGATGGCTTGGGGAGACCCCTTCAGGGCAAGGGGTAATCAGAATGACTATTCCTCCCTCTCTCACTGCCAATTCTGAAGCATATATTCCTTTTGCAGCAAGCCACAGCTCAGAATCATAAGGATGGGAATCGGTAATCACGATATCGGCCTCTGTTGGGATTTCGGCTTTATAAACCTGAAGGGAGACTTCTGCCCCTTTCCGATAGGCCAGAATGGGATCTCCTGCCACTGCTTCTACCGTTCGTCCCGTTCCATCCTGAATCGTATTGATAATCCACTGGAGTCCTGCCTTTAAAGCCACCTGTTCAATCTCATCTTTTACCGGATTTTCTATTTTCCCTAAAATATCCTGACCCCGAAATCTGGCAGCAAGCCAGTGAGTTTTTCCGGTCGTTTCCTCCCCACAGATTCCTGGCTGAATGATATTTCCTCCCCCACTAAATCCGGAGACTCGATGGGGAACGATCTGGCCCACCCCAATGATAAAATTAACCTCATGAATGATTCGATTGACAAGAATAGGGGTCCCTTTTTCTGTTTCCCCAAGGGAGATGAGTTGGGAGGAATCCCACCAGCAGTGGTTCATCACAGGAAATTCTTTTAGAAATTCTTCTCCAAATTTTTTTCTCATCTCCTCCTCGGTCATGGGACGATGGGTCCCAAGGGCGACCAGGATTTGAATTCTCTCTTTATGGATCCCCATTCTTATTAATTCTTCCATCAAAAGAGGGAGGATTTTTTGCGTGGGAGTGGTTCTGGTATAGTCATCCACTAACACCAGAACCTTTTCCCTTCCTTTGAGCCTTTGGGGTAAAGGAGGAGATCCAATGGGATTGGCGAGAGCCCTTTTGATAATCTCTTCCTCACTTTTTTCTATGGTTAGCACAGAAGGCGAAAAAATTCCGATGAGATTTTCCTCCGGGATCTCTAAGGGGTCTATGTCTGTGTACGGAAATGAAACTCTCATCTCCCTAACCTCATTTAATTAGATTTAGAAGAGGATTTTCAGATTTGTTCCCTTGCCTCTTTAATCGCTTTTAGAAAGGCCCGAGTATTTTCAGTGATGATATGAAACTTCTTTTCTTTGACCGCTTTTTTATCGACCAGTTCTCCTCCTACTCCGAGGGCTACTGCACCAGCCTTAATGAATGCCCCCGCATTCTGAAGATTCACTCCTCCTGTGGGAACGAGAAGAATTTGGGGGAGGGGGGCTTTTACGGCCTTAATGTATTCAGGTCCTCCTAACTGAGCGGCAGGAAAGACCTTGACCATATCTGCTCCGGCATTCCAGGCCGTTAAGATTTCAGTAGGGGTTGCAGCACCTGGAATGACAACGGCACTGTATCGGTGAGCGAGCTCGATCAGAGAAAGATTGAGAATCGGACTGACGATGAATTGAGCCCCCGCCAGCAAAGCAGCCCTACCTGTCTCCGCATCGAGAACCGTTCCAGCTCCCATGACAATTTCATCTTTATATTTTTGGGTTAATTCTTTGATCACATCGATCGCTCCCTGGACACTCATCGTAATTTCGATGAAACTCACCCCCCCCTCTTTAATCGCATCAGCCACATCCATTGCCTCTTGAGCCGATGTGACGCGAATAACGGGAATGAGCCCTTCTTCTATCATCCGATTGAAAATTTCTCTCTTTTCCATTTTTTTACCTCCTCATTTTTTACGTGCTGTAGTTCAAAAAATGCAGACCAGCAGCTCCGCTGGACTGCACCTGTTATCCCTACCTCGAAATCCTTAACCCTGCCCCTTTGAGTTGAGCCTCCACTTCTTCAAATGTCGTCCAATTGAAGTCTCCTGGGATGCTATGTTTAAGAGCAGCAAAGGCATTTCCGTACTGCACTCCTTTTTGAACATCATTGAGTTTAAGCCATCCAAAGAGAAATCCTGCTGTGAAGGAATCTCCAGCCCCCACTCGATCGACAATCTCAACCTCATATTTTCTATCGCGGAAGATTTTTCCGTCATGATAGGCGATAGCCGTCCAGTTGTTTCTCCAGACCGAAATGTCCTCCCTCAGAGTAATCGCTACAATCTTAAATTGAAAAGTCTGAGCCAGTTTCTCCGCTACGGTCTCATAATCCTTCTCCTTAATTCCAAAGACGACATTGGTATCCTCCTCCGTAGTGATCAGAATATCCACCTCTTCCATCATAGGTTCCTGAATCCTTTTGGCATCGGCAGGACTCCACAGTTTCTTCCGATAATTGAGATCATAAGAAACACTACAGCCTGCCTTTTTAGCCGCCTTTAAGGCCTCAGCCGTAACCTGGGCGGCGGAAGCGCTTAAAGCAGGGGTAATTCCGCTTACGTGGAAATGTTTTGACCCACTAAAAATTCGAGCCCAATCGATTTCTCCGGGCTGGACCATGCTGATGGCTGAGTGGCTTCGGTCATAGAGGACACTGGAGGCTCGAGGAGAAGCTCCAAATTCAACAAAATAGATTCCAGCTCTTCCCTGATCCGACCATACAATATGGGAACAATCCACCCCAAATTCCTGGGCACGGTCTCGGATAAGCCATCCCAAGGCATTCTTTGGAAGTTTGGAAACCCAAGCACTCTTCATTCCAAAACGAGTGACCCCTACAGCCACATTCAATTCCGCTCCTCCCACGTGAAGATCCAGTTTCCTGGCCTGTTCCAATCTTTGAAAATTCGGAGGTGAAAGCCTCACCATCGCCTCACCAAAAGTCACAATGTCGTACATAATCTCTCCTCCTTTCTATAATTTTATTTCATTCTTTATTGACTCATCGATTAGGCCTCTTTTTTGGTCTTTCTGAGGACCTCTTTGTAGTATTCGTCATAGACCGTACACCCCACCTCTTTCTGGGAGCTCAGAAGGAGACTACACCCTCCACATGCTGTGCAATAATTGATTTGATCGAGATTCCCTGAAAGAATCTTCTTGGCAAAAAGAGGGTCTGCCAGAGACTGCCTTCCAATGCCAACCAGATCGACCTTTCTGTCTCTCAGGTTTTTTTCTGCCCAGTAGAGGAAACTCTTTTTCGATGGATCGGGTTCTTTAAGATCATTCCTTCCATCTCGAAGATAACTGTATCCTGAACCAATGACAGGGATCCTGACCAGTTGTTTCACTGCCTTAGCCCATCCGAAATGTCGGTAGACCCCTTCAGGGTATTTTTTTGTAGGTCTCACGATCTCAGGAGTGATGGCAGGAATTCCTGCAGAGACATTGATATAATCCATCCCTAACTCTTCGACCATCTTTGCAAACCGGAGAGGTTCAGAGAGATCCTCTTCTACCTCTTCTGGGCCCGGGGTACCGAACCCCCCTGGGATCCCTTCGTAAATGGAGAACCTTAATCCAAGAAGGAAATGATCCTTTCCAATCACTTTTTTAATCTTTTCCGTTGTCTCTCTGAAAAACCTTGTCCTATTTTCAAAACTTCCCCCGAATCGGTCAGCTCTCTGGTTGGCAGGTCTAAGCATTTCCCCACACAGATATCCATGACAGTGTTTGAAATCGATTCCATCCGCTCCCACCTGTTTTGCAATCAGGGTAGATTCGACAAATTTCCGACCGATCTCCTCGATCTCCTTTTCAGCAAGAATCGTAATGGTAGGATTCCCTGTGGGGTAGAGTGAGACGGCTTTAGAAAAATCAGATCCACTATACCTCCCTGAGTGGGTGATCTGAAAAAGGATAAGGGATTTCGGATTGATCCCCCTCATCTCTCTGACCAATCGTTCCAGTCCTCTTGCAGTTTCTTCAGAGATTTTTAGTTGATTCTTTCTTGCTCGGCTTTCATAAGTGAAGGTGAGGGATTCAATAAAAATGATTCCTGCCCCTCCTTCAGCCAGGTTCCGATAACGTTTGAAGGTCAGCTCAGAGGGATTCCCCCGGGGGTCTGCATCGTTACATTCCATAGGTTGATTCACAATCCGATTGGGTGCGATCCTTTTCCCTATAGGAATAGGTGATGAAAGCATTTGGAGAACCATTTTATCTATCATCCCCTTTTCTACCAAGACATAATGGAACCGGGGCCCTCCTCATCAGAATCATCCTTTCGCCCTGTTTTTGAATCACGATGTATTTCCTCCACTGTGGCTCATTGGAGGGTAGAGGATAGAGGTCCTCAAAGCGATGAAAGAAGAGATGAGGTCCTCGTGATTCTTTTCTGTAAAGACAGGCTCTAAGAATCATTTCAGCCACATCCATGACGTTCTTGGTCTCTAACCAGTAAATAAGCCCTTTTTCATCCTGTTTAATTCCTCGATCCCTTAAGGATCTAAGGATTTGAATCCCTTCTTTTAGGCCCTCCGCTGTTCGGACTACACTGGCAAATTGAAAGGTAAGGGACTGGATCTCCTTTCTTACCTGAGAGGCCGTTTCACCTTTTCCTCCGTTGTCTAACCCCTTCAGATAGGATTGAATTTGAGGCAGGCTCATTTTCTGACGTTTCAGTCTCTTTGCTTCAATGGCGGCTGCCTGTCCTGCCCTTCTTCCAAAAACCTGACCATCTAATAAGGCATTTCCTCCTGGGCGATTGGCACCGTGCTGTCCCCCTGCACATTCCCCCGCCGCATAGAGTCCTTTAAGGGAGGTTTCTCCGTAGGTTCGTATTTTAACCCCTCCCTGAAAGTGCTGAATACAGGGAGCGATCTCGATGAGGTCCCCTTGAGAGAGATCAATCCCATGTTCCTTTAGCCATTCGATCGATTCAGGGTTGATCTCTGAAAGACGATCGAAAGGTGACCTTTCCCTCTGGTTGTGAGGGATCGGGTTTTTGACTTCCCTTTCATATCTTTCCTTCCATTTTGGATCCAGGTCTTGAAATCGAAATCCTTCGGGATTGGTTCTGTAATCGAGGAAGACTCTTTGACCACGAAAGAGCTCTTTAAATATGGCCACATCGATGAGATAGGTTCGCTTTTCCAAAGAGACAGGCCAGCTTGCACCTTTCTCAAAGATCAGATTTCCTATTTCTGCTGGTGACATCTCCTTGGGGAGGTAGTTTTTTAAGAACTCTTCTCCTTTCTCATTAATCAATCTTGGTACTGCTCTCATCAAGCTTCCGGAACAATTAAGCTTTGTCTTAACGGAGGCAGGGCCGATCTGAATGAATTCCAAATTGACCAGTTCTGCTCCAGCTCGATAGGCGAGGGCATACCCATCTCCTGTCATTTCCGGTGGAAAGACATGGGTTTTAAAAACCTCTCCTGCACCTCCTGTAGCCAGGATGGTCGTTTTAGTTGAGAAAATTCTTATCCGTTGCTCTATCTTTCCTTCTTCTCTTTCATCGAATCCAATTGCCCCTACTACTCTTCCCCGATAGGTGAGGAGAGTTGAAACCATACAATGTTCCATCACCCTGATCTCCATCGAGGAGAGTTTCTTCACCAGTGCCTCTTCAATATGATTGGCTGTCCTTGGACCCGTATAGCAAGCCCTTGGGTATTCTGAACCGTCTGTAATGAACTGATCTACTAATCCATCTTTTCTTCTTACAAAAGGAACTCCTAAGGAATCGAGGTATTCAAAGGCCATTTGCGATTCCTTGGCTAAAATTTCAGCCAGATCCCCATCGGACACATATCCTCCCATTCGATAGATATCTTCGGCATGATACTTCCAATGATCCGGTCCCCCTGGTTCGGTATGAGGAAGAGTGGCGTGGAAGGCCATACGGTCCGAACAGGCCGTGGCGGTGACTCCCGATTGACCCAAGGTTCCTTTTGTCACGAGAAGGATTCTCCCTCTATTGAAGGTCTCTTTGGCTTCAATCGCTGCT
Organism: Deltaproteobacteria bacterium; assembly: GCA_037444165.1. Taxonomy (GTDB): domain Bacteria; phylum Desulfobacterota; class BSN033; order BSN033; family UBA1163; genus CALIBK01. The sequence continues at coordinate 15,931 of JBBIMX010000038.1, read as the reverse complement.
CGAAGTCCCGCTCCACCCGCACCGATTACGAGGACATCACATTCCATCTTTCTCATCCAGTCACCCGCTTTAAATTTGTTATGGATGGGGCAAGAGAACTGCCTTTACTGCCTCTTTTTTCTTCATCACTTTAAGAGCCTCATTGGCTTGTTCTAACGGAAACGTATGAGTAATGAGTTTTCTAAAATCTTTAAGTCGTTTCGTGATCAGTTGAATGGCCATATGGGTATGCCGAACATCACTGGTCC
>JBBIMX010000038.1:0-15661 GCA_037444165.1 Deltaproteobacteria bacterium | reverse complement strand
CGATTCAGATCATGGAAACAGTCCAGTTCAATACTTCCATGAGGTTCTCCAAAACCTGCAGAAACACAGGTTCCTCCCACACGAACCAGAGAAAGAGATTCCTTGAGTGCCTCAGGCTCTCCTGCCATCTCAAAGGCTACATCTACCCCTCGACCCTGAGTGAGTTCCATCACGGCTTCTCTTCGTTCCTTCTGAGAAAGACGATGGCGATTGAAGCAATGGGTGGCTCCAAAAACCTGAGCCATCTTCAATCTTTCTTCAGTTCCTCCGATAACAATGACTTTAGAGGCCCCATGGGAAGTCGAAAAGGCTACGGCAAAGATCCCTAGGGGCCCTACTCCTTGTATCAGAACCGAATCCCCTGCCTCTATTCCAGAAAGGGAGAAGGCATGGGCTGCGGTGGCTCCTGAACAGGAAGCAGGGACGAAGAGTTTAAGATCTATATCCGATTCCATTTTAAAGATGTCTGTTTCCCTTACTAAAAGAAGGTACTCTCCATAATTTCCGGTCAGATAAGGAGGGTTAGAGCAGGTGGTATGAATGCCATAGACCCATCGCTCGGGACAGAGAGAAGGTTCCATCTTCACTTTACAGAAATAGCAATGACCACACGTAATACTCCTGTTCCACAGCACTTTGTCTCCTACCCGAAGAGGGAGTCCGAAAACATCCTTCCTCTCTCCCTTCATTTCAACGATCTCTCCCACTCCTTCATGGCCTAAAATTATTGGAAGCTGAATTCTGGGATCCCTTCCCTCCCACATATGGACATCGGATCCACAAACCCCAGCCGCCTCCACTTTAACCAAGATCTCGCCTTCCCTCAGTACGGGAAAGGGGAAGGTTTTTATTGCCAGAGGTTCATTAAATTTTTCTAATACAGCAGCTTTGGCTTCCATGGGTTTTATTAAAATTCACTGGACTATCGGCTGGGTGTCTCACCTCGGAGACAGGAAAACTTACTTCAACTCCTTCAACTCCACTTTTCTTCCCATCTCAGAAGAGAGATAGGCTCCATAGATGACTTTGACCGTCTCATAGGCCAAATCCAATCCTGAGATGGGTTCACGATCTTCTATTATGGCCTGGATAAAGTCCTCCAATTCTTGGGGATAGCCTCTCATCCAATCCTCATCTGGACTTGGAAACTGCCATCCAGCCTTAGTCTCAACCTTTTCGGTGATATATTCCGAACCAAAAATACTGCCTTCGGGCGAGTACACAACCAGGCTATTATTGGGATTGATATTGATTTGGGCAACGGCATTGGAGAGGTAAACACTGATGAGGTTCTTTACCCCTCCAAGGCTCACATCTGTAGAGTGAACCGTAGCCTTGGATCCATCCTCAAAGGTAATCACAGCGGCTGCCCAATCCTCCACATCGACCCAAGAATCAACCATCCACTTTTTAGGTTCTTTTCTAAAGGACTCCATTTTGGTGAGGAAACCGACATCTCCAATCACGGAAGTAGGTCGGATAGGACGGCCTAACTTTATCATCCCCTCATAGTGTTTCAAATGGAGTACGGCTCCAATAGGATGGGATCCCAATCGCATGAGAGAGCCTCCTCCAGAGGTTTTCCATTCCCGGGAGTAAACGGCATGGGAGCCGGAGTGGCTTTCTTCTGCACGGATATCAAGAATCGTTCCCTGACAAGCCTTCATTAGACTCTTTAATTTAAGTAGGGAGGGTGCATAGACAAAATTTTCTGCATAACAGAATTTTACTTTTCCCCTTTCGACCGCTTTGACCACGTCGGAGGCATTTTTTAAAGCCTCTTGCGCCATCTTTTGGCGAGGCGTTTTCCCATCTCCAAAATAGCCTGTCAGGGGTTTCTCGCAGATGATATGCTTACCCGCCTCTGCAGCCAGAATGGCCATGAGATGGTGAAGATCAGTAGAAATACATAAGTCCACAGCCTGGATGTCTTTCCGCTCGAGCATTTGGCGATAATCGGTGTAGACAGAGGGGATTCCATATCTCTTGGCAAAAGCCTCTCCACTTTCTCTGCTTTTTGAACAGACGGCTAAGATTTCGAGTTTGACTCCTCGAAGTTTTTCGTAGTTCCGGACATGAAGCTCTGCAGCAAAACGGGCTCCAACCATTCCGATTCCAATTTTTTCCATGAAGCCACCTCCTCTATTATAAATTTTATTTTCTTATTCTCCTGAGTCGGGTCTGGATGATGGAGAAGGTTTCCTTCAGGGCATGTCTAATCGGAGCAATGCTGAGAAGGATGGAAGAAAACGTGATCACCCAGAGTACGAAACAGATAGGTCGAGTAAAAAAGGGAGTTAAATCTCCATCTGTGAGCACCAGACCTCTTCGGAGATTTTTGTCCATCAGGTCGCCGAGAATGATTCCAAGGACCAAAGGAGCCATCGGATATTTCATCTCCCGAAGGATATAGCCCAGAATTCCAAAGCCTATCATCACCCAGATATCAAAGGTTCGATTCGTAATGGCATAGGAACCCACGGCACAAAGGACAAATACGATGGGCATGAGCCGAGTCTTTGGGATAGCCAGGACCTTTAGGAGAAGTTTGGATAGCCCAACCCCATAAAAAAAGATGGCCAAGGTGGCAAAGAAGACCATGGCAACCACTTGATACACAAACTGAGGGGATTCAACCATGATGAGGGGTCCAGGCCTGAGGCCATGAATGAACATAGCGGCCAGGAGCACGGCTGCAGGAGCAGAACCTGGGATAGCCAGCGTCAAAGCAGGAATGATTGCTCCGGGAACGACAGCATTATTTCCCGTTTCAGCAGCCATCAGTCCCTCGACCGAACCCTTTCCAAATTTTTCTCTTTCTTTGCTTTTCCTCCGAGCTGCGGCATAGGAGACCCAAGCTCCAATATCTTCACCTACACCAGGGATGATCCCGATGAGGGTCCCAATAAGACCACTTCGAATGATGGTCCTCCAGTATTGAAGAACATCCCCGGCTTTTGGGAAAACGCTATCTCGGGGAGCTTCGGCCATCTTTGCCGGAGGGTTACGCATCACACTTAACACTTCGGCAAACCCAAAAGCCCCTACCATGGCGGGAATGAGGGCAAAGCCTCCTAAAAGTTCAGTGGTTCCATAGGTAAATCGTTCGTAGGCATGAATTCCTTCCTGTCCCACCATTGCCACCAATAGACCTAAGAAGCCCGAGATCCACCCTTTAATTGGATCTTCGAGGGCCGTAAGATGTCCTGAAATGACAATCCCAAAGATGGAGAGCCAGAAAAATTCAAAGGATTGAAATTTTAAGGCATAATTCCCCAGGAGAGGAGCGATGGTAGCTAAAAAGAACATCCCGATAAAAGACCCGAGAACAGAACCACTCGTAGCGATTCCCATGGCCCGACCAGCAAGGCCTTGCATGGCTAAGGGGAAACCATCCAACGTAGTGGCCGCATTGGCAGGTGTTCCCGGAATATTGATGAGGATGGCTGTCCTGCTCCCCCCATAGATCGCTCCCACATAGACACAAATAAGAACAAGGATAGCAAGATCGGGAGGAAGCTTATAGGTCAAGGTGGTGATAAGAGCGATACCCATTGTGGCTGTAAGACCTGGAAGGGCTCCAATGATAATTCCAAGAAGGGTAGCCCATGCCATGTGAAAGAGAGCCATGGGAGTTAGAAAGCCTCCGATAGCTCCGAGAAATCTTGATAAATTGTCGATAAACCCTGACATGTTCATCTCCCAGCTATGGAAGAGTGACCAGAAAGAGCCGTTCAAACACAAGAGTGATAGCGACAGAAGAAATCGCAGCAATGATGATGGCTATAATGATCCCCTTCCATCGCTGCTTAAGCATCGTTTCTTGTTTCCATTCAAAAAGGGTAATAAAGAGAAATATATAAAGCCCGGTAGCCAGTCCATAAGAAAGTTTTCCAATAAGAAATCCAGCGTATCCAATACTAAGAATGGCCGTGAGTAATAGGCGTTGGTTTCCTGAACATGCCAAGAGTTCTCGCACTCCCCTGGCGGTTATTTTTATATGATGACCTTTCTTTTTGATTGAACGAAGGGTGAGAATCAGTCCAAAGATGAGGAGCACTGCTCCGATAAAAGCAGGAACAATTCCAGGGGCACTCAGGGGATGAATTTTAAGATGCTCAAGCCTTGGCATTCGCCAGGATTCAAGAATGACATAAAGGCTAAGAAGGATTAGACCCAATCCTGTGATAAAATCTGCCCTTGGCATTCTCTTAATTTGAGATTGAAAAAAAAGAGAGGGCGAGTTTTTAAGAAGGGCCCTCTCTTTTTCTCCTTATTAAGATTTATGGTCGAGGCATCCCGACCTCATCTGGCCTGACTTTTGCTTTGCCTCCATCGTAGAGTCCCCAGGCTGCATTCACAATAGTGGGCCATGCCTTTTTTAGGGCTTCTTCACCATAATAGGGGGCTACGATCTGTCCACGGAGTCTCGCAAATTCCTTTAGAGATTTTGAGTTGGCAATCTTTTCACGCCAGATTTTATTCATCGTATCTACCACCTCTTTGGGAACACACTTCGGAACCCAGATGCCAAAGTAGATGGGGTCGGCTGCAACCTTAGGAAGCCATTTAGTGGCCGAGGGGACGGTTCCATACCCTTCGATAACAAGATCTTCAGGGGTAAGGGCTGCCAGGGGTCTAAGCTTTTTCCCCCGGATCATCTCGATCTGTTCGCTAAGGAGTTGGGTCGTAGCTATGGTTTCACCCCCAACCGTAGCAATCACCGCAGGGGCTCCACCATCATAGCTCACTAATTTATAGTCACCTCCATTAGCTCGTTTAATGGCTTCGATAGCCGAATGCCCTGCAGAGGGAACTCCTGCAATCCCTACCGATAATTTTTTAGGATCCTTCTTCATGAGCTCAAGGAATTCTCCAAAGTCCTTGATCGGGGCATTTGGATTTACTGAGACCAGGGTTGCATTGGCACTGTTTAGATAGAGATGCCAGTCCTGGACTTTTGTATCTAACGTGCCAGTGATGATATAGGTTCCGAGGTCTTTCACTGCCCCGGAGGCCCAGGTGTACCCATCACAAGGAGCCTCCAGAACACTCTTTGTTCCGATCGCTCCACCTCCTCCGGGCTGGTTTACGACCACAACCTTCTGCCCCAAGGCCTCTTCAAGATCTCCAACAATGGATCGAACAGCTTGGTCTGTCGAGCCACCAGCCCCCCAGGGAACGATGATACGAATGGGTTTTGTAGGTTTCCAATCTTGAGAAAAGGTGGAACCTACAAAGATCAAAATACCGAATAACACTAAACCTATAACCACACTCTTTTTCATTCCTTACTCCTCCTTTCGTGTGAGTTTATAGTTAAAGGAAGAGTATCATATTCTTGCGGGATGTGTCAAAAAAAATTACTGAAAAGGTTCTATCCAAATTATTTTTGCGCAATCACCTCGTAAACTTGAACGCTGCTCTCACTATAAAGGGCTTTGATCTTTGGAGAAAGGGCCTTATGGTCTTCTGATTCCCTCCAGGCCGCCGCTGTTTCAAGGGACTGAAAGCGGATAACCATTTGATAGACTGATGCCTTTTCATGTTCTTTTAAGAGAGCAACAGAGACAAACCCAGGCTGTCGGGACATCGCCATACTGTATTCTTCTTTAAAGAGCTTTTCAAAATCCTTTTCCTTTCCAGGGATAACATTAAACGTGACATGTCTCTCAATCATATTTAAACCCCTTATCTTTAATGATGTAGGGGAGGGTTTACCCCCCTTACCTTTGTAAGATGATTGGTCTTCTAAAAGAAATCCCTTCTACAGATAAAGAGAAAGAAGGGTAGAGAACAGGATAAGTGATCATCTCTGGGCCTTTGGAGGTTGCAAGAATCGTATCCTCGGATTTTGTTCCGGTAAGAGATGGATTCCACGTGAAGGGTTGATTCTCCTGAATGATGTCAGGGGTTTTAAAATGGGTTCGATAGTCTCGACCTGTATAACCAATAGATCCTCCCTGATGGTGGAGCTTCCATTCTTCAGGGTATCCTCTTTCTTTATAGGCCTCGATTCCTTTTTGAAGCACTTCCTTGGCCGGAACCCCAGGGCGAGTATGGGCCATAAACGTACAATCAATAAAGACATTGGCCTCATACTTTTCTTTCAATTCTTCAGGTAATTTCCCAAAATAGACAAAACGGGTTAATGATACGATGAGCCCCCATTTTCGTGCATTGACCGATACCATCAGATATCTATCAATCTTTCTTTCTGTGGGAATGGGATGTCTAAATTTAAAGATTCGATCATCTGCGGCTGACATCAACGTGATGGGATCGATTCGATCTTTCCAGAGTTCCAGGCAAAGCCTTCCTACCACTTCGGACTCCTTTTCTCCCCTTTTTGTTTCCACCATTGTCTTTTCTAAGGCTTCAGAAACCCTTCTCCCTAACCAACGATATCGCTCTATTTCCTCCGGGGTTAATGAGTATCTCAGTCTTGCAATCTCCTCTGTTAATACAGTCGCATTGGGAAAGGGAGTATCACTTCCCATCGGTCCTTCTCCCACCAACTCTTTGAGGATAGAGGCTTCTTGATCCTCATACCACGGGAATACCTTTACTATAAATCCCTGTTTCTCTAAGGCCTCTTCTTCTATCATTCGAGGGGATTCAATATTATTTGAGATCACAAACTTAGAATCCTCTGTAATAAGGAGGGAGGTGGCCCCAAACTCCGTTGTGATCCCAACGAGATTGAGGCCACCGCAGGTCATCCAAGAGAAATTAGCCTGACGCTTAAGAAGAAGAGACTTTAGGCCTTTTATCTTTAAAAATTCTCGAACCCGTCTCTCCTTCTCTTTAATTTCCTCGTTCAGTCCCATTGGTTTACCCCTTCAAATCAGGAATATCGGAATAATGGAATAATGGGGAAACATATCAAATTATTTTGAGATTTTGCTTTTCATGCCTCCCAATATTCAAACATTCCATCATTCCTTTTATTGAGCCAATACTTCCGCCCAGGTGGTGACGGTCCACTGAGTTTTAAAGAGCTCTTCGACAGCAGGTTTCGCCTTTTCTCTAAATGAATTCGCATCAGGTATCACCACCTGCATCCCCTGTCTCTGGAGATCAACCAGGATGGCTGCTTCGCCAGTTTTGATCTTATTATTTGCCCATTCCTCTGTCTCCTTACCCGCCTTGACAAAGAGATCCTGATCCGCCTTGGATAGTTTGTCAAAGAAAGGTTTGTGAATCAGGATGCCTGCGGTCTGGACAAGGTGATTAGTGATGATCAAATGGCTCTGCACCTGATAGAGTTTAAAGGATTGGATCTGAGGAAGATCCCCTTCAGAAGCTTCGGCTTTCCCCGTCTTAAGAGAGTTATAGAGTTCAGGCAGAGGAACGGCAACAGGATCGGCACCGATTGCCTTCCAGACGGCCATCCAGCTTGGGATAGGAGGAAGCCTTAATTTCAGTTTATACACATCCGCAGGAGTATAGATGGGTTTCTTTGCTGTCGTCTGTCTGAGACCACGGTAAATGGTGGCTAAATATTTGAGGTCATTCTTTTCGAGTTGAGCTCGAGCGTCCTTCCCAAGCTTTCCATTCCAGACTCGCATATAGTGATCGAAATCTCTCATCACGTAAGGACCGGTAAAGAAATAGTAGGGAGGTGCATAGTATTCGAGAAAAGCGGTTCCATTTGATTGCATCTCAATTTCACCGTTCCTGTTCATCTTGTTGATATCAATTTCACTCTTGGTCCCTGCATCAATCTTAAACTCGAAACGGCCTCCACTTCCCTTTTCAACCAGTTCTTTAAACTTCTCAGCCGCCTCAACAACAATGCCTCCCTTAAATGGGCTTGCAATCCGGATGATCTTTTTTTCCGCCGGTGGTGTAGGTTTGACTTCTGGACCCATCTCTGCACAGGCAAAAAGGAAACAAATCAAAGCCATGGCCAAGAAAATAAAGCCTAATCTTAAAGGTCTCATGTTCTTATCCTCCTTTCTTTACCCATTAATGGATCGGACGATTCTTCCTGTTTAATTCGATTATTTCTTAATTTCCTTTACCAATTTGCCATAAAATTCATGGTCCTGGGCCATTAATTTCCCAAAATCCTCTGGACCAAGGTATGAGAGATTTACAACCATATCCTTGGCATTCTTTACGAATACAGGGTCTTCCATCCCTTTTTTAAAGGCATCATGGAGCTTTTTAATCACATCAGGTGGAGTGCCTTTGGGTGCAGCCAGTCCCCGCCATTGTCCCATGGTAAAATTGATCCCTTGCTCTTTTACTGTCGGAACATCCGGAAAGAGCTCGAATCGCTTTTCTGCGAATAAGGCAATGATTCTTAATTTTCCTGCCTTCACATGTTCAATCCCTTCAGGTGGAGAGACTGAGACAGCATTAATATGGCCTCCAAGAAGAGCCGTGACAGATGGCCCTCCTCCTGCAAATGGAATGTGATTAAATTTAACCCCGGCTGTCTTTTCAAATGCAAGGGCAATAAGATGAACTCCTCCGCCTGCACCTGAGTTTCCCACTGTGATCATCCCGGGATTCTTTTTAGCATAATCTAAAAACTCATTAAGATTTTTCCAGGGGCTATCCGATTTCACTAAAAACATTCCTGGATCTTTCACCACATTGATGATAGGTTCGAAGCTCTGGTACGTGAAGGTGGTCTTTACCTGATGGGGAAGGATGGTAAGTGGGGTAATCGCAGAAAGCAAAGTATACCCATCGGGTTTGGCTTGGGAGACTTCCGTAACTCCTACAGTCCCTCCACCTCCTGGTCTGTTGACAACAATGACAGCCTTTCCAAGGTATTTTCCGGTCGTTGCAGCCAGGGCTCTAAAAATAAGATCTGTTGCTCCTCCTGCTGCATAGGGAATGATGATCTGAACCTCCTTGGTGGGAAATTCTGCTGCCTGAATGGGCACACTCATGAAAAGAATTAGACTTAATCCAATTATGATTTTTTTTAACATACCCCTACCTCCTTTCGAATTTAAATTTTTACCCTAAACCCTTAACCTCTCACCTTCTCTCTGGTATCCTCACCCCCTTTCTTTTTAAATATCATCCGAATGATTGGAATGGTAAGAAAAACCACTGCGGCAAGCAGGAAGGCCATAGAAATAGGACGATTAATAAAGATTGCAAAATCCCCATGAGAAATCATCAAAGATTGTCGAAAGGCCACCTCAAGCTTTGGGCCCAGCACCAGGGCCAAGAGTAAAGGAGCACCTTCATAGGCCCATTTTCTCATTAAAAATCCAAGAGCACCAAAAAGAAGCATCATCCAGATGTCAAAGATGGAATTGTTGACCGTATACATTCCTGTCATGCAGAAGAGAATGATTAAAGGTAGAAGGATTCTTTTGGGAATCCTCAGGATATTGGCAAAGAATGGAACGAAAGGAAGGTTAAGGAGTAAGAGGATGAAGTTACCAATATACATGCTGGCAATGACACCCCAGAAAAGTTCCGGGTGTTGACTGATGAGTAAGGGGCCTGGAGATACCCCATGGATGAGAAAGGCCCCGAGCATGATGGCTGTGACCGGGCCGAAGGGGATTCCCAGAACGAAAAGGGGAATAAAGGCTGATTGGCAGGAGGAATTGTTTGCGGATTCAGGTCCTGCCACTCCTTCAATTGCTCCCTTTCCAAATTCTTCAGGATGCTTAGAAATCTTTCTTTCAATCATATAAGAAGAGTATGTGGCAATCACCGGGGCTGGTCCAGGAACGAGTCCTATCCCAAACCCAATTCCTGCTCCTCTGAGAATGGCTCCAATCGATCTTTTTAAATCCTGAAGACTTGGGTAGAGATCCCGAAATCGAGGAACGATTACCCTCTGGTCCAATAACTCCGTGGGTTGATGGACGTTAATGAGGACCTCTCCAATTCCAAAAAGTCCTATGGCCACAGCTACAAATTCAATTCCTCCTAAGAGTGAGATGGACCCAAAGCTGAAACGTGCGTCTCCTGTTACAGGATCCAGACCAATGGTTCCAATAATCAAACCAATGGTTGCCATCATTAAGGCTTTGAGAAGGGATGTTCCTGTCACGTTACTGAGGACGATAAATCCAAAAATCATTAACGAAAAAAATTCAGGTGGGCCGAAGGCCAGGGCAGCTTGGGCTAAAGGAGGGGCTAGAAAGACCAAACCGAAAATACCGATAGTCCCTGCAATGAAAGATCCGATAGCAGCGATAGCCAATGCGGGTCCAGCCCTTCCTTTCTGTGCCATCTGGTAACCGTCGATACATGTAATGACAGAAGCCGTCTCTCCGGGGACATTAAGGAGAATAGATGTCGTGGACCCACCATACATCGCTCCATAGTAAATACCGGCCAGCATGATGATGGCAGAGGTTGCATTTAGACCAAAGGTGGCGGGAATGAGAAGGGCGATTCCAGCAATCGGACCGATTCCTGGTAGCACTCCGATCAAGGTACCTACAATGGCTCCAATTAAACAGTAAAAAAGATTATGGATCGTGGTGGCGATTCCAAATCCATTTGCCAGATTTTGAAGAGATTCAAGCATCTAAACCCTCAAACTCCGTATCCAAAGTTGATTTTTATTATAGCCCTATCCAGCCCTTTGGAAGAGGAATCTTCAGCCATTGAACGAACAACAAGTAGGAGACCAGCCCTGTGACGAGGGAGAGAAGAAAAATAAAGCCCCAATTTTTTGTCCCCAGGATTCTTAAAAGGAAGATCATCAATAGAAAAGAAAAAAGGGGATATCCTAACGGCTTTAAAAAAGCAGTGGCCAAAACCATTGTCCCAAAGAAAAGGATAAGCTGGGCTGGAAATAATTCGGATAAGGAAAACCATTTTTTCCTTAACTCGATCTTTTTATTCTTAAAAAACAGATTTAAAATAAAGAGGGTTGATAAAACCATCAGCAAAATTCCCAAGAGCAAAGGAAACATCCCCGTTGCTGGCATTCGAAAGTTTCCTATGGGCATTCTTAAAGAGAGGAAAGTCGTCACTGCTCCAAAGATAAAAATCACCATTCCACCGATGATTTCATCTCGATTCAATATCGCCTCTCCTTTAATCCATTAATGCTCCGCCATTTACATCCAGAATTTCACCCGTAATGAAGGAGGCTTCATCAGAGACTAAGAAAAGAACGGCCTCAGCTACATCTTCCGGTTTTCCAAGACGTCCGAGAGGGATGGAGGCGATGATCTCCCTTCGCCTCTCCTCTGACCACTGGGCGCTCATCTCGGTTTCAATGGCATGGGGCGCGACCCCATTCACATTGATCCCAAAAGGAGCCAATTGTCTTGCCAGGGTTTTGGTTAAGGCATCGATGCCTGCTTTTGAGGGACCATATCCAGGGGCAGAAGTGATGTCTCCCATCTTCCCGGCTATCGAAGAGATGTTAACAATCTTTCCGTATCCCTGTTGTTTCATGATTCCAAAGACTGCCTTACAGCAATTAAACGTGCCTTTAAGATTCACTTCAATGACCCGATCCCAATCTTCTTCAGTAACCGTTTCAATCGTCCCTCTTCTGATAATGCCCGCATTGTTAACCAAGATATCGACCCGACCAAATGCTTCTCGAACTTGATTGACCATCTCTTTGACCTGGGGACTTTGGCTGATATCACAGGGGAGAGAGAGGGCTTCGCCTTTGTTCTTTACAATTTCATCTTTCACCAGATCTAATTGATCTCTATCCACATCGACCAGGGCTACTCTGGCTCCTTCTCGAACAAAGGTCAAGGCAATGGCCTTTCCGATTCCCCTTGCTGCCCCGGTCACAATGGCTACCCGGTCTTTCAGCTTCATCGGTTTTATCCCTTAAGAGTTTTGCTCATCCCTTTCCAAATATCAGATTGGGCAAAAATAACACGAGTTGCGGAAAGAAGATGAGTAAAAGATCCACACCCAATATTGCTAAAATAAAAGGAATCGATTCTCTGGTGTATTTTTCTAAAGGACAATCGAGGATAGAACAGACCGTATACATAGAGACTCCAACCGGAGGGGTAACCAATCCCAACACAATCACGAGCATAAAGACGAGCCCGAAGTGGACTGGATCCACACCCACCTCACTGACCAATGGAAGAAGAATAGCCGTAAAGAGGAGGATAATGGCTGTACTGTCAATAAACATCCCTGCCACAAAAAGTGCACCAATAAGGAGTAAAAGTAAAAGATGGGGATTGTTGGTTATGCCTAACATAAACATAGAGAATTTATCTCCTATCCTTTCGTAAGCGAGGCCATAACCAAATGTGCCCGAGAAGGCGATGATCGACATGATCGAACCAATATCCACAATGGTATATTCGAGGGTTTTCTTGAACCTTTCCCACGTAAACCCTTTATAGAAAAAGGCTCCAACAATAAAGGCATAAACCCCGGCAAAGGCCCCCGCCTCTGTGGGAGTAAAAAGACCGAACCTAATTCCGCCAATTAATGCAAAGGGGAAGAGAAAGGCCCAAAAACTCTCCATTAATGCCAATAGGACTTCTTTCAAAGAAGGTCTCTCTCTTTCGGGAAGGTATCCTTTTTTCTTTGAGGTAATGGACACAGCAATCATCAGGGCTGTCATCATCATAAGACCAGGGATGATTCCTCCTGCAAAGAGTCTTCCGATTGAAACTTGGCCAATGGTTCCATATAGAATCAATCCAATACTTGGGGGAATGATAGGGGTGATACAGGCTGTAATTGTTGTCACGGCACTCGTATAGCCTCTGGAAAATCCCTTTTTTATCATTTCGACCCCGAGGAGTCGGGCTTCCATCGCCGCATCGGCAATGGCGGAGCCTGAGACTCCCCCCATTAGGGTGCTAAGGACCACATTCACTTGGGCAAGACCTCCACGCATATGGCCCGCAAGAACCCCGGCAAGTTTGATCAGTTTGAAGGTAATCCCTGTTTCGTTCATTAGATTGGCGGCGAAGATAAAGAGAGGGATGGCAAGCAACGGGAAGTTTTGTGTTTGAGAGAGAGGAAGCTGGATGATCATGGTAAAGGGAAGTTGAGGGTTCTGAAGAAAGAAGACCGTTCCAGCAATCCCGATAGCAAAGGCTACGGGCATCCCCATGATGAGGAAAAGAATGAAAAGGATAAAGACCCATGCCATCTCCTTTATGCCTCCTAATTTTGCGTTAACCTTTTATGAGTGTTTCCCTGATTCTAAGGAAAGTAGTAATGGACATTAAGATACTTCCAATAGGAACACTGAGGGTGACCCAGGTATAGCTGAACCATGGGATTCCTTGGAAAGTTCGGAATCGGGTGGTATAGGAGATCTTAAATCCATATCCAATCAAAGCGAGGAGGAAGATTAAGATAATGAGTTGGTTCACCAATTCAAAATACTTTTTATTTTTTGCAGAGAACCTGTTGATAAAAAACTCCACATTCATGAGCTTATTGGTTCTCATAGCCACATCGGCCCCTAAAAAGGTGCACCAGGCAAAAAGACAGACGGCAATATCGACCGACCAATTAATAGGATAACCCAGATATCGGGTAGCGGCTGCGACGAAGACCAATGAGACAAGGAAAACAATAAAGACCTTAATTAAAAAAGTCTCAATTTTACAAACCGAATCGTAAAACTTTTTCATCTTTCACCTTTTTCATCATTATCGATCGGCCCCTAAATAAAGGGGCCGATCGACCAGTCTATTCTTCTCTTCTATTTCTTTCCCAGTTCTTTAAAGACTTTTGCCTTTACGTCTGCAATTTTTAGAACTTCATACGCTTTTTCTCCAGCCTTTTTGAAGGCAGGAAGATTTACATTATCTACGACAATCATCCCCTTCTTGATCAGATCTTCTTTAACCTCTTTCTCCAGTTTTTCCATGATCAGCTTGGAGGTTTCGATTCCCGCCTTATCACATTCCTCAACCAAAATTTTCTGATAATCTGGAGGTAAGGCATTAAACCACTTGGCGCTGATCACTTCAAAATTGATAAGCATGATATGTCTCGTCTCACTGACATACTTTAGAACCTCATAGAAACGTCCCGCAGGGATATTATTGTAGACCAGTTCGACTCCATCCACGACTTTCTGTTGAAGGGCTGGATACATTTCCCCAAACGCTAAAGCCACGGGGGTCGCTCCAAGAGCCCTTACCGACTCTTGCCAAATCGGGGCAGGAGGGGTTCGGATTCGTAGACCTTTTAGATCTTCAGGTTTTCTTACTGGTTTATTTGTGAAGAAATGTCTGTAACCTTGAACCCAGCTAAAGGATAAAACTTTGAATCCATATTTATTGGCGAGCTCATCGAGCCAACCTTTCACAGTCGGCAGCCTCTTAAGTTTCTCGACCTCTTCAAGGGTCTCCGCAAAATAAGGACCATTCATGCAGGCTATAGCAGGAACATAATTCCCCATTCGAGCCGAATCTGTATTCTGCCCGACATTGGCTCCTGCTCTTATTTGTTCCAAAATATCTTCTTCCACTCCAAGTTGAGCACTGGGAAAGACCTCTATCTTGAGCCCACCCTTTGTCCTTTCCTCAACCGCTTTTGCCCATTTCTGAAATCCAGCGTGATAGGGTTCTTTCGGTCCCAGAACGTGGTTAAATTTTAGAAGATACTTGGGCTGGGATATTGCCGATGATCCAAGAAAAGTGATCCATAGAAAGACTATAAATACCACCATGATCCACGAAAACTTATTAAACCTGTTCATTTTTTACCTCCTCATCGTATATTTAATTTTTCACTCCTAACTCCTTACTCCTCAGTATTTATTTTATTTACCTCACCTCCCTTCCTGATAACCTAATCGTTTAGAAATTTTTAAGGCCGTCTCCATCACCTCCTTCCTTAAGGTTTCCTGGATCATTTTTTTTGTTATTCTGAAAGCAGGCCCTGAGATACTGATTGCCGCTACAGGTTTTCCGATTTCATTCAATACGGGTGCAGCCACACACCGAATTCCCCTTTCATTTTCCTCATCGTCCACGGCATATCCCTGCACTTTTATCATTTTGAGGTGTTCTTTTAGGACTTGAGGATCGGTAATTGTATTTTCTGTTCGCTTCGGAAGGCCTTTTTCTTTAATAATTCGATCTAATTCCTCTTCGGGAAGATAAGAGAGAAGAACCTTTCCTACAGCACAACTGTGTGCAGGGTTACGAAGACCTATTCTGGAGGCCATTTTAAGTCCACTGGGATTATGGTTGAGCTCTACTTTCTCGATATAGACAATCTCATCTCGATCGAGAAAGACCATATGGACCGTCTCTTTGGTTCGCTCAGCAAGATCTCTTAAAAAAGGCTCTGCCTCTTTTCGAAGATCCAGTTGACTCAGCAGAAGATTTCCGAGTTCGACCAGCTTCAACCCTAAAAAATAATTTCTGGTCTTGGGATCTTGACGCACGTAACCAAAATAAGAGAGGGAAGAAAGAAGACGATGGATCGTTCCTTTGGGAAGATGGATCTTTGAGGAAAGTTCCCGGATACTCATTCCATTTGGGTTCTGCCCCAAAGCATCAAGGATTGAGGAGACTCGTTTAATTGTTTGAACAAGATTGCTTGGTTTATCTAAATGGCTGGAACTCATAATAAGCGTTTCGTAATACGAAATATTGTTTCATTATTTTAAAAATTAATTAAACATTTGTCAAGATTTTTTTGAGAGACCTCTGAAAAAGTATTTAAAACGTATTTTTATAGACTGGGGAGGTGGGGT
>JBBIMX010000037.1:0-27018 GCA_037444165.1 Deltaproteobacteria bacterium | reverse complement strand
GTCTGAAATACAGTTTCTAATAATTATGACAAGTAATTTTAAAGGGGCGGCCTAATGGCCGCCCTTTTTTTATCTTGACTTTCGAATAAGTATATAAGAATATTTTTAAATGAAGAAATCATAGGCATTTAGATATGGAAGGTCTCTAATAATTGGAAATATCCTATGAAAAAAGTGGAATATCGAAGCATTTGGAAGGCCAGAGAAGAAGAAAGAAAAAAGAAGAGAGAACTGGCAATAAAAAAGGCAAAGCTTATCGCCAAGTTTTTAAAAAATAACTATTACGTTAAAGAGACGATTCTTTTTGGTTCAGTGATTTGGAGACCTGATTTTACGTGGGACGGCACAGATATCGATCTCATGGTAAAGGGTCTCCATCCTGAAAAATATTTTAAAACCCTTTCCGAAATCTATCCCTTGGCTCACCCTTTTCATATCGACTTGATTCCTTATGAAAAAGCCAATCCTTCAATCAAAAGGCGTGTCATCAGGGAGGGATTACGTCTTGAATAATTTTAAAGTATTAGAAGAAACAGTTAAAGATGAATTAGAAACATTAAAAAAAATTGTTAAGGAGAAAGATGGACTCCTTAAACTAAAACCCTCCAATTATACTCTTAGGGCTGGAGGTTCCATCCTTCATGATTTTTATACTGGAATAGAAAAAATCTTCCAAGACATTTCCAAAGAAGTGGATCGGAGAGTCCCTATAGGTGAAAGTTGGCACAGTGAACTTCTTCATCAAATGACCCTAAATATTCCAGGATTGAGACCCCCTGTAATAACAATATCTACAGAAAAAAAACTCCGTGAATATCTTGCCTTTCGACATCTTTTTCGTAAACGATATGGTTTTGAACTTGAATGGACAAAAATAAAAAGGCTTTTAGTCAATCTTCCAAAGATACTTTCAACTCTTGAAAAAGAGATTATGCTCTTTTTCAAATCCCTTCCTACTTTTTCATAATTTATTTTATTGGTTTCTCCAGGTGGGTTTTCGTTTGTCTAAAAAGGCCTGGAGCCCCTCCATGGCATCATGAGTCTTCATCAAACGACCAAGGTAAACTTCCTCGATCGCCTTGAGTCCCTTATCCAAATCGTCATTGAGACCGGAAAGGGTTGCCTCTTTTGCAAGTTTAAGAACGATACCGCTGAGCCTTTTAAACTTTTCAATCCATCCATTGACCTCTTCCTGTAGTGAGGCCTCTGGGACCACCTTGTTAATCAATCCCAGGTTCAATGCCTCCTGAGCGCTGATGGTTTCCCCCGAAAGGATTAGTTCCATCGCCTTCTTTCGTCCAATCATTCGTGGGAAGATGAGGGCTGCAATTGGAGGGAAAACCCCGACCTGAATTTCGGGTTGTCCAAACTTTGATTTTTCTGTGGCAATCACCATATCACAATAAAGAGCCAGTTCACAGCCTCCTCCAAGGGCAGAACCATTGACGATAGCAAGCGAAGGGACTTTTAAGGCGTCCATCAGTCGAAACATCCGATGAAAAGTCTCGATCATCTTTGGAGCCATATCCCCCATATGCTCTCCCACATCCACTCCTGCAGAGAAGGCTTTTCCCACAGCCTGAATGACAAGGAGCTTAAGAGAGGGTTCATTTTTTAAACTCTCAAAATAACTGTTAATCTCTCCCATCATCTCGATATTAAGAATATTTAATGGGGCTCGATTTAGGGTAAGATAAGCCACACCTTCTTTAAACTCTGTTTGTATGTACTTGTAATTCATTAGGAGCCTCCTTCCATTTGCCCCCTACCCCTACCCTCTCCCAACTAATAAGGGAGAGGGTCATCGAGGTTTGGGGTAAATCTCATATTTTATTTATTTTGAGGTTTTCCCAGGACTTCTTCAAAGAATTTCTCATCGACAAGCCTTCCCTCAGCAATATTCTGTCGATACTTGATAAAATCAATGGTATCGACGCCGGTAATCTTTTTGGTATTGAAGGCTCCAAACCCGAGGAAGGCTTCACCCATCATATTGGCGGCAAGCCAATGCCTGTTGGGGTTCTTCATCTGATCCCAGAAGAACTTCTTTTTGTTTCGAATCCCGTCAATGGCCATCATCAGACAGCCCGGGAAGAGATTTGCAAAGGTCCAGATGATTTTATCGACTTCTGCATCGAGAAGGGAAAAGTCGTACTCATTGTTCTTAAGTTTAGTATTTACCCACTCCCGTGCTTTCTTAAACTCATCTCCACTCTTAAACTCCCCGTAGACAATCTCTCCATCTTTCACATAGGTATCGGTGATGACCTGAGGATTTCTTACCCAATTTCCTTTCTCGTCCTTTAAGACAGGGACACACTTTGTGATAAGGCCCTTTCGCCACATCTTATAGGCAGACCACATCTCACAGCTAATACAGCTCCACATGGCATCTTCAATCGAGAGAAACCAGGGGAGAAAGTCAGAAGCCCCACCCACTGGGGCTGAGCCGTGCCGAGGACCTGCCTGGCCAAAAATGGCAAGATCAGAGGCGATGGTGAGATCGCAAGCCGTTCCTATCTCCTGTCCTCCTGCAACCCTCATTCCATTGACACGGTTGATCACGGGCTTTTTACACATAAGGATGGAGTCCACCATGTTGTTGAAAAGTTCCATATAGGCCCCATACTCCTCAGGCCGCTTGCTATAATATTCTGAATATTCCTTTGTATTTCCACCTGTGCAGAAGGCAAAGGGGCCAGTACCCGTAAATACAACGGCTACAACGGAACGGTCTGTTGAGGCATTCTCCATTCCAGCAATGACACCCTTTACCATCTCTGTTGTATAGGAGTTGTATTGGGCTGGATTATTGAGCCTTATCCATGAAACATAAAGTCCAGGGATCACATTCCCTTTGGGATCCTTAAGGGGTTTTTTTTCATACACGGTACATGGGGGCTCTGTTCCCCAATGTTCTGTTCCGTATCGATTATGATCCTTCATCTCATGCTCTCTTGGCATCCACTCAAGTGACATAATAGAAATACCTCCTTTCTTTATCTTCTTGCCTCTCCCTCTCTTGCTCAAATAGAGGGCGAAGGGATTATTTTTATGATTAAAAGTCAGGCGTTAGAACGATTCTTCGGGCTGGAGAACCTGCCTTATGAACCTCTTCAAAAACAGAGGCAATCTGGCTCATCGGCCGGGTCTCGACAAAAGGCTCGATCTGGATCTTCTTTGTAAGAACCATATCAAGAACGATAGGATAATACTCTGGTAAGCATCCCCAGGTTCCTATGATCTCTGCATCAAAGGCCATCAGTCTCGAGATGCTATACTCATTCCTTGCCATCCCAAAACCAATGACGATCAGCTTCCCTGTAAAGGAGAGGAGTTCCAGTGCAAGGTCTTGACCTGCTTTCGTGCCACTGACCTCGAAGATCTTCCAACCAAAACCAGCTTCAAGCCCATTCTTCTTGCAGATCTCACGAAACTCATTTCGAATGTCCTTAATCTGTTTGTCCTGAGAGCTGATGACAAAATCGGCTCCGTATTGGAGTGCCCTCTGAAGCTTTTCAGGATTTCTTGCAATACCGATCACGGTCTTTGCTCCAAGGGCCTTTGCTGTCTGGGCCATATAGACCCCGACTCCTCCCGTGACACCAATGACAATCACGTTATCTCCGGGCTGGAGATTGGCCCTCTTTGCTGCCTGAAAAGGAGTCGTAACCGCATCCGCTACCACAGCAAGATGTTCAAGGGGAATATCCCCCCGATTCCTGACCTCGCATAAATCAATCGAAGGAACAGGGATGTGGCTTGAATATCCACCATAGATTCCCAAACTATTTCCAGGCATCTTCTGGGCCAAACACCGGTTGCCCCTCCCTGTCTTACAGAGAAGGCATTTTCGGCAAGGCATTACCGCTGGAATAATCACCTCCTTTCCTATCCATCTCTCATCTCCTGCTACGACCGTGCCACTAATTTCATGACCCAAAGTGAGCGGTGGTTTCTGGACCGTTGGAACACCATCGTAGAAATATCCCAAATCGGTATGACAAACACCGCACCCTGCCACTTTTACCAGCACTTCTTCTGGCCCTAAAGGAGGAACAGGGACGGAAGTTTTCTCCAATTTTCCAGGTTTAACCTCCCCTGTCTCCTTATCCTTGATTGTGGGTTGGACCATCTGCCATGTTTGAATTTTATCTGGTATGGCTGTCATATTTATTCACCCCCTCCTTGGATTTGAATTCAATTTAGGTCATCCCGAGTCCTCCATCTACACAGATGAGTTGCCCCGTAATGTAATTAGATTCGTCTGAAGCCAAAAAGACAAAGGTGGGAGCCACCTCCTCAGGCTCTGCGAATCGGCCAAGCAGAATTCGACCCAAATAGATCTCCCTGAGCTTCGGGTCGGTTCGAATCTTTTCGGTCATCTCGGTGCTCACGTACCCTGGCTGAACCACATTGACCGTAATTCCATAGGGGGCCAACTCTCTCGCTGCAGATTTGGTGAGGGCTACAATTCCCCCTTTTGCTGCACTATAATTGATCTGTCCTTTTGTCCCCCAAAGTCCGGCAGATGAGGTGATATTGATGATCTTTCCATACTTCCTTTCCATCATATATTTGGATGCAGCCTGAATACACAAGAAAGGCCCTTTGAGTTGGATGTCAATCACCTCATCCCATTGTTCCTCGGTCATTTTATAAAGCATGTTGGGTTTAGAGACACCGGCATTATTAACAAGAATATCGATCTTCCCAAAATGATCCACACAGGCCTTGATCATCTTTTCAGCATCGGACTTAAGTGCCACATTTCCCTGGATGGCCACTGCCCGCCTTCCCATCTCTTCAATGAACTTGACCACTTCCATGGCGGGCTGTTCCCTGGTGGCATAATTGACAATGACATCGGCTCCCTCCCTTGCAAAGGCAAGACAGATAGCCCTTCCAATTCCCCTCCCCCCACCTGTTACGACTGCAGCCTTTCCTTCCAATCTTCCCATTTTTAACCCCGTTTAGTGTTCATCACTGATCTTGAGTTGAAGGTTAATCATCTCCCCTCCTCTTGTAAATCCCATGTTTCGGAAAAATTTGAGGAGGTCCCAGTCACTCCAGTTCACTAAGGTATACACCATACTCACACCGATGGATTTAAGATTCTGGATAAAGGTTTCACTTAATTTTCGGGCCACCCCTCGATGTTGATAATCCGGATCCACTCCAATCGTGGTCAACCAACCCACCGTATCCGGCACACCGAATTTCCCGCCACTGACCTCTCCCACAATAAAACCAATCACCTTCCCTTCCAGTTCAGCCACCAAGGATGAAAAAGGATATTGCTGATTGGGAACGACGATCCTCCTCCAGTAATCGGGCCGTGCCTTTCCAAAGATCTTCCGATCGATCTCGACAATCGCCTCGAAATCATCCATCCGCATGGGTCGAATTTGAATCCTTGACAGAAATGATTCTTCCATAGGGTTTTCCTATTCGATGACTGCAATGACTGCCTCTGCCTCTACCTCTTGTCCTGGTGAGACACAGACCTCTTTGATCGTTCCACTAACAGGAGCCACAATAGGCATCTCCATCTTCATCGCTTCGAGCACAGCCACCTGGTCGTCCTCTTTGACCTTGTCTCCTACCTTCACTGAAACAGAGATGATCTTTCCTACCATAGGTACGGTTACAGGTGTTGCCATGATTCCCTCCTCCTTCTCGATTAATTTTTAGTGAAAAGCCTCTTACTTAAGCCCCAACACATTTCTGGCAATGATCATCTTCTGGATATTGGAAGTCCCCTCTACGATCTGGTATGACTTCGCATCTCGATAGAATCTTTCAACAGGATACTCACTTGAAAATCCATAGGATCCGAAGATTTTGACCGCTGTGTTTGCTGCCCGAACCGCTACCTCAGCCGCAAAATACTTGGCACAGGAGATCTCGAGGGTATTTCGCTGACCCCGATCCCTATTCCATGCAGCCCGATAAACTAAGAGTCGAGCGGCTTCTTCTTCGACATACATCTCTGCGATCTGCTCCTGGATCATCTGGAAATTGGCAATGGGTTGTCCAAACTGCTCCCTCTCATTGGCATAACGAATAGAATGTTCTTTGCATGCCCGGGCCACTCCTACAGCCCTTGCCGCACAGGAGAGCCGGGTGTTATCCAGCATGAACATGCAGATCTTGAATCCATCTCCTTTTTGACCGACCAAGCTATCTTTAGGAAGTTTCACATTGTCGAAGACGATCTCTCCGGTGGGGGCGCAGAAGAGTCCCAGCTTCGTTTCAATGGCCTTCTGGGTTACCCCCGGTGCCTTCATATCCACGATAAAAGCCGAGATCCCTCTGTGTTTCAGTGAGCGATCCGTATAGGCATAGACAATCCCGAGCTCGGCAACCGGAACCCCTGAAATCCACATTTTTGTTCCGTTGAGGATGAAACAATCCTCCTTTTCTTCTGCCACACTCTTCATCGAAGCTACATCGGACCCGGAATTCGGTTCAGTAATTGCAAAACATCCCAGGAGGTCAGCGTTGATTAGTTTTGGAATCCATCGCTCCCTCTGCTCTTCAGTTCCGAAGTTGAGCAAAACAGGTTGGATCGAATTCATCTGGAGATTAAAAGGAAGACCATAGGATGGAGAGACCCTTGCAATCTCCTCGGTCATCACGGTAGCCGTTAAATATCCCGTCTCGGTTCCACCATATTTCTCGGGCGCCAGACAACTGAAGAAACCCAAATTGGCCATTTCTTTAACGATTTCGCGTCTGAAATGGTGATGCTTCTCGTCTTCCTCCATGGTGGGAGCAATCTTCTTTTCTGCAAAATTTTTTGCCATCTCCTGCATTGCCTTTTGCTCTTCTGATAATAAAAAATCCATAAAATTACCTCCCTCCAAATTAGATTGTGCAATTTATAACAAACTCAAATATTAATGTCAAGAAATTTTTAGAGGGCTGCAAATATTTTTTAATTTATTGTTTTTACAATAAATTTTTAAAAAGAAGTACGATCCAAGGCTTGACAAGACAAATGAAATGGGCGATAAGAAATTGATGCGACTCATGGGTCTTGATATTGGGAGAAAGACGATTGGGGTGGCCATCAGTGATGAATTGGGACTCACCGCTCAGGGCCTTAAAACCATTATCCGAAAGGAAATCGAAGAAGAGTTTTTAGAAATTCGTAATCTTATTTCCCGCTATCAGATCGAAAAGATTGTGGTTGGGCTGCCGAAGAATATGGATGGGACGTTAGGAAAACAGGCGGAGATGGTTTTTCTCTGGATAGAAGAATTAAGAAAAAGAATCCCTATCCCGGTGGTAGTATGGGATGAAAGACTCTCCACAGTTGAGGCCACAAAGACCCTTCTTCAGGCCGATCTCTCTCGTGCCAAAAGAAAGAAGGTGATTGATCAGCTGGCGGCCTCCATCATCTTACAAGGCTACCTTGACCGAAAAAGGGCTCAAAACAATGAGGGTTCTCTTTCGTTATAAATCCCTTCTTCTCGGTTTCTCCGTCCTTCTCTGTGTTATTCTTGTCCTCCTCTGGCTGTCATTCGTCCATCCTCCCTCCATTTCTACTAGTAAAACCCTCCTGATTAAAAAAGGAATGCCCCTTCAAAAGGTAGCAGCCCTTCTCCAAGAAGAAAAGATTATCCGAAGTAAGAATTTTTTTCTGTTCCTGTGGACCCTTTTCGGGAAGAAAAAGATAAGGGCTGGAGAATATGAGTTTCCACCTTCTCTCTTCCCATGGAAGGTTCTAACTATCTTAGCAGAGGGTCAGGTCAAAAAGAATCTGGTGACCATCCCAGAGGGTTACACCCTTCTCCAGATTGCCGATCTTCTCGAAAGTTTAAGTATCACTGAAAAAGAAAGTTTCCTAAGGAAAGCCACCTCCCTCGAATTCATCGAATCGTTAGGATTCTCATGGGCCAAAGAAACGAGAAAAAAGCCCTCTCTTGAGGGCTATCTCTTTCCGGATACCTATCATTTTGTTAAAGAGATGGAGCCTGAAGAAGTGATTCGAATGATGGTTCATCGTTTCCATAAAATCTATGGGCCAGAGATGATGGATCGAACCGCCCAATTGGGAATGACTCAAAGAGAAATTGTGATCTTAGCCTCTATCATTGAGAAAGAAACCTCCTTGTTAGAAGAGAGGCCACTCGTCTCAGCGGTCTTACATAACCGACTCAAGAGAGGAATGCCTCTTCAAAGTGATCCGACCGTCATTTATGGAATCAAAGACTTTGATGGAAATCTGAAAAAGATCCACCTTGAGACTCTTACCCCTTACAATACTTACCTTCACCCCGGACTTCCCCCTACTCCCATCTGTAATCCTGGGAAGGACTCCCTGATGGCTGCTCTCTATCCGGCCGCGGTTCCCTACCTCTATTTTGTCTCAAGGAACGACGGCTCTCACCATTTCTCTTCCGATCTTGAGGATCACCAAAGGGCGGTTTGGAAATATCAAAAAAATCAGGCGAAGAGGTCTATCTTGCAAAAATAGGAGTTCTAAGGTATTTAAGATGTCATTCAATGAGAGGAGGATTCGTATGAAAAAAGAGGTGGCCATCATCGGGGTTGGTCAGAGTGCCTTTGTCAGAGGGTATGAGGGCTCGATTCGTGAATTGGCTTTTGAAGCCTTTCGCGAAGCCATGCAGGACGCAGGCATCACTCAGAAAGAAATCGAGGCCTCGATCTTCTGCTCGGCTCCTGAATATGACAAGCAGCGCTCTCCGGCAGGGGTCCTGGCCGAATATTTAGGCCTCATTCCACAGCCTACCCTTTACGTAGAAACCGTCTGTTCCTCGAGTAGCTCGGGTGTAAGGGTGGCCTATAGTATGATTAAAGCAGGCCTTCACGATATCGTTCTGGTTCTCGGTTTTCAGAAGATGTCCGAACTCACCTCCGCGGAATCACAGGAACGGATGGGACGAGGAGCGGATATCCAGTGGGAGGCTCCATTTGGGACCATGATGCCCGCCTACTATGCCCTCTATGCTCAGGCCTACATGGCCAAACATGGGGTGACCCATGAAGACCTGATGAATGTAAGGATTAAAGCCTCAACCTATGGAGTCATTAACGATAGGGCGGTTTACAGAAAACCTGTGAGGCCGGAGGACTTTCGAGCAGGAGATCCTGAAGCAAAGATGGCGGCTCCGGTCGCTTGGCCTCTTCGGGTTGGAGACTGCTGTGCCAATGCGGATGGGAGTTCCTGTATCATCCTTGCAAACGCAGATAAGGCAAAAGCCCTGTCCAAAAAACCGGTCTGGATTTTAGGAATCGGTGCCGCATCAGAGGCCGTGAATATGGCTGCAAGGCCAGATTTTACCAGGGGTTTAAGTGTGACCTATCATGCGGCTCAACAGGCCTATCGGATGGCTGGAATCACCCCGAACGATGTGAAGGTGGCAGAAGTTCACGACTGTTTCACCATCGCCGAGATCATGGCCTATGAAGGACTTGGCTTCGCTCCAACGGGGGAAGGGAAACAACTCATTCGCGAGAAAGCCACTTACAAGGAAGGGAGAATTCCCGTCAATGTCGATGGAGGACTGCTTTCCAAAGGCCATCCCATCGGGGCTACGGGAGGGTCCCAGATCCGGACCATTGTCCTTCAGCTTCGTGGGGAAGCAGGACCCATGCAGGTTCCTGGAGAACCGGACATTGGATTGGTCCACAACATTGGTGGGGTGGGGCTTTACGGGAACATCACCATCTTAGCTCGAGACTGAATCCCTTGCTTCATCTCTGGGTTGTGTCGAATTTCGGATTTCGCGATTCAAATTAACATCTCTAATTTGGGAGGGAGATATGGGGTTTGAAAAATTCGGGAGAAAAAGTTTTACATCGGTCACAAAGACCTCAAAGTTTGTCGACTTCCTGGCAGAAGGAAAGATCGAAGGAACGGTCTGTAAGGATTGTGGAGAGAAATATTTTCCACCCAGAGCGGATTGTTCGAAATGCCTCTCTAAGAACCTGGATTGGTTTGAGATGCCCAAAAAAGGAAAACTGGAAACTTTTACAACCGCCTATTATGCTCCTCTCGGATTTGAAAGCGATCCTCCCTACTCCATGGGGGTGGTCGATTTCGGAGGAGGGTTGAAACTCTTTGCTCGACTGGCCAAAGAAATCAAACCAGAAGAATTGCGGGTAGGAATGGAGGTGACAGTGAAACCTTTAAAGTATGAGGATGGGCAACTCTCATTCGAAATTACAAAGGCCTGAGTTTCTTTTGGAACGAAACACAGAAGGAAGAGACCCTCAATGGTAGCCTCTTTTTTTCAGTATGGCAGAGCCAGTATCTTTGATGACAAGGGCGAGGTCAAAGGTCTGGTCGAAAGGATCATCCAAGAGATCGATCCAGAAGTGACCATTGACCGAATCAGGAAGATGGATTTTTCTTATATCTTTATTCTATCCAAAAAGGACAAACAAATAGAGGTGGAATTGGGCCGAGAGGAAATCGAGGGGAGCCAGGAATGGAGAAAAGGTCTGATCAATGAAACCCTTAGGGAAAAGATTAAAAATAGGCTTTTAGAATTTTAGTCCCTCTGGGCCCTCTGAAATCTCATAATAGGTCTCACTCTCAAAGCATCTTTTTTTAATCTTCTTCTCACCGATTAAGGCCTGAAGAGTTCTTTCCAATTCCTCCTCTGGAATCTTCATCCCCGTGGAGAGGTCTCTGAGGGAAAGGGGTCTACGCCTCAAAATTTTAAGGATCTTCTCTTTGGAATCCTCCTTGTCTAAAAAAACCGGATGGCGATCAAATTCAGAAATAACCTTGGCCCTCTCTCCAAAGAGGTCTCTTATCTTTTCCATCTCTTCTTGATTCAAAGGAGAGGCCCATCTCTCGGAAGGGGGTCGGACCACTGTATTGAGATGGATTTGATCGGGCTGAATTTGTTCAATGACCTCCCTCATTCTTAAAATCTCTTCCTTTGAATCATTGATCCCTTTGCAGAACAGAATCTCCAACCAGATCTGTCCTTCATAAGTCTTTCGAAATTGAATCAAACCCTCAATGACCTTCTCAACAGAAAGAAGGGATAGAGGTCGATTCACCTTGAGAAAGACTTCCGGGGTGACCGCATCCAGAGAGGGGAGAACCACATCGGCCATTCGGAGGTCCTGTCTCACCTCTTCCATGAATAATAGACTTCCATTGGTAAGAACAGCAACCGGAATGGAGGTCAGCTTTTTTATGGACTGGATAACCCTTCCAATTGTTGAGTGAAGGGTTGGTTCTCCTGAACCTGAGAGGGAGAGATAATTGGGAGGAAAAGTTTCTTCTCTCAAAAATCGTTCGATTTCTATAAGCACTTCCTGGGTGGGGACATATTCCCTTCTTTCCGTTGTTTTTTTAGTGGTTTTCCCAATCTGACAATAGATACAATCATAGGTACAAACTTTATGAGGAACAAGGTCAATTCCGAGGGAACGGCCCAATCGCCTTGAGGGAACAGGCCCGTAAAGGTAACGATACCCTCCCATCTTCCAACTCTATGCCCCCAATTTTTTCAATCGCAATCCGTTGGCCAACATTAAGGGAAGAATTTCGGTGGCTGGAAATCTTCCTAACCCCCCCTTTTGGCAATCCCTTTCAGTAAATCGTTTAACCCCATCCGGTCTTATAAATTTTGAATAGAGAAGAATGGGATTGGGGTGCCAACTATGAGATTTTAAGATCGTAGGAGTAGAATGGTCCCCTGTGATGACCAGAACATCCGGATTTAATTTAAGAATGGAAGGGATAAGACGATCCACTTCCTCGATGGCTTTGACCTTTTTTTTGAAATCTCCGTCTTCCCCAGCCATGTCCGGTTTCTTAAAATGGATATAGAAAAAATCAAAACGATCATAATGATTTCGTAAGGTTGCCACCTCTTCCTTTGGGGTTTCTCCAGAGGATAAGACCTCCATCCCGACCAATCTCGCCAGCCCCCGATACATGGGATAGGTCGCAATCGCTGCAGCTCTGACCTTGAATTTTTCTCTCATCGATGGGATATCAGGAATCTTTGAGAAACCCCGAAGAAGAATCGTATTGGCAGGCTTAAAGGGTTGAAGTAGCTCTGTAGCCTTTTTTATATATTGATTGATGATCTCTGCGGTCTTTTGGGCTTCTGAAGTAAGGGCTTCGGTTCCTCTGGCTTTGAGGCCTTCTTTTTGAGGATCCGCATCGGTGAGTTCGCCTCTCAATCCTTCTCCCTTAAACACGATGACGAATCGATGCTCTTTCCCGGGATAGATAAAGACCTGAACCCCATTGATTTCGCTGATTTCTTTTTGGAGAAGGGCACATAGTTTTTGGTTCTTTTCTGTTGATATTCTTCCTGCTCTTCGGTCAATGATCAATCCTTCGTCGTTGATCGTTGCAAAATTCCCTCTTGCCGCCAAATCCTCTTTCGTTAATGTTAAACCGATTCCCAGCGCCTCCATGACCCCTCTTCCGATCTCGTAACGAAAGGGGTCATAACCAAAAAGGGCTAAATGGGAAGGACCGCTTCCAGGAGTAATCCCATAGGAGATCGGATCGATCAGTCCACAAGTGGATCTCCGAGCAAGTCGATCCAGATTGGGAGTGTTGGCCGCCTCTAATTCCGTTTTTCCTCGAACAGGCAATCCCCCAATGCCATCGATTACCATCAACACCAACTTGGACGTATTTTCGATCGTAAGCGAACGAAAAATCTCTTCTGGAACCATCTTTCTTCCTCATCCCTTCTTCGCTGAATCGATCCTTTCTCCATATTTTTCATAGAAAACAAACTGAGACGCCTCTTTTCGCTTAGGAGCAATCCCCTGTGCCGCTGGGTAACCTAAAGGGGTCATGGCCACCACTTCCCTATCTTCTGGGACCCCAAGGATTTCCTCTGCCTTTTTATGATCGAATAGTCCAATTATCACGGTCCCTAATCCCAATGAATGGGCCATTAAACAGAGATTCTGCATGGCGATTCCGGTATCGAACATCAACCAATCCCCTTTGATGGTCGCTCCCTGACCTTTATAAAAACCAGAGATCCCTTTCTTCGCGCAGAGAACGATGAGGATGGGCGCCTCTATCATCGCCGCACGTGCCGGATTAGTGGTTGGAAGGGTGCTGGAAAGTTCTGATTTCTTTTGCGGGTCTCTGACAATAATGATTTCCCAGCATTGGGTATTGGCCCATGAGGGAGACCATCGAACCGCCTCGATCACCTTTTGGAGAATCTCGTTGGGCACCGGATCGGAGCGATATTTTCGAATACTCCTTCTGCCTTGAATCGCTTCCATCAATTCCATCTCTATCCTCCTTTATGGCGATTTTCTACATCCTCCCTTGAAGGATGGTCTTAAAAAGGAATCCATAATGGATAGGGGACCTCCAGAGGGCTTTCGATTTTAAAATCTCTCCACTCTTTCTTTCTCGGATGAGCCCATGAAGCACGCCCAAATCCTCTACCTGGTTGATTAAGAGGGCTCCAATCAGAATTCCATTCTGATCGAGGCAGAGTTTACGATAGTGACCTCTTTCCCCATCCTTTTTAATAAGAACCTCCCCCACTCGGCTTGAACGAAAATCTCCGATAGAGGCTATGGGAAGGCCGAAAATTCGTGTCACATTCATCCTGAGGTTCCCTGGATAGACCCCTTTTTCACCTGCCATATTCCTTCCAACGATCTCCCCCTGCTCAATCGCAGAAGGCCATAGTCCATAGATGACCCTCTCTTGTGTAAAAAAATCGGGCGTTTCAGCCACATCTCCAGCCGCATAGATTCCTTCAAGACTGGTTTCAAGAAAATGGTTAACCAGAATCCCTCGTTGAGTTTGAATCTTGCTCCTTTTTAAGAATTGGATATTCGGTTCCACTCCTTTCCCGGCAAAGATAAAATCCACTTCAATCTCTTCCCCGTCGTCGAGGATCGCTATTTTTGTCCCCCTCTTTCTCCGGAGTTGGACCACGTCCCTGTTTTTTAAAACCCGGATGCCTATTTTCCCCAAATGCCGTTCTACAAACTCGGAAGCCTCTTGATCAAGAATTTGGGAAAGGAGATGGTTGGATTTAACCACAATCGTATACTGACCTCCTTTTCGATAGAAGGATTGGAGAGTTTGAAGAGAGACAAGGCCTCCCCCTAAGAATAAAACCTTCTGGACCTGGGGTTTTAAATCCTTTAAGTGTTTGGCATGGTCAAGATTTCTTAGAACTCCGATCTCCCCTGTTTTTATGCCTCGTATTTTGGGTCTGACAGGAGAGCTTCCGGTAGCGATTAAGAGAAGGTCAAAGGGCTCTTTTCTTTCTTGATCCAGTAAAACCTCTCTCTTCTGGGTATCGACCCCTAAGACTTCTGTTCCAAAAAGGGTCCTCACTCCCATGCTTTCATAGTAATTTTTATCCCTCAGGAAGAGGCCTTCCTCTCCTTTTATTCCTCCCATGATGAAGTAAGGAGTGATCACCCGGGAATAGGCTGGATAAGGCTCTCGATCGATGAGGGTGATCTTGGATTCCGGATCCTTTTTTCTAAACGTTTCAAGAGCCGCCAATCCCGCTGCACTATTCCCGATGATCACAACCCTCTTTTTCCCCATCTCAAACTCCTATCATTCCAATCCTAACTCTCTTAATTTCTCTTTGGTAGGGACCCCCTCTTTATCCCACCCTCTCAATTCATAATATTCGGGAAGCATCTTTTCGAGCTTAACGACAAGACCTTTTGCAGGTCCACTCGGCATCGGGTCCTTAAGAAGTCGATCTGGCAATCGATCCTCTTTGCCTGAAATCCCGGCTTTCAGATTGAAGAGCCTTTCGAGATTCCAGATTCTTTCTCCTGCTTTCATCAACTCCTCCAAGGTCATCTTCACTCCTGTGGCGGCTTTCAAATATTCCAGAATCTCTGGGGCCCCGAAGGCAAAGGTATTGAAAAGACAGATTCCAGATGAATCGACCACCGCCGTTAAATCCTGAAAAGTCTTGGTCCAACCAGCCTTCTCTTCTGTTTCAAAAGGATCAAGCTTCTGAGGTGAGCCTAAAATTTCAGGAGAAATCATATATCCCCTCACGTGACAGGCCCCACGATTGGAGGTCGCATACTCCAGCCCCATCCCCTGGGCTCCTCGGGCATCATAGGCAGGGAATTCCTGTTTCTTTACACTCATGGAATATTCAGGATGTCCGTATCTTTCGGCCACTCGATAAGATCCTTCAGCCAATGTATCCCCAAATCCCTCTCGATAACCGATGGCCTTTACCATTTCGACCATCACATCAGGGTCGCCGAAGTTTAAAGAGCGACCGACCTCTTCTTTGGAGACGATTCCCCTTTCGAACAATTCCATTCCGCAGGCGATTGTCACCCCTGCCGAGATGGGGTCGATTCCTAAGATATCGCAGAAATAATTGGCCTTCCCGATAGCATCGATGTTATCGACTCCACAGCAGGCACCCAGAGCCCAGTCGCTTTCATATTCTGGCCCTTCACTGAAACAGCCGTATTTTGGGTTCGTCACTCTCACCACCCTTCCACAGGCAATGGGACAGGCAAAACAGGCTCGGTTTCGCACCAGGATCTGCTCAGCAATGGCCTCTCCGCTAATCTTCTCAGCCCCTTCAAAGACCCCCTCCTGGAAATTTCGAGTGGGGAGGATTCCACTCTGGTTAATGATATTGATCAGGATGGCCGTTCCATAGGCATGTAATCCCTGAGAAGAAACCGGATTGGCTTTGACCTTCTGAAACCCATCCAGGGTGGCCTTTCTAAAGGCCTCTTTATCTGCCACCTGCACACTTCCAGAGCCTTTGACAGCCACCGCTTTCAGATTCTTTGATCCCATGACCGCTCCTACTCCAGATCTTCCTGCTGCTCGATGTTTATCATTGATGATACAGGCAAATCGAACCAATTTCTCTCCCGCAGGTCCGATGCAAGCCACACGAGCATCCATATCCGTTTCTGAAAGAATCTGGTCTGTAGCCTCATGGGTCGTCTTTCCCCATAGGTGCTTTGCATCCCTGATCTCTACCTTTCCATCTTCTATATAAAGATAGACCGGCTCTTTTGATTTCCCTTCGATCACGATAAGATCAAACCCTGCAAATTTAAGTTCTGCACCGAAATGGCCTCCTGAATTAGAGCAGGCAATCGTCCCCGTCAACGGGGATTTCGTAATCGCCATATATCTTCCCGCCGCTGAGGCACTTGTTCCCGTGAGAGGACCTGTAGCCAGGATCAGTTTATTGTCAGGGCTCAATGGATCTACCTTGGGATCTATCTCATCATAGAGAATTTTTGACCCCAGACCTCTTCCCCCTATGAATTTCTCGGCAATATTTCGCTATAATTCTTCTACCCTCCATTCTCCCTTGGTAAGATTGACTCTTAATATCTTTCCGATCCATCCCTTCATGGCTGCACCTCCTTTGAGGAAGACTCAAGTTTTTTGGCCGTAGCTACCCGCTTTAACCGAGTCGGAGTGGACTCTTCCTCGTATTTCAATGCCCCCGTAGGACAGAAAAGGACACATTCAGGCTGTCCGTCACATTCATCACATTTGATTGCCTTTCCCAAAGGAGCATAGTAGGTAATCGTTCCAAAAGGACAGGCTAAAGTACACATTCGACAACCCACGCACCTTTCCGGGTCCACTTTAACGACCCTAACCCCAAAGTCTCTCGAGATGGCTCCACTTGGGCAGGCCTTCATACACCATGCCTCGTCACATTGGGTACAAATAATGGGGGTATAAAAGGCTTCCTCTCCAAAGATGGAGACTCTTACTCTCGAGGCAGTAGGGTTGAATTCTCCCACCTTCTTAAAAGAACACCCTAATTCACATAAACGACACCCAGTACATTTTTCCGGATAAACCGAAATCTTTTTGATCATTCCCAATCCCTCCTTTCTTGAAAATCATTTTTTCTTGAAGATGAATAAATGTTAACAAGAAACCCAAAATAAGGCAACAGAAAAATAAATAAAACAGGAATCGGCTCGATGGATAGGGTTTTTGAACTTGGAGAAAATAGAATTTAGGAATAAGAAGAGGGGGTATCGGGGAAGATAGATTGGAGGCGGCAACCGGATTTGAACCGGTGAATAGCGGTTTTGCAGACCGCCGCCTTACCACTTGGCTATGCCGCCTCTGGAGCGGGAAACGGGATTTGAACCCGCGACTTCAACCTTGGCAAGGTTGCACTCTACCGCTGAGTTATTCCCGCTCCGATTTTCAATAAATAAATTAAACGATCAGAAAATACTTGTCAAGAGAGTCAGACAATGATGGATTTCAAAAATTTTTTAAAGTAATCGACCCCCGAGATCACTGACAGAATAAGAGCGATCCAAAGGAGTACCATCCCAACCGGATGGAGCGGAAGAGAAAGGATCTTCCCATTCAGAATTAAAAAGAAAATGGAGGCCACTTCAAAGGTGGTCTTATATTTTCCCCATAGGGACGCAGAGAGGATGATCTCTTGCGAAGCCGCGATCCCTCTTAATCCGGTTACCGCAATCTCTCTCCCAACAATAATGAGGACCATCCAGAGGGGAATTCCCCTTAATTCCATCAGGGCAATGAGGGTGGTGACGACGAGCAACTTATCGGCTAAAGGGTCGAGAAACTTGCCCAAGGTGGTGACCAATTTCCGTCGCCTGGCCAGATAACCATCTAACATATCCGTTAAGGAGACGGAGAGGAAGAGGAAGGCTGTGATCCATTGAACGACTCTCTCAGGGGAAAAAAGGAGGATTAAGATGATGGGAATGGCAATGACCCGAATGATGGAGATCCCATTGGGGAGAGTCAAGATCTGCTGACGATTCAATTTTTCCATGAATGAGAGGTCCCTATCTTTGAAAATAAGCACATCTATTAGGGAATGGCTGGGGGGCTTCACTGTTTATAGAGTTGATAAAACCTCCATACCCTTCGAATATAATCAATCGTCTCTTGATAGGGAGGAATAGCCCTCAATTCAGAAACGAGATTCTCTCCAGCATTGTAGGCCGCTAACGAGAGGCGAAGATCATTATTGAATAAGGAAAGAAGATATTTAAAATATCGAACTCCACCCTCAATATTCTCCCTCGGGTCAAAGATATTATTGACGTTTAGCTTCAGGGCGGTCTCGGGCATCAATTGCATCAAACCCCTTGCCCCTTTCCTCGAGACCGCTCTGGGATTAAATCCGGATTCAGCCCGAATGATGGCTTTAATTAAAGCAAAATCAACTCCATACTTTTTTGAAAACTCATAAATCAGATGATCGAATTGATTGGAGTCTATTGAAGAAGGAATAGAAAGGGGTTGATCTCCATTTCCCCCTTCCATTAAGTCCTCTTTGCTTTCAGGAATATAAAGTTTAAAATTTGGATCTCTTGGACAATTGGTGAAATGAATCACCCCTCTTTCATCGATGTATCGATAAATTCCTCCTATAGAAGGTGAAGTGATGAAAAATAGAAAAATTAGGATGAATAGAAAAAGAGTTCTTTTTCTCATCCCCTTCCTCTCGAGTGGAAAGAAATTTACCAAATTTTTCTGATTCCAGTCAAGACCCTAAAAAATATGCAAACTCTATGCCTTTAAAAAAAGGCCTTCCGTGAAACGGAATACCTTATTTTCTTTCTCTTTTCAATACATTTTTTATTTTCCCCTGAAGATCATCGAGAAGGGTATAGGCCACAGGGATGACAAAAAGGGTAAGCAAGGTTGAAGCAAACATTCCTCCGAAGGTCGCCCTTCCCATTCCGGCTCGGGCCTCTCCACCTGCACTATACCCGAGGGCTACAGGGAGGACTCCTAAAATGGTGGTCACAGCGGTCATTAAGATAGGACGCAGCCTCGTAGGGGCTGCCTTGAGGACAGCCTTATCTCTTTCCATACCCCTTTCTCTCAAGGTATTGGTGTAGTCCACCAAAAGAATAGAATTTTTTATGACCAAAGCCGTAAGGGTAATCATTCCGATCATACTGACAATCGAGATAGTATCCCGTGTGATATAAAGGGCCCCGAAGGCTCCAATGGTGCTGAGGGGTAAGGCAAGCATCACCGTAAGAGGATGAAGAAAGCTATTAAATTGAATGGCCAAAACCATATAGATAATTATGATGGCCTGAATCAGGGCCATGATCAGGTATCGGAAGGACTCCTTAAAGGCCTCCGCCTGTCCAGTAAACCCATAGGAATAACCTGGGGGAAGGTACCTTTTGGCTAATTCTTCCACCTCTGAAATCGCCTCCCCCAGGGTTTTGCCACCTGTCGTGTCTCCATAAATAGTGGCGCTTCGTTGACGATCCTTTCTATTCACGAGATTGGGGCCAATCCCTTCTTCTACCGTGACGACCTGGGCAAGTTTAATGAGCCCTCCTTTAGGGGTCCGAATCGAAAGCTGGGAGATGTCCTGTGGATTCATCCTCTGATCCCGTATCAGTCGAACTCTGACGTTGTACCGTTTTGCCCTTTCGAGATCTTTAAATTTCGAAACCTCCTGCCCCCCGATCAATTGTTGAACAGTCGATGAGATCTCACGGACATTGAGTCCCACATCCGCCGCTCGATTCCGGTCAATCCAAACTCTCACCTCGGGTTTGGTCAACTCGAGGTCACAACTTACATCGACCATCCCCTGGCTCTTCATCATCTCTCTCATAATCTGTTCGGAAATCTCTTCCAACCTCTTCATCTCCGGACCCTTGAGATCCACCTGAAGCGGTGCTCCTCTTCGCCCACCTGTTGCGACCGGAGAGATCTCTTCCACATAGGCCTTAAACCCCGGCATCTCTCGTAATGTCTTCCTCATCTCTCCCATAATCTGTTGTTGAGTCCGCTTTCTTTCCTTTCGATCTTTGAGGTGAACGACGACAAACCCTTTATTGACTTCCTTTCTTTCTCCAATCCCTATCGCTGCGAAGACCCCTTTAATTTCGGGGAGGGAAAGAACGAGATGTTCTACCTTTCGGAGTTTTTCATCGGTATCATAAAGGGTAGATCCGGTGGGAGTCTCAATTCGAATAATGAAACGGCCTTCGTCTGATTTAGGGACGAATTCCCGTTTTAAATTTGCAAATAACCATAGACTCCCCAAAAAGATGAAAAGGGCAAGGGTAATAATGAATCCTCGGTGTCTTAAGGAGAAAGAAAGGCCCTTTTCATATCGACCTTCAATCCTTCCTTAGGATCGGTCGAAAAATTGATAAATTCGTCCATGGGTGGATTCTAATTTTAAAAACTTGTAGCAGAGCATGGGAATAAGAATGAGGGCCACCACCAGAGAGGTAATGACAGAAGCTGCCACTGTGACTCCGAATTGAAAGAAGAACCGCCCGATCATCCCTCCCATAAAGGCGACCGGAATAAATACCGCAGCAATGGAAAAGGTTGCCGCCACGGCAGCAAAAGCGATCTCAGAGGCTCCCTCCCTTGCGGCGGTAATAGGATCCTTTCCCTCTTCCATATGTCGATAAATATTTTCAAGGACAATAATAGCATCATCGCACACCACTCCAACCATCATCGAGAGGGCGAGCATGGTCATATAGTTCATGGTAAATCCCAAGAGGTGCATTACCCCAAAACTGGTAATCAATGAAGTCGGGATCGAAATGGCTGTGATGATCGTACTTCGAATACTTAAGAGGAAGATGAACATGACGACCGCAGCGAGAAGTCCTCCTATGAAAACATCCTCCGTCACTCCCAGGATGGCCTCTTCAATAAACTGGGAAGTATCCGATGAGAGGTGAAGCTCCACACCTGAAGGAAGGGTTTTTCTAATCTCGGCGAGCTTCTTCTTTACCCCTCTGGCTACCTCTACCACATTCGCTCCTGACCTTGGGATCACCCCCATCCCAACGGCAGGGACTCGATTATATCTTGCAATCGTTCGGATGGGCTCCGTTCCGTCCTCTGCCCATCCCACTTCTTTCAACCGAATAGGGGCTCCATTCTGGTAGGTAATGATCAACTCATTAAACTCCTCAACCCTTCTCAACTCCCCTAAGTTTCGAACCGTAAATTCTCGTCGATCACTTTCCACGATTCCCCCAGGTAATTCGATATTCTGGGTGGCCAAAGCCCTCGCCACATCGTTGGAGGTCAGCCGATGGGCTTCAAGCTTTTTTCCATCGAGCCATATCCTGATCTCCCTTTTGGCATACCCCCCTAACATAATGGATCCAACCCCTTTGATCGATTCCAACTGGGGCCGAATAACCTCATCGGCCAAGATGCCCAATTTTTGAATCGGTTGGTTTCCAGTCAGGGAAAGCCAGAGAATCGGTCTGGCATTGATATCCAGTTTGTCAATAATCGGAGGATCGATGTCCTCGGGCAACTTCCTTTTTGCTAAATCCACCTTGGCTCTTACGTCCTGAACCGCAGAATCGATATCTCGGTAGAGTTCAAATTCCACGACAATCTGAGAAAACCCATAGCCACTCGTTGAGGTGATATGTTTCACCCCCTCAATGGTATTGATTTGCTCCTCGATGGGATCGGTCACATCCGTATCCATCACTTCTGGTGCCGCCCCAAATAGAGTGGTGGTAATCGTGACCATTGGAAAATCGACCTGGGGATAGAGATCAATCCCTATTCGCTGGTAGCCCATTATCCCAAAAAAGATAAGGGCCAGGGTCACCATCGTTGCGAAAACAGGTCGTTTCACAGAAGTATCGGAAAGAAACATAGGCCTCTCCAAAAAATTTTGGGATGAGGAGATAGGAGTCTATGAAGGGTTGATGACCCTCACCTTCATCCCATCACTCAATTGTTCATGGCCCGAGGTGATCACCTTCTCCCCCTTCTGAATCCCTCTCACTATCTCCACTTTGCCATCAAATCGTATCCCCGTCTCCACTTCTCGGCGATAGGCTACTCCTCCCTGAGTGACAAAGACAAAATATTTTCCCTCCTGACTCAAAAGGGTGGACTCGGGAAGAACGATCGCATTGGGTTTTGTCAACGTTGGGATGGTGACCTCTGCAAAAAAACCAGGCTTCAGGCGATAATGGGGGTTGGGGGTCAAGGCCTTCATTTTTACATTTCGGGTTAGAGGATCCGAAGTGGGACTGATAAAATGAAGGGAGGCTGAAAACCTTTCTTCTGAGAAGGCCTTTACAGTGAACTGAACCTTGCTTCCCAGTCGGATTTTCCCGGCCCATTGCTCCGGCACATAGAATTCTAAATCGAGTGGGTCCATCTGAACGATCACCAAGATCTCGTCCTTTGGGGCCACATTTACATGTTCCCCTGGGGAGGCGATCTTAAGATTAACCACCCCGTCGATCGAAGAGACAATCTGATGATCCAGGAGATTCTGTTTGGCCAGATTAAGTTCGCTCTCTGCAAGAGCCAACCTTGCCTCGTCCAGTCGAACCTTCAATTGAAGATCATCATAGGTCTGCTGGGAAATTACCTTTGAGTCCAACAGTTTTCGATAACGCTGAAGCGTATTTTTATTCGTCTCTAAGGAGGCCCTTGCTTCCCATAGCTTTGCTTCTGCTCGATCCAATTGAAGTTTAGCATCGACCTCATCGAGTTGAACCAGGAGTTGACCCTTTTTGACAAAATCCCCCTCCTTCACAAAGATCTTTTTTATAATCCCGGCCTTTTTAGGGCTAATCTTTACTGTTTCAGGAGACTTCAAACTTCCAATCGCGGTGAATTGGTAAGACACCGTTTGGGGGATGACTTCGATGACCTCTACCCTTCTCTCCTCTATATTTGGAGAAGGAGCTTGGGATGAGGCTTCTAAGCTCTTGGATTCTCTCGAACTGCATCCCCATAATAAAAGAATCATCAAAAGGCATAAGAAAGAATACCTTCCTGATTTCATGGTCCACCCCTCAATGCAGTGTGATTTGTTCATTTGCTTTATCCTCTAACCCGAACCCTCCTAAGATTACTCCATTCTCCCCATCGCTCGTTCCAATCTTGCCTTGACAATATTAAAATCACTCAGGGCACTAAAATAATTGACCCTCGCCTGGGCAAGGAGGGTAACGGCATCAAGGACATCGGTTGCCGTTGCGACCTGATATTTATATCGTTCTTCATTCATCCGCAAATTCTCTTCAGCTTGCTCAATGGCCTTTTCTGCCACGGAGAGATTCCGTTCTGCGACCAATAGGTTCTGATAGTTGTTCTTCACTTCCAAAATAATCCCCTCAATCAACTGGGTTTTCGAATCTTCGGCCTGGGTCACCTTCACTTTGCTTTCTCCCACCTTATAGGCAGTCTTCCCCCAATCCCCCAGGGTAAAGGTGGCCAGGGTCTGAATCGTCCATCGTTCCCCTTTCCAGTCTCCCATCAATCCCGGTTCTTCCGAGACCCGAGTGTAGTTGCCCGAAAGGGTGATGGTCGGATAGAATCCACTCTTAGCGATTTTGACCCCCTCTTTTGCCTGTTCGATTCTTAATTGCGCATTTTTGATCTCCGGCCTCTTCTCTAAGGCCTCTTTCAAAGACTCTTCAAAAGAAAGGGGGAAGGGTCTATATTCGAGGATATCGACCACTTCTAAGGGAGTATCGATCTCTCTCCTGAGGATTGAATTGAGATAGGCCTTGGCTAAAAGGAGATCGTTTTCCGCTTTGACCAGACCTTGCTTCGCATTGGCCAGCCGCACCTCCGCCTGGAGGACATCGTTTTTTGGAACAATCCCTACCTCAAAAAAAGCCTTGGTCACCTCCAATTGGGCAGAAAACTGTTTTACGGTCTGGCGAGCGACCTCTAAAAATTTTTCAGCCTTTAGGATCGTGAAGTATCCTTCACGGACCTGAAGGACGATATCCCTTTTTACGGTCTCCACATCCGTTTTGGAGAGATCCACTCCCAGTTTTTCCAATCGATAGTTAGAAAGAATCAAACCGCCTGCAAAAAGGGGCTGAGTAATGGTCGTGCCCAGAGTAAAAAGATCTCGATCGGTGTTCATCACCTTTCCGGTGATCGGGTTGTATACAGGGGAATAACCGACCGTAGTGGGTTGATTGTAGTGCGTCGCACCATACTGTCCTGTCCACTTTGCAAAGAAATCGGTCAGGGCTGCTCGCCTTCTGAACTCAGAACCCTTTACCCCTTCCAGAGCCGAATGGAGTTTAAGATTTCGTTCCAAAGCCATCTGGATACACTCTTCAAGGGTTAATGGCTTCGGGGGCTGTTGCGCGAACACCCATCCGGAAGAGAAAAAGGCAAGGAGAAAGATTCCTATAAGCCATCGCCTGGCCATCGCTTTACCTCCTTTTTTGGGTTCCCTTTAAAAAGATTTCTAAAAGGGTATCTACTTTTGAGATCAGGGGATAGGGGACAGGACTGATCATCCATTCAAAAATAAAGGAGTTGACCATTCCTACCAAGGCGTGTGCCATATCCATGGGATCCAGAGGTTTAAACTCCCCTTTCCGAATCCCCTCCTTCAACACCTTCGAGAGGAGATCAATATAGGCCACCATTTTTTGATGGATTCCCTTTCCCAGATCGTCCTTCACCGTCCATTCAAAACGGCTTCTCTCAGAAATATAAATTTTAAAGAAATCTCGATTCTTTTCTACAAAATCGAGTTCTAAAGTCAGGACCCTCTTAATTCGCTCCAGAGGAGGGGCCTTTTTTGAAAGCTCCTCCTGGACTAAACGATTGATCTCTTGCACTTTTTCATCAATCAAAGTGAAATAGAGATCCTCTTTGGATTTAAAAAAACGATACAGGGTCCCTGTTCCAAACTCGGCCTCTTTGGCAATCTCATCCATCTTTGCCTGAAAGAATCCTTTCACGGCAAAGACCTTTTCGGCAGCTTTAAGGATCTCCTTCCGATGAGTCAGATACTCCCTTTCTTTTCGGCTCACCTTTTCCATTTTAGAAATTAATATTCAATTAATGAATTACAATTCAGTTTTTAAAACATAAAAAAAAGATTGTCAACCTGAAAAAGGTTAAACTCAAGTAATCCTTCACTCAAATGGGATGGCTCGTATAGCCCTTCGGAATCCAAACCCTTCCCTCTTCGAGGATGTGGATGACCTCCCATCCTCTTTCCATCAACTCTTCGGCAATCCATCTTCGATGACATCTCCAGGGGAATCGTTCTGAACAGAAGAACACGGTCTTCCACTGTCTCCCGAGTCTCTCCAGCTGTTCGATCCCTCTCTTGAATAGCTCACTTTTCCTGTGAGCGGCATAGCCTCCTTTTCGAAATCCTCCCAGTTCTTTTCCTAAATAGAAATAGAGAATTCCCTCCAGGGGAAAATTTTTTTCGAGGAATTCTTTTGAAAAATGAGGGAATCGACTGACCGGGAAGCTTCTCACATCCACGGCCGCTTCGATTCCATAGGCTTTGAGAAGGGTTAAAAATTCACCGAGGGGACGAGTGCTCGTCCCGATGGTGTAAAGGATAGGCTTCATATAGTTTCTTACATTGTAAGGCATTCTCGTACATCATTTGATTATTAAAGAGAAGATCTGCCTCTGGATAATCCTTTCCTTTTTCAATCAGTTCCTCCATCTCCTTGAGGGAATAAGAATAGCGATATCCTGTCCTTCCATGAAGTCGAAGATAAAGAAGGTCACCCTTTGGGAGGAAACCCTCAAAAGGCTCCAAACAGGGAATGATCCCTAATTCCCGGCAACTTTTTTCCACCTCTTCTCTTTCCCACTCTCCTCTTGGCTCCCAGATCAAAAGGAATGTCCCTCGATGAATTTTTTTAAAAAATGCCTTTAGATTCCGAATGTGTTCCTGAGTGGGGGTAAAGCTCGAAGGGGTTTGAAAAAGGATCTTCTTTACCCCTAAGAGACGGGCAAAGGTCTCTGTTTGTGACCAGGCTTCATCCACCTCTTCGGTCTGTTTAAAAAAACCGTAATTCTTTTTCTTCTTATCAGGGAGGGTAAGTTTCAGCCTTCGATAGGTTGGACTGGTAGGCTCATGGGTAATGAGCTGCCAGGCTTTCATTGTAAACTCGAAGGATTCAGGGGCTTCTTCCCGCCATCTCCTTGCCGTCTCAAACCGGGGGAGCTGATAAAAGGTCT
This sequence comes from Deltaproteobacteria bacterium, assembly GCA_037444165.1. GTDB lineage: Bacteria > Desulfobacterota > BSN033 > BSN033 > UBA1163 > CALIBK01. The sequence goes on along the minus strand of JBBIMX010000037.1, from coordinate 1,037 downwards.
GTTGGACCTCTACGATGGAAAAGGATTGATAATAAAGAGGCCTTCGAACCGGAAAACCGCAACAACCAATTTTCATCATCTCTCGTTTTCTATCTACTAAAATAATTTAAGCTGCTCTATGGTCTCTCCTTCTTTCTTTTTTTCTGGGAAGAGGGTGATCTTTCCATAGACCCCATCATGTCCTGGCTCGATGGAAACCTTACCCTGCCTCATCCTCACAATCCCTTCGAGAATTCGGGAGGGACAAAAGGAACTCAATTCTTCAGGGCTTGCCTCTAAAAGGATTCGGAACTCCGATCCTCCTTTTTCGACTAACCGATCATACTCCGTCTCGACCGCTTTGGTTTCCACTCGAACCCCTAATGCTTCGGCAATAATCTCTTCAAGGGGGACCAGGTGAATCGAAGGGATGGCTTGTTTTGGAACAAAGCCTTCAGGTCGATCGGCCAGCTTTTCGACTCGATGCATCACCCCCACGGTCAATTTTTTTCCGCATTTGGGGCAATGATATTGATTCTTGATCGTCTCCTTGGGCGAGAGGACGACCCCGCAGGAGCGATGGCCATCAAAATGATATTTTCCTTCCTCAGGGAAGAACTCGATAGTAAAGAGAATCTTTCTCCGATCCTTTCTTCGAATCGCCTCTACGATCTCCCAATAATTTAATTCACATTCAAAGGCGTTCGCCTCCCTTCCCAAACGATTGGGCGAATGGGCATCAGAGTTGGAGATCAATGTCACCTCATCAAGGGCAGAGAGCCTCCAGTTCATTTCTGGATCAGAGGAGAGACCGGTTTCAATCGCTCGGATATAGGGAGACATCTCACCGAAACACTCCTCGATCGAATCGAATCCGGAATGGGCTCCAAAAAGGGAGAACCAGGGGGTCCAGGCGTGGGCAGGGACGAGGAGGCAATCCTCGGAAATTTCAAGAACCATCTGGACCAACTCCTTTGCCGTAAATCCAAAGATGGGCCTTCCATCTGAAGAGAGTTTCCCGTAATGGCTGAGTTTAGAATTGATCTGCTCAGCGACCT
>JBBIMX010000036.1:0-27317 GCA_037444165.1 Deltaproteobacteria bacterium | reverse complement strand
GATGTGTCACTTTATTGAACATATGATTTTTAAGGGGACTGAGAAACGAAAGGTCCGTGAGATGGCAAGGGAGATTGAATCCCTTGGAGGCTATATCAATGCCTACACCTCCTATGATCAGACCGTATTCTATATCACCATTTCGAGTCGTTACGCTGGAGTCGCCCTCGATATTCTGAGCGATGCGATCCAGAACTCCACATTCGATCCTGAAGAACTCGAGAGAGAAAGGGAGGTCATTTTGGAAGAGATACGAATGGGAGAGGATGATCCGGACCGAAGACTATTTAAGCAAACGATGGGGGTTCTTTTTAAAAAACATCCCTACCGTAGACCCATCATTGGATATGAAAAGACGGTTCGTTCGATCACCCGTCAACAGATGGTCTCTTTCTTTAAGCGTTGGTACGTTCCGAATCGAATCATTCTGGTGGGAGTAGGAAATTTTGATCTTCAAGAAATGGAGCAAAAGATCCGGGACTCCTTTCACGAATTCAAACCCCGTCGTGAAGAGGTTCCTCCAAGAGAAAATGAACCCGCATTGAATGAGGTGAGAACTCATCTCTCTTACGGAAACTTTAAAGAAGCCTATCTCCAGATCGCCTTTTCAGGAACTTCGCTTCTTCACGAAGACACACCGGCTTTGGATGCCCTTTCCCACCTCCTGGGAAGAGGGGAGGCCTCCCATCTGGTTCAGAAGATCAAACTGGAAAAAGGGCTGGTCAATTCGATTTCCGCCTCCTCTTATACCCCAAAGGATCCGGGAGGATTCTTTATTGAGGCGACCCTCGAAGCGGAGAAGATAGAGGAGGCCCTGGAGGGTATTCTTGCGGAGATCAATCGTTTGGCCATGGAAGGGTTTTCTTCAGAAGAGCTCCATCGAGTGAAGGTGAATGTGGAAAGTGAACTCATCTATGATCGTCAAACAGTTCAGGGTCAGGCAAGAAAGATTGGTTTTTATGAAATGATGGCCGGGGGTCTTGAATTTGAGAAGGACTATCTCCGAAGGATGGGTCTCCTTGGGAGTGAGGATTTAAGAAGGGTCATTCGGAAATATCTCCATCCATCCCGAATGGTGATCAGCCTCCTCATTCCTCAAGAAAAAGAGGCCTGGGTCAGAAACCTTCGTCTTAAAGAGGTGGCTGAAAGGAAGGCATCCGAGGTCATTGAGAAAAAAGAGAAAGAGGCCTCCACGGTTCATCGAATCGTCTTGGACAATGGAATTCGTCTCCTGGTGAAGGAGAATCACCAACTTCCCATCGTCTCCATTCAAGCCTCTTTTCTGGGAGGGGTTCGATTTGAGAATGAGGAGCTAAGCGGAATTAACCGATTGATGGCCATGATGATAACCAAAGGAACCTCCCGCCAAAGCGCTCTGGAGATTGCAAAAAAGGTGGAGAGAATGGCAGGGAGTCTCGGCGGATTCTCTGGCTATAATAGTTTTGGACTGACCTTCACCTTTCTCAGCCATCATTTCGAAGAAGGCTTCTCCCTCTTTTCAGAAATCCTGAAAGACCCTTCCTTTGATCCGGAGGAATTAGAGAAAAGGAGACGTCTTCTCCTCGCTTCCATCCGGCAGCAGGAGGATGACCTCAGCCGACTTGCCTTCAAACTCTTCAGAGCTATTCTTTATGAAAAGCATCCTTATCGAATGGACCCTATGGGTACTGAGGCCTCCATTCAAAAAATCACCCAGAAAGATTTAAAGGAATATTATCGGAGGATCGTGGTTCCGGAAAATATGGTATTAACCTTCGTGGGGGATGTCCATTTTAATCAAGTTCTCTCTTATGTCAAAAAAGAGTTTGGTGGACTTCCTAAAAAAGGGTTCACTCCTCCTGAGATTCCCAGGGATCCCCCTCTCAAGGAGATCAAAAGAAAGGAGCTCTTTAAAAAGAAAGAACAGGCTCATTTCGTCTTGGGATTTTTCGGACCGAGTTTCAAAGAGAGGGATCGGTACGCCCTGGAGATTCTCGATGCTGCCCTTTCTGGACAGGGCGGAAGACTCTTCTACGAACTAAGGGATAAGGAGAGTTTGGCCTATGCCTTGGGTTTTACGGCCAATCCCAATCTGGATCCTGGCTATATTGCAGTCTATATGGGAACCCATCCTGAAAAACTGTCCCGGGCCATTGAAGGGGTTTTAAGGGAGCTGAGGAAGGTGATAGAAGAGGGGCTGACCGAGGAGGAGGTCGAAAGAGCAAAAAGGTATCTCATTGGAAATTTTGAGATTGGGCTGCAAACCAATGGTTCTCAGGCCAACATGATCTCTCTGGATGAGCTTTATAGGATCGGATTCAACCATTATGAAATCTATGCCCAGGAGATCCAAAGGGTAAAAAGAGAAGAAGTGAACCGGGTCGCCAGAGACTACCTCCATTTGGATGCCTATGCCCTTGCCATCATTCGTCCTCCGGATGAAAAGAGTCCATGAGCGGATCTTTGCGGATTGAATCCTTCTCCCTTCAAGACACCCTGGAGTCAGGTCAATTCTTCCGATTTACCAAGAATGAAGAGACCTATCTCATTCAATCCCACAATCGACTCTTTTCCCTTTCCCAAAGAGGAGAGCTCTTGTTTTATGAGGGTGTTGACAAGAGCTTTCTCATCCATTTTTTTAGATTGGAAGACGATTTTTCTCGCATCCTCTTAGAAATTGATCGGGATCCTGTAATCCATCAGGCCATTCAAAAGTATTACGGGATGAGATTGATCCGGCAGGACCCATGGGAATGTTTGCTTTCTTTTCTCTGTTCACCTGCTAAACCGATCCCTCAGATCAGACTCCTCATTGAATCTCTCTGCCAGACCGCAGGAGAGAAGGTTTGCTGGAAGTTTCATATTGGATACGGATTTCCAAAACCCTCCTCAATCCGAAGTCCTCTCGAACTCGATTCCATACGGGCAGGTTTTAGAACGAAGCCCCTCTTTGTTGCCCATCAGAAACTCGATGGCCAGAAGCTACAATCCTTAAAGAGACTCCCTTATGAGGAGGCCAGAAGACGGTTGATGGAATGCCCTGGGATTGGAAAGAAGATTGCTGATTGTGTATTGCTCTACTCTCTGGATTTTCTTCAGGCTTTTCCAATGGATACCTGGATTAAAAAGGGGTTGCAGAAATTTTATTTCAAAGATCGGAAGGTCTCTCCGAAGGAGATGGAAAGATTTGTTTCAGACCATTTTGGACCCTACGCAGGTTATGCCCAGCTCTACCTCTATCACTTCTGGCGAAATCAGGCCTTTAATCGATCGGGATAAAAAGTGAGATTTCAAATACGAAGCTCTTTTTGAAAAGGAATCAGGAAAAATCATGCTTTAATGACCTTCTTTCGCCATTGCTTCAAATCCTTGGTTACGTTTCGAGTATCGACCAAGAGAGGGACATGTCTGACCACCCATTCATAGTCGATCGAACTGTGATCGGTGACAACGACAGCGACATCCATCTTTTTAAGAAGGGAAAGGGTGAGGGGGGAAGATTTCAGATTAAACCGGTATTTCCTAAATCGTGGAAGAATGGGAATGAAAGGATCATGGTAAAAAAGAATAGCCCCTTTTCTTTGAAGGAGATCCATGATGGCTAAGGCTGGGGATTCCCTCGCATCATCTATGTCCTTCTTATAAGCCACCCCTAAAATCAAGACCTTTGCCCCCTTTAGGCTTTTTCCCATGCGGTTGAGTCCATCCTGAATCTTGGAGACGACATAATAAGGGACATGGACATTGATCTCTCCAGCTAAATGAATGAACCTTGTTGCAAAATCATATTCCTGGGCCTTCCAGGAAAGATAGTAAGGATCCACAGGAATACAGTGTCCTCCCATTCCCGGTCCTGGATAAAAAGGGGTAAACCCAAAGGGCTTCGTACTTGCTGCTTCAATGACCTCCCAGATATCAATTCCCATTCGATCTGCAAGCATCTTCAATTCATTGACCAGAGCGATGTTGACACTTCGATAGATATTCTCGAGAAGTTTCGTCAGCTCGGCAACCCTCGGAGAGGAGACCGGCACCACTTTCTGAACCACTTGACTGTATAGAGTTTCCACCGCCTTTTTGCAGAAGGGGGTGACCCCTGAGACGACCTTGGGAATCTCTGAGGTTGAAAATCGTTTATTCCCGGGATCTTCTCTTTCCGGAGAATACCCCAGAAAGAAGTCCCTTCCCACCCTGAATCCAGAGGATTCCAATCGGGGACAAATCAGCTCCTCCGTCGTTCCGGGATAGGTGGTGCTCTCAAGGATGATGAGCTGTCCTCTTCTTAGATGGGTTTGGATAGACAGAGTCGTCTTCTCAATGTACTGGAGATCGGGTTCTTTTTTATCCGTCAGAGGCGTAGGAACACAGATGAGAATACAGTCAGGCCTCTCCAATTGAGAGAAATCATCCGTGACTTCCAACAGACCATTCTTTCGAAATTGAGAGATCCGTTCCGAAGAGATCGATCTTATATAGCTCATCCCTTTTTTAAGGAGGGCCGTCTTATAAGAATCGATATCAAATCCCAAGACCTCGAATCCTTCTTCGCAGAATCGTAAAACGAGAGGAAGACCTACATATCCCAATCCTATGATTCCAATCAAGGCCTTCTTATGATGAATCTTTTTTATGAGATCCTCAAGGATTCTTGGATTTTTCATTTCCGCAGGAGGTTCCCCCTTAAAAAGAGATTTCTCTATTCATCCTTTATAGAACGCTCTGATTCGGTCAAACACCATGAATTGCTGTTCCTCGGTCAACTCGGGAAAGATAGGGAGGGCCAGGGCCTCCTTAGCCACCTTTTCCGAAACAGGGAATTCTCCGGGTCGATGGTTTAAAAAAGAGTAACATTCCTGAAGGTGAAGGGGGATGGGATAATAGACATCGGTTCCAATCCCTTCTTCAAACAGAAATTTTCGCAGTCGATCTCTTTCAGGTACCCGAACGACGTACTGGTTAAAGATATGGCGATTCTGATGCCGAATTTTTGGAAGTTCGATTTCGACTCCTGAGCAGATCAGCTCCTGAAAGAGTTCTTGGTATCTTTCAGCCCTCCTCTGCCTGGCCTGAGTCCATTGGTCCAGGTATTTGAATTTAACCAGAAGAATGGCGGCCTGAATCGTATCCAGGCGACTATTGATTCCAATCCATTTGTGATAATATTTTGGCTGACTCCCATGCGTCCTTAAGAGTCTAATTTTTTCTGCAAGCTCAAGATCATGGGTCACCACCATCCCTCCATCTCCAAAGGCTCCTAAATTCTTGGTGGGGTAGAAGGAGAAACAGCCGAGATGTCCTATCCCTCCGGCCCTTTTTGCCTCGGAGTCCTCTTTTGGGCGATACTCGGCACCAATGGCCTGGGCGGCATCTTCAATGACCCAGAGGTTGTATTGTTTTGAGATCTGGAGGATCCGGTCCATCTCTGCACATTGCCCGAAGAGATGAACGGGAAGAATGACCTTTGTCCTGGGGGTGATCTTTTCTTCAATCTTCTCAGGATCGATGTTATACGTTTCTGGCTCAATATCAACAAAGATAGGAGTTGCTCCCAGACGAGAGACAGAGCCAGCCGTTGCAAAGAAGGTAAAGGATGGGAGAATCACCTCGTCCCCCGTTCCCACCCCAACGGCCATGAGAGAGAGAAGAAGGGCATCTGAACCAGAAGCCACTCCCACTCCATATTCGGTCTGACAGTAGGAGGCCACGATTTGCTCAAGGGTATGGACCTGTGGACCAAGGATGAATTGACCCGTCTCATACACCTCTTCAATGGCTGATCGAATCTCCTCTTTGAGCGCGATCAATTGTCGGCTGAGATCAAAAAAAGGAACCCTCACTTTTACTTTTACCCCCCCTCTTTTAGAGGAGTTAATTAAGATAAAAAAGGGGTATAGTCAAGCTGAAAAAATAACGATATAATAAAAAGGATGCAAGAAGGGATTCGTCTCGATGCCATCTTTATTCTTCTCGTGAGACCGAGGTTTCCAGAGAATATTGGCTCTGTAGCAAGGGCCATGAAGAATATGGGGCTGAGTCGATTGGTCATTGTAGGGGGTGCCTCTCCTTTCCATCGAAATGCCTACAAACTGGCTTCAGGAGCTTATGAGATTCTTGAGAGGGCTGAAGAATTTCCAACCCTAAAAGAAGCGATTGCTGAATTAGAGTGTGTGGTTGGGACCACTTCTCGAATGGGAAAGGAGAGAGGGCCTCTTCTGACTCCGAGAGAACTGGCAAAGAAGTTGGTTTCTCTTTCTATGAGGAATCGAATCGGAATCGTCTTTGGCTCTGAAAAGGAGGGCCTCACCAATGAAGAGCTCTCCCTTTGCCACCTCTATACAAGGATTCCCTGCTCCGAGTCTTTCCCTTCGTTAAACCTTGCACAGGCCGTGATGGTTCTCTGTTATGAACTCTTCCAGAGCCGGATTCCTGTTTCCACATCCTCACCTCGCCTTGCCTCTTCGATGGAGATCGAGAGGATGTTCGAACATATGGAAAGGACTCTCGTCGATATCGGATTCTTGGAGGCAAAGAATCCAAAGAGAATCATGCGGACCCTTCGACGCCTCTTTGGAAGGAGTCAGTTAGAGGAGCGAGACGTCCGAATTCTTCAAGGGATCTGGAGCAAAGTGGATTGGATTCGAAAACAGGTGAGGGGCGATCGGTGATCGCCCCTGAAGGTTCTACTTCTTTTCAAGAAAGGGCTTAAGGAGATCGATGGGCACAGGAAAGATGGTAGTCGAATTCTTTTCGGTGGCTACCTCTGTCAAGGTCTGAAGAAATCTTAATTGAAGGGCCACTGGGGTCGCACTGATCACCTGAGCCGCCTGAGCCAGCTTCTCCGCAGCCTGAAACTCTCCCTCTGCATGGATAATCTTTGCTCTTTTTTCTCGCTCTGCCTCAGCCTGACGTGCAATCGCCCTTCTCATCTCATCGGGAAGATCAACTGCCTTGGTCTCGACCAAGGTCACTTTAATCCCCCATGGGTCAGTGTGTTTATCTAAAATCTCTTGAAGTCGCATGTTGAGCTTTTCCCGATGAGCCAGGAGTTCATCAAGTTCCATCTGACCCACTACACTTCGAAGAGTGGTCTGGGCGAGCTGAGAGGTCGCATAAAGATAATTTTCCACTTCAACGACGGCCTTATTGGGGTCGACGACACGAAAATAAACCACCGCATTCACTTTAATGGAGACATTATCCCTTGTGATTACATCCTGAGGAGGAATATCCATCGTCACCAACCTCAAACTCACCCGGATCATCTTATCGACTCCCGGTATGATGAAAAAGATCCCAGGTCCTTTAGCTCCGATTAGCCTTCCCAGACGGAAAATCACACCTCGTTCATATTCCCTCAAGACCTTGATCGCTGAGGCTGCAAGAATGATTAAAAAAATGATTAAAAAGAACAAACCTGATGGTAATCCTGTCAGACCCATAGTCTCTCCTCCTTGTCAGACTTTTTTCACATGAAGCTTTAAGTTTTTAACACTAACCACTTGGATTTTTTGGTCTTTTTCTATCTTTTCATCACTCGTGGCATTCCAGTATTCCCCATGGACCAGAACCTTTCCCTCAGGGTCAATATCGGTGACGGCCACTCCAATTTCATCCACCAGTCCCTCTGTCCCTGTGGTCGGTTTCTTCAGTCGGGCCTTGATGGCCATGGTGACCGCAAAGACGAAGAAAGCAGCGCTCACTAGGACAGCGGGGATAATGACACTTAAAGAGATTTTCATATATTCTGCAGGACTCTCAATCAACATCAAGGAACCCAAAAAAAGTGAGATGACCCCCCCGACAGAAAGCAGTCCATGGCTGACCACCTTAATCTCGGCAATAAAGAGGATGATGGCAAAGAGGATAAGGGCCAAGCCTGCAAAATTGATGGGGAGCATCTGCAGTGAATAGAAGGCAAGGATAAGAAAAATCCCTCCGACGACTCCCGGAAGGATAGCCCCGGGATTGGAGAGTTCGAAGAAGATTCCGTAGATTCCTAACATAAGGAGAATATAAGCAATGGTCGGGTTGGAGATGATATCTAAGAACTTATATCGCCAGCTCATCTGCATGGATCGTGGTTTTAATCCTTTTGTCGTTAGGGTACGGCTGACTCCATCAAATTTGATGACCTTTCCATCAATTCGATCGAGAAGATCGTAGACATCGGGACTCACGAAGTCCACCACATTCAACTTAACCGCTTCTTCCTCCGTAATGGAAACGCTCTTTCTCACCGCCTTTTCAGCCCACTCTACATTTCTCCCTCTTGTCTTCGCAATCGTCTTGATATAGGAGACCGTATCATTGACAATCTTTTCAGACATGGTCTTACTCTCTTTGCCTTCCCCTAAAGTCACAGGGTGGGCAGCTCCGATGTGGGTACTCGGAGCCATGACAGCAATGTGAGCAGAGAGAGTGATGAAGACTCCTGCAGAGGCAGCCCTCGCCCCTCGAGGACCTACATAGACGATGACAGGGATATTGGCTGTAAGAATCCTCTTGACAATGAGCCTCATCGAGTCCATCAATCCCCCTGGCGTATCCAGTTGGATAATGATTCCCTGGGCCCCTTTCTCCTGAGCCTGATCAATGGACTCCATAATAAATTTTGCAGTGGCAGGATTGATGATCCCATCTACCTCGATCAGGTAGATTGGAGGCTTTTCCTGGGAAAAGCTCAAACCCATCGAGGAGAACAGAAAGCATAGACTGGCTAAAAGGATAATTCGTTTCATAGGAGGCTGAGTCTTTTTAATCAAAATATCTTAAAAACGAGGGATTGTCAAATCGGATGTCTCACAATTCGATCCTCATCAAATCTTCTCCGATGAGGAGAGGGCCTTTATAGGTTTCCCTGCATTGAGAGAATATATCCACTTCGTCACAGGGAGGATAGAAGTGGGTTAGCAAGAGTGTCTTACAATTCGACTCCTTGGCGATCCTTCCTGCCCAGTAAGGAGTTAGATGTCCCTCTACCTTCTTTCCATCTGGAAAGGAACATTCAAGGACAAGAAGATCCGTATCCATGGCTAATTTTACAATATTGTCGCAGTAATCGGTATCTCCTGAGATGGCCACTGATTTGCCATTCCCAAACTCGATTCGATATCCTAAACTCCCTGGAAGGTGGGCCATGGATTTGGAGATGATTTTCACACCTCGAAAGGAGATTGCCTCCTGAGACAACTCCTTGATAGAAAGTTGATAACTCTGAGGTTTAATCCACGGTTCATAGAGCTTCTCTAAGCCTCTAAAAAATTCTTTGAACCCCGGCCCTCCCATACAGAAAAGGTTCTTCTCTCTTGGGAGGTCTCCGTATTTGCACGCAAAAAGAATGGGGATAAGGTCGGCTGTGTGATCGGGATGGAGATGGGTGTAGAGAATCAGATCCGGATCTCGATAGGTGAGGCCAACCTCTAACATTTTCCTTAACAAGCCTGGACCACTATCAATTAAGAGGTGGAGGTCTTTTGATAGGATCGCCAATCCTGGTGATGCCCTTCTTAAAGAAGGGACTCCTGTTCCCGAACCTAAAAGAATGAGAGTAATCATTATTATTTTCAACATAACACATAATAATGAAATTTTCATAAAAATCTAATAAGAGTAACACCTCAATCAGGTGGAGAAGGGTTCCGAGAGGGAGGTTTGTTCGTTCTAAGATTTTTGGAGGAATCCCTGTTGGACCCATTTTATAGACTGGGCAGGTGGGGTGAGGACGTATTCGAAGGGTTTGGAACCCTACCTCCCCAGTCTTTCTATGACTTTTTCAGAGCTCTCAGATTCTATTATTGACAGATCTTTCCCTTTTGACTACTAAATAATATTGAGGGATGAAAAGGGATTCTTTGATCGAAATCGATGGATCTTATGGCGAAGGAGGTGGACAAATTTTAAGAACCTCTCTGGCCCTTTCTGCCATTTTAAGAAAACCTTTTGTCATTCATCATATTCGATCAAAGAGAAAAAACCCGGGCCTTCAGGCTCAACACTTGAAAGCCATTGAAGCCGTAGCCCAGATCACAGAGGCTCATACCGAAGGGGTGCGGTTAGGGTCTCAAGAGGTGGCTTTCTATCCTAAAAAGATTATTCCTAAAGAATACCGATTTGAAATCCCAACGGCAGGGTCCTTAACCCTCCTCCTTCAGGCCGTTCTTCCACCCCTTTGTTTGGCCACTGCTCCTTCGAAAATCACTTTGGTGGGTGGAACTCATGTTCCCTGGAGTCCCCCTTTCCATTACTTTTCGGAAGTATTGCTCCCCACTCTAAAAAAGATGGGAGTGGATGTTGAGGCAAGTCTCGAGAAATGGGGGTTTTATCCGAAAGGAGGAGGATTGGCGAGGGTCGGTATCTCCCGGATAGGCTCCCTCATGCCCATCTCCCTGAAAAAACGGGGAGCTCTTAAAACGATTCGAGGACTCTCAGCAGCCACTCACCTCCCAAGACATGTCGCAGAGCGTCAGAGGGAGGAAGGACTTAAAAGGATTCTTGAAGACTTGACTATGGAAGCCGAGATCCAGCTTCTTTGGGATGTCCCATCCAATGGACCCGGGTCTTTCTTTTTCTTAATAGCAGAGTTCGAAGAGATCGTAGCCGGATTCTCCTCTCTGGGAGAGAGAGGAAAACCTGCCGAGAAGGTGGCAGGAGAAGCGGTAGATCAATTGATCGAATATATGGGGGGTGAGGGTTGCCTCGACCCCCATCTCGCAGATCAATTGGTCCTCTGGATGGCCCTTACCAAAGGAAGATCTTCACTGACTACGACCCGAATGACAGAGCATCTCCTTACCAACCTATGGGTTATCGAACACTTTTTAGAGATCAAAATTTTGAGGGATGAAAAAAGAGGGGAAATCGAAATTCTCAATGGATCAGAAGAGTTGACTTCCTTTTGAGAGAATATTAAAATCTTTCAAAAAAGGAGGACTCAATTAATCGAGTATTTGGAAATACGATAGGCTTAAAAACGAGCCAGCTTAGAAAGATTGAGCGGCTCTATCGAAAAAAGATCCCTCCTCAATGGATTGTTACCTCTGAGGTTGCTCGATTTCTTATTGAGATCAGCTCTGAGATTCGAAGACAGATCGGGATTCTTATCGGTCGAAGAGGAACCATCGAAATGGTCATTGTGGGGGATCAAAAAGGGATTACAATTCCTGATCTTCAGAGGTATCGAACCGGTGTTCCAAGGCTTCGGGGCCTAAGGCTTGTTCATACTCACCTTCAAGGAGAACCTCTTACCGAAGAGGACTTAACCGATCTTACCCTCCTCCGACTCGATATGATGGTCGCCCTTTCGGTCTCCAGGGATGGAAATTCAGAGCAATTCTATTCTGCCCACCTCCTTCCTGAAAATCCGGAAAGAGAGGTTTTAAAGATTGAGACCTTTCCTTCTTTTCGAAGGTTAGAAAATGATTTCTTAAAATTTATTGAGTCCTTAGAAGATGAGTTTCAAAGGACTCAGAAAGCCGTCTCTCCATTAGATTCAAAAGATAGAGCGATTCTTATCTCTGTGAGTAAGGAGAGCAGGGATCATGTTGAGGCCTCTCTCGAAGAACTTAAGGAATTGGCAGAGTCTTCTGGCGTCCATGTCCTCGATACTCTGATCCAGCGTCCCCAGACCCTTTCTCATACGACCTTGATCGGTGAAGGAAAGCTTAAAGAAGTCCTCATCCGATGTATGCAACGGGGGGCCAATCTCCTGATCTTCGATCAAAACCTGACCCCCGCACAGATTGCGACGATTTCAGACCGAACCGATCTAAGGGTGATCGACCGAACCCAACTCATTCTCGATATCTTTGCTCAACGGGCACACACCCAGGAGGGGAAGGTTCAGGTCGAATTGGCCCAGTTGAGATATCTTCTCCCAAGATTAGCCAAAAAGACACTTGCCCTCTCTAGGTTGACAGGAGGAATAGGAGGGAGAGGTCCTGGAGAAACGAAGTTAGAGATCGATCGTCGAAGGGTCAGGGATCGAATCCATCTTCTTGAGAAGCAGTTGGAACAATTAAGTTTAAGGAGACAGCAGCGGAGGGCCCGTCGAAAAAAGGCAGGAATTCCCATCCTCTCTATCATTGGTTATACCAACGCAGGAAAATCCACCCTCTTTAACCTCCTTACCTACAGTCATTTTCAGGTAGAGGACAAACTCTTTGCCACGTTGGACCCGGCTGCCAGGAGGTTGAAGTGGGCAGGTTCCTCTCTCGCAGAGGAACATTCCCTCATCCTGACCGATACGGTGGGGTTTATTAAAGATCTTCCAAAAGATTTGATAGGGGCCTTCCGACCCACCTTTGACGAATTGAAAGAGTCGGATCTTTTAATTCATCTGGTGGATATCAGTCATCCTCGTTTTCAGAATCATATCGAGACCATCGAAAGAATTCTGGCCGAATTAGAATTGGACAGGATTCCCAGGCTATTGGTGTTCAATAAGGAGGATCTTTTAAATCCTGAGGAGGTCAGGGAGATCTGCCAGAGATATGGAGGGGTATCGATCTCGGCGCTTCGGCCCGAAAGCCTGGGAAACTTCTTTTTGGCCCTGGAGAGAAAGTTAGATGAGATGGCCTCATGGAAGAGAGGTTCAAATGAACAGGGGAGAAAGGATTTGGAAGATTTGACAAACAAAGATTCGTTTGATATACAGGTTGAAATTTAAATTTAAAAGAGAGAAGGCTATGGAAGAATATTGTCATTCCATTCCAGAATACCTCACGTTTGATGATGTATTGCTTGTCCCAGGATATTCAGAGGTCTTGCCTAAAGATGTAGATGTAAGCACTCAATTGACCCGGGGAATTCGACTGAATATCCCTCTGGTGAGTGCGGCTATGGATACGGTGACGGAGGCGAGGACGGCGATCGCCCTGGCCCAAGAAGGAGGGATTGGAATCATTCACCGAAACCTCTCTATTGCTGATCAAGCCCTTGAAGTGGATAAGGTGAAGAAATCCGAGAGCGGAATGATTCTCAATCCCATTACGGTTCATCCTGATCAAAAGATTTACGAGGCCTTAGAGCTGATGAAACGGTATCGGATCTCGGGTGTTCCTGTGACAAAAGATGGAAAGCTGGTAGGGATCTTGACCAACCGCGATTTAAGGTTTGAAAAGAGACTGGACGAGAAGATCTCAACGGTGATGACCAAGGACAATTTAATCACCGCCCCTGTGGGGATTACCTTGGAGGAGTCCAAGGAGATCCTCCATAAGAATCGAATAGAAAAATTATTGGTCGTTGATGAACATAATAATCTTAAAGGGCTGATCACGATAAAGGATATCGAAAAGATGAGAAAATATCCCAACTCCTGTAAAGATCCGTTGGGACGTCTTCGGGTGGGGGCAGCCATTGGGCCTGGCAAGGATAGGGAAGCAAGGGTAGAGGCCTTGATCAAAGCAGGGGTAGATGTATTGGTCGTCGATACGGCCCATGGTCATTCAAAAGATGTCATCGAAACGGTCTTGGATATAAAGGAGAATTATCCGGACATTCAAGTGATTGCTGGAAATGTAGCCACTCGAGAAGGGGTGCTGGCTCTTATAAAGGCAGGTGCAGATGGAGTCAAAGTGGGCGTAGGGCCTGGATCAATCTGTACCACCCGGATCATTGCTGGGGTAGGTGTCCCCCAGCTTTCAGCGATCATGGAGGCGGCGGAGGTTTCAAAGAAGTATGGAGTTCCAATCATTGCCGATGGAGGAATAAAGTTCTCAGGGGATATCACCAAGGCCATTGCTGCAGGGGCAAGCTCTGTAATGATTGGCAATCTTTTTGCAGGGACTGATGAGACCCCTGGGGAGATCGTTCTTTACCAGGGGAGAAGCTATAAGGTTTATCGAGGGATGGGCTCTATTGAGGCCATGAAGGAAGGCAGTAAAGACCGTTATTTTCAGGAAGCAGTAGAGAGCGAATCGAAACTTGTTCCCGAGGGAATTGAAGGAAGGGTTCCTTATCGGGGGGCTTTATCTTTTTGTGTCCAGCAACTGGTCGGTGGATTAAAGGCAGGTATGGGTTATGTGGGAGCCAGAAATATTTCGGAACTGCAGGAGAAGGCACGATTCATTCGAATCACCTCCTCAGGACTCAAAGAAAGTCATGTCCATGATGTGATCATCACTAAAGAGGCTCCCAATTACCGATTAGAATAATACGATTAGGGTTTAAAGAGAGGACAGATAAAGAGTTGAAAAAGGCCATTCTTATCTTCGTGATCATCCTCTTGGTTCTCTTTTACTATTTAGGGCTCTTCTCCAAACAGGATACCCTTCCTCTCTCTTCGGATTTCTTTTCTGCAAGGAGCTATACAGAAAGAGAATCGGCTCTCGATCTAAAGGAGATAGGGTTTATAAAAAAGAGATCTTCCGAGCCTCTCCCTCTTACCCGGAAAGAGCTGGAAGCCCTCTATCAAACCCAACTGGATAAGGGGGTGAAGAATCTCCCTGCGGTCTCTCTTGCCTTGTTACGGAAGGCTAAGGAAGCAAGAGAGAGGGGTGAGATCGAAAAGGCCCAGGAGTGGACCACCTATGCTATGAAGATCTCTCCTGCTCTCCCCCAACCTCATGGGGAGATGGCTAAGATTTACTGGAAAAAGAACCCTTTCCACCTCCATAAAGTTTTCTCTGAGACCTTCAAGGCCCAGCTCAAGAAGTTTCATGATTATCCAAGTCTTCTCCGCCTGAGTTATCACAGCCTCTATATTCTTTCCAATGCCATTTTGATGAGTTTTATCCTCTTCGGAATCATGATTTTAATTAAGTATCTCCCTCTCTATTTTTATGATCTTCGAAAAAATTTGACTCAAGAGCTTCGAAGCCTTATCCTTAATGGACTTAAGGTTTTCGTCCTGTTCCTTCCGATATTTCTTCGGTTTGACCTTCTCTGGTCTCTCTTTTTTTGGTCCACCCTCCTTTGGGGATATGTCCCTCATCGAGAAAAAAAGGTGATCATTTTCTTTTTAATCGTCACCACCTATTTCCCTTTTTTTCTTAAATCCTCCTCCTCTTTTTTAAACAGTCCAAACTCAGAAATCCTCTTAGAGATGAACGAAGCCAACCACGGGAACTGGACCAGGGCCACTGAAGAGAAATTAAGAGCATGGATTCGAACCCAACCGAATGATTCGGAGGTGCTTTTTACCCTCGGATTGATTGCCAAGAAGCAGGGGCAATATGCTCAGGCAGAAGAATATTATCGCAAGGCCATTGAATATCAGCCCCGATTCAGTCAGGCCTTCTCCAACTTAGGTAACGTCTATTTAGCCCAAAAACAGATTCCCTCAGCCATTTCAGCCTATCAACAGGCCATTCAAATCGATCCCCATAAAGGAGCTTATTATTATAACCTTTCCCGGGCCTATTCCCAGGAAACCTTTTTTTCAGGAAAGATCGATCGAACCTTTCAGAAGGCGAGGGAACTCGATCCAGCCCTTATCGACTTCCATTCGATGGTTGTCGATTCCCCCCATATGAATCGATTTGTCATTGATGAATCCTTAAGCACCCGAACCCTCTGGGAGAGGTGCCTCAATCAATTCATGGGGAGGGAGGGATTTCTTTATCTCCTTTTTAAGGCCTGGTTTGAGAAGGTTCCCTCTGTCATTCCCTTTTTAGCTCCTATCCTATTTTTGGCTTTCCTGATCGGTTTTTATCGGTATGCTCGTGCCAGGAGATTCTTAACCCGGTGTCCTATGTGTGGAAGTCCTACCCATCGATTCTATTTAGAGACCCAGAAACAGGAGTTTGTCTGCTTTAATTGTTATCGGATCTTTGTCCAAAAAGAGAAACTTCATCCCAAAATCATTGAGAAAAAATCGCTTCAGGCCAAGGCCTTTCAAAAGGAAGAACAGGTGATCAAGACTTTTCTTTCTTATCTCTTCACTGGATTTGGCTACCTCTGGAGAGGGCAATCCCTTAAAGGACTTCTCCTCCTCTTTTTATTTTTCATATTTATTCTACGTTTCCTCTTCTGGTCCGGATTGATTCCAGATACGAGACTTCAATCCCAAAGTTCTCCTCTTCTTGCTGCCCTATGGGGAGGACTCTTCCTTCTCTTTTATCTTCTCAATGTTTGGGATCTGAGAAGACAGAAACCCTCGTTTGAAATTGAAATCCAAAGGGATTAATCGATGGCTCTACAAGGAACATTGAAAGATTTCAGTATCACCGAGATCATCCAGCTCATTGGACAACAGCTCAAGACAGGGGTCCTCAAGATTCAGAGAGGAAAGAATTTGGTGGAGATCTATTTCGTCGACGGGATGATTGTCCATGTCTACTCCAATTATCGGGGAAAGAAAGACCTGATCGGAGAGATCCTGGTCAAAGCCCAGCTCATCACCGAAGAACAACTGGAGAGAGTTCTCCGAATCCAAAAGGAGACCCTGAAATACCTTGGAGAGATCCTGGTCGAACTCGGATTGCTCACCAAAGAGGATATTCTAAAGGTCATCACCACGCAGACCTATGAAACGATCTACGATCTCTTCTGGTGGGAGGACGGGACGTTTAGTTTCGATCTCAAATTGGTCGAGAGTTACAAGAAGATCCCCTTTGCGCTCAGCACAGAACATGTCCTCCTCAATATCCTTCGGATGGTCGACGAATGGTCCGAGATTGAAAAAAAGATCTCTTCTCCCCATCTTGTCTTTAGAAAGACCCAGCCCCTTGAAGGAAAGGCGGCAGACCTTCTTTCTCCCCAGAGCCTGAGGGAGAAACTCACCTCGGAGCAGGAGCTTATCTATCAACTGGTCGATGGGACTCGAACGGTTCAAGAGATCATCGACCGGAGTCTCCTTGGAAAATTCAACGCCAGCGAAATCTTAGTCAACCTCATGGAGATGGGACTGATCGAACCGGTTGGGGTTCGGACCCCAAGTCTTATGAAAAAGGTGAGAACGATCAATTTTCGAGAAGCCCTTGTCTTTACCTATTATGGAGCCATCCTGGCATTCCTCTTTATCCTTCTGGTCTATTTTAAACCTCCTTTTCTTCGTCTCTTTTGGGATTCAAAGATCGAGCGGGTGAATATCGAGCCCCCTTCTTTCTATGTCCATCGAGCTCAACTCGATCGGATTCAGAACGCTCTGGAGGTCTATTACCTGGAAAAGGGAGCCTATCCCAAGACCCTGGAGGAGTTGGTCTCCACTGGATTACTCGACCGAAGAGATCTCTATTATCAAAAAGGGATGCTCTACCACTATGAAGTCAAAGATGGAAAGTATCTGTTGAAACATTGACCTGTGGTTCACTCCACTCCCCTTTTTTCATCCTATGGGATCATCCAACATGGAATCGAGTGACGGAAAATGAAACAAAGCCAGTTTGTTCATCTTCATCTCCACAGTCAATACAGCCTCTTGGATGGGGCCATTCGTTTTGATGAGCTCTGTGAGCTGGCTAAGAAATACCGAATGGAGGCATTGGCTTTAACCGATCACGGAAACCTCTTTGGGGCCATTGAGTTCTATCAGGCAGCGATTAAACATGGAATTAAACCTATTCTGGGGTGTGAGATCTATATCGCCCCAAAGAGCCGTTTTGAAAAGAAAGGAGGGGAAGGAGGGGAAGGATCTTTTCACCTGACCTTGCTCGTAAAGAATCGGACGGGTTATTTCAATCTTCTCAAATTGGTGAGTCTGGCCCATCTCGAAGGGTTCTATTACAAGCCGCGGGTCGACAAGGAGCTTCTTTCACGGTATCACGAAGGATTAATTGCCCTGAGCGGATGTCCCAAGGGTGAAGTGGCTTTCTATCTCAGCCGGGGAGAGATGAAACGGGCCCTGGAAGCGGCCAGGGAGTATCAGAGGATTTTTGATCAGGGGCGATTCTTTATCGAGATTCAGAGAACCGGGATAGAGAATCAGGAGTTGATTAATAGAGGTCTGTTAGAAGTCGCAAGGCAATTAGATCTCCGGTGGGTGGCTACCAACGACTGTCATTATCTCCATCGTCAGGATGCGAAGGCCCATGAAGTGCTCCTTTGTATCCAGACTGGAAAGACCCTTCAAGATCCAGATCGGATGAGATTTCAAACCGAAGAGTTCTATTTCAAGTCCCCTGAGGAGATGATGGAGCTTTTCTCCGATCTTCCTGAGGCTCTTTCCTGTAGTGGTGAAATTGCTGAGCAGTGTAACCTTGAATTGAGATTCGAAGAGAAACATATCCCTAAGGTTTCGATTCCCTCCGGAGAATCCCCGGAGAGCTATTTAGAAAAATTGGCTCGAGAGGGATTGGAGCGAAGATTTTCGACCTCCCTTAAAAAGGTTCCCCCGGAACGGCGATCCATCTATCAAAAAAGGCTGGAAGAGGAACTTCAGATCATTCAATCGATGGGATTTTCTGGATACTTTTTGATCGTTTCGGATTTCATTCGATTCGCAAAGGAAAACAGGATTCCGGTGGGTCCGGGACGGGGGTCCGTAGCCGGGAGTCTGGTGGCCTATGCTCTCCAGATCACAGATTTAGATCCTATTGAGTACGATCTCATTTTTGAGCGGTTCTTAAACCCTGGCCGAAAGAGCAGTATGCCGGATGTGGATGTAGATTTTTGCATGGATCGACGAAATGAAGTCCTTCAGTATGTGATGGAAAAATATGGAAAGGAGAATGTAGCCCAGATCATTACCTTTGGAAAGATGCAGGCAAGGGCAGTCATCCGGGATGTAGGCCGAGTGTTGGGGATGCCCTACGCAGAGGTCGACCGAATTGCAAAACTGATCCCTGGAGCTCCCCTCAACCTCACCCTTGAACAGGCCCTGGAGCGAGAACCCAAGCTGAAAGAAATGGTGGAAAAGGATCCAAAGATTGCCTCCCTTTTCCAGATTGCAAAATCCCTGGAGGGTTTAGTCCGCCACGCCTCCACCCATGCCGCAGGAGTAGTCATCTCCAATAAACCTCTCACCGAATACCTTCCTCTTTATAGGGGGCAAGATGGGGAGGTCATCACTCAGTATGCAATGAAAGAGGTGGACGCGATTGGGCTGGTCAAATTTGATTTTTTGGGTCTAAAGACCCTGACCATGATCCATCATGCCATCGAATTGATCGAGAAGAATCGAGGGGTAAGAATCGATCTTTCCGAGATCCCCCTGGATGACCCAAAGGTTTACGCCTCTCTGGCCACCGGTTCAAGTCTGGGACTCTTCCAGCTGGAGAGTGAGGGAATGAAGAACCTCCTGATTCGACTCAAGCCGGAGAGTTTTAAGGAGATTATCGCCCTTATCGCTCTTTATCGGCCCGGCCCTCTGGACAGTGGAATGATCGAAGAGTTCATCAAAAGACGTCACGGAACCGAGCCGATTATTTATGAGCATCCCCTTCTCGAAGGTATCCTTAAGGATACTTACGGTGTGATTGTTTATCAAGAACAGGTGATGAGGATTGCCAGCACCCTTGCCCACTTCAGCCTGGAAGATGCGGATAACCTTCGGAGAGCGATGGCAAAGAAGGATGCTCTCGAGATGGTCAAACAGAAGGAGAAGTTTCTCGAAGGTGCCAAACGAAATCGAATTCCCCTTCGAAAGGCGGAGAAGATCTTTGAACAGATGGAGACCTTCGGTCGATATGGGTTTAATAAATCTCACAGCGCAGCCTATGCCCTTCTGGCCTATCAAACCGCTTATCTGAAGACCCATTTCCCGATTGAATTTATGGCTGCCCTTCTCACCAGTGAAGCTCAGAATGCCGAAAAGATCATGCGCTATCTTGCAGAATGCCGGGAAATGGGAATTACCATCCTGCCTCCGGATATTAATGAGAGTTATAGAAATTTTACCGTGCTTGGGAATCAGATTCGATTTGGACTGGCAGCGGTCAAGAATGTGGGGGATGCCGCCATTGAAGTCATCCTCCGGGAAAGACAAGAGAGAGGAAAGTTTCGTTCCCTCTATGATTTTTGCAAACGAGTTGATTTGAGAAAAGTGAACCGTCGGGTGATCGAAAGCCTGATTAAATGCGGGGCTTTTGACTTCACCAAGGTCTACCGCTCCCAGATGCTTACCGCCCTGGAAGAGATTCTCCATTGGGCTCAATCCCTGCAGCGAAAGAAAGAGACTCCTCAGATGAGCATCTGGGGGTCCAATCTTGATGAGTTAGAAGAGCGTTATCCGGAGATGGAAGAGTTTTCCCAACAACAGTTGATCCTCTTTGAGAAAGAGACGATCGGGTTCTATATCTCCCGCCACCCCCTTTCGCCTTATCAGGAGGAGATTAGAAAGATCACGGAGGAGGACAGTTCCACTCTTTCCTCTGGGCCCAATGGAAAAGAGGTGAAACTCTGTGGGCTTGTCAGTCAGCTGAAAGAAGTGGTTACAAAAAAGGGAGACCGAATGGCCTTCATCAATCTCGAGGATATGAAAGGCTGGGTGGAAGTGATTCTCTTTCCTGACCTCTTTAAGACCGCTTCTTCGTATTTGAGAGGAGGGGAACCTATCTTTGTTCGGGGGACCCTTGACCTTTCTGGAGATCAGGTGAAGGTCAAGGCGAAAGAGATTCGTCCCCTCTCCGAAGTCTCTTCGGAAAACCCCCAAATCCTTCATCTTAAAATTCCAATGGAAACCCTGACCCCCTCTTCCCTCAAAGAGTTAAAAGAGGTGATTCTGGCTCATCCGGGATCCTATCAGGTCTATCTCCATCTCATCAACGGAGATCGCCCTGAAACGGTGATTGCCCTCTCCGATGAATATCGGGTTTCACCCACTTCGGAGTTTCAAGAAGAGGTTAAAATCCTTTTTCCTACACCCCTGCTATCATTCGAGGCCTAAGAAATGGTTCGACACTATTTGGATTTTGAAAAACCATTGGTCGAGTTAGAGAATGAGATCGAACGTCTAAAGAGGTTCCCCAGGGGAAGGGATCACGGACTGGAAGAACAGATTCGTCGATTAGAAGAGAAGCTCAATCGACTCCGAAAAGAGATCTTTTCGAATCTTACAGGTTGGCAAATCACTCAGTTGGCAAGACATATTGATCGGCCCAAAGCCTCCTTTTATATCCAGGAACTCTTCGAACCGTTTATCGAACTTCACGGCGATCGGGCCTATGGAGATGATCCAGCCATCATGGGTGGACTTTCTATGTTCAACGGGAAGACCCTGATGGTCATTGCCCATCAGAAAGGGACGGATGCGAGGGAGATGGCCTCTCGGAATTTTGGGATGCCCCATCCCGAAGGCTACCGGAAGGCCTTGAGATTGATGAAAATGGCTGAGGCGTTTCGAAAACCTGTTCTTACCATGATCGATACCCCGGGGGCTTTTCCAGGCATCGGCGCAGAAGAAAGGGGACAGGCCGAAGCGATTGCAAGAAACCTCAAGACCATGGCCCATCTCAGAGTCCCCATCTTGACCCTGGTCATCGGTGAAGGGGGAAGTGGAGGGGCCCTGGCGATTGGCATGGGAGACCGAATCTTGATGCTGGAATATGCCACCTATTCGGTGATCTCTCCAGAAGGGTGTGCAGCCATCCTCTGGAAGGATGGAGAGAAAGGAAAGGCCATTGCTGCGGATTCCCTCAAATTGACCGCCAGAGACCTTTATCAATTAGGAGTGATCGATGAGGTGATTGAAGAACCTCTTGGAGGGGCCCACAGGGATCCGAAAGGGATGGCCCTCCGTTTGAAGGAGGCGATTTCGCGCCATTTAAAAGAATTGGAAAGGGTCGATGTGGATCAATTATTAAAGGATCGTTACGAGAAGTTTAGGAGAATAGGTGCCTTTATCGAAGAGGGCATGGGATGGGAGGCTGATGGGTCAAAAGATTGAGGTTCTTCCTGAATCCATTTCCCAAAAGATTGCTGCAGGGGAAGTCGTAGAGCGACCTGCATCGGTCGTCAAGGAGCTGATGGAGAATGCGATCGATGCCCATGCTCAAGAGATTATAGTGGAAATCAAAGGGGGAGGTCTCGAGCGGATTCGAGTGATCGATGACGGGGAAGGTATCGAGCCCGAAGACCTCCCTCTGGCCATTCAACGATTTGCCACAAGCAAGATCCGAAAGGTGGAGGATCTTTATGCGATTCATACCCTTGGGTTTCGGGGAGAGGCCCTCCCAAGCATTGCTTCGGTCTCCCACCTTACGATCACCTCTCGAGTCCCACATGCCATGATTGGAACAAGGATTGTTTGTGAAGGAGGAGAGATCAAGAGTCTTTCTGAGGCAGGGGCTCCTCCGGGAACAGAGGTGGAGGTAAAAAACCTCTTCTATAATCTCCCGGTCAGGAGAAAGTTTTTAAAATCGATTCCCTCCGAATTCCGATATATCCTCAACCATTTTCATCGAATCAGCCTTTCCCACCCTTCTATCTCCTTTAAATTGATTCATGAGGGGCGAAGGGTTGAAGAACTTTTGAGGACCGACTCTTCCCTGGTACGTGTAGAAGCCCTTTGGGGTCGAGAGACCCTCGGTCATCTTCAGGAGGTCGAAACGGAAGAAAAAGAGATCCATCTTTCTGGATTGATTAGCCTTCCCTCTCTATCCAAGGGAAATGCCGATGGAATCTACCTCTATGTGAATCGAAGATATGTGAAGGATCGAATTCTTTATAGAGCCATTCTCGAAGCTTATCGCCATCATCTCCCTTCAGGGAGGTTTCCCTTTTGCCTTCTTTTCCTTGAGGTTCCTCCTTCTTTCGTGGATGTAAATGTCCATCCTACCAAGATAGAAGTCAGATTTAGAGACCCCGAAAGGATTTATCGTCTGGTCTTTCATACCATTGACCATCTCCTTGGAGGAAGAACCGGACCCTCAATGGCTGTCTACCATGAGGAGAGGGAAGGGTATGGACAGGTCTCTATTCCTCTAAAAAGGGATTCCTTTACACAAAGAGAAGGGAGTGAAGAAGGGCAACCCACCCTCATGACCTTAAAGGAAGAGAGACCTCTCTGGATGGAAGAGAGAAGCAAAGGATTCCGAATCATTGGACAGATTTGGGAGACATATATTCTGTGCGAAGGGGATGAGAATCTTGTCTTGATTGATCAACATGCGGCTCATGAAAGGATCCTCTTTGAGGAATGGAAAAAGAGGGTGGAGAATCGTTCCATCCGCTCCAATCCCCTCCTCATTCCGATTCTGTTGGAGTGCTCGCAGGAAGATTGTCTTGTCCTGGATGAATCGTTAGAGGCTTTTCGGACCCTCGGGTTTGAACTTGAGCCAATAGGAGAGAGGCTCTATGCCATTCAGGCCATCCCTGATCTTATTCAAATTGAGGACTCGAAACAATGGATTCAGGAGATATTGGAAGAACTTTCTTTTCTAAGACGACAAGGAGAGGGTAGAAATCTGATTGAAACCCTCCTCATCTCTCTCTCATGCCATTCTTCAGTTCGAGGAAGCGGAGTCTTAAGAAGAGAAGAGATAGAGGGATTGGTAAGGAGTCTTTCGCCATTTGAGCCTTCTCTCACCTGTCCTCATGGAAGACCCATTTTCTATTTCCTACCCCGAGGGGAGTTGGAAAAACAGTTCAAAAGGAGGCGCAGAGGCTCATGACTCCTCTTCCGATTCTAAACCATTGCTATTGAGTCCGTATTTATCCAACCGGTACCGCATCGAACGAAAATTGATACGGAGCAGTTCAGCCGCCTTTTTCTTGACCCCCTTGGCTCGATCCAGGGCCTTGAGGAGAAGCATCTTTTCCAGATCGGACACAACCTTTTCGAGGTCAATTCCTTCCTCAGGGAGGTCAATATCGAACGCCCCTTTCTTGGCGGGAAGCTGATTTTCAAGATAGGAACTCAGGTTCTCCAGTGAGAGTTGAGAACCTGTCTCCAGTGCCACTGCCCGCTCAATGATGTTTTGAAGTTCTCGGACATTGCCTGGAAAATCGTAATTCATCAAAAATTGAAGGGCTTCAGGAGAGATTCGGGTGATCGACTTCCCTAATTCCTCGGAATATTTTTTTAGAAAATGGTCGGCCAGAAGGGGAATATCCTCTTTTCTTTCCCGAAGAGGAGGAAGTTTAATCTGGATGACATTGAGGCGGTAGAAGAGATCTTCCCTGAAACGTTTCTCTCTCACCGCTTCTTCAAGATCCTTATTCGTCGCAGAGATGATTCGGACATCGACCCGAATATCTTCTGTCCCACCCACCCGTTTAAATTCTTTATCCTGGATGACCCGGAGGAGTTTAACCTGCATCATCAAGGGAAGCTCACTGATCTCATCCAGAAAGATCGTTCCTTCATCGGCGACCTCAAAGAGTCCCTTCTTGGTGGAGACGGCATCCGTAAAGGCCCCTTTCATATGCCCGAAGAGTTCACTTTCGATCAGGGATTCTGGAATCGCTCCACAATTGAGTGTGACAAAAGGCTTATCCTTTCTCGGGCTATTGTAGTGAATCGCTTTGGCAACCAGTTCTTTACCCGTTCCACTCTCGCCGGTGATCAAAATATTGGTCTTCGTGGGAGCCACTTTCTCCAGAAGGCGATAGAGCTCCAGCATCTTTGGGCTCTGCCCAACGATATTTCCGAAGTGGTAACGTTCCTGGACGACCTGCTTGAGAAGGAGGTTCTCCTTCTCGAGGTTCTTCTTCTCAAGGGCATTTCGGATGATGAGTTTAATCTCGTCTACTTTAAAGGGTTTTGTGATATAGTCATAGGCTCCCTCTTTCATTGCCCGGATAGCCGTATCGGCAGAGGCAAAAGCGGTAATGACGATCACCACCGTTTCTGGAGAGAGGGTTTTAATCTTTTTTAAGGCTGAAAGTCCATCGACTTTGGGCATTCGAATATCGAGAAGGGCTAAATCGAAGATTTCTCTCTCCGCCCATCTGACCGCTTCCTCTCCATTGGAGGCGAGGGTCACCCGATAGCCTTCTTTTCTAAGCATGATCTCCAAGAATTCCCTCATGCTCTTTTCATCATCAGCCACCAAGATCTTCTCTTTTTGCATCTCCAAAGACCCTAACGTTAAGATTCTTTACTCCACAGGTAAAAAGATAGTAAAGGTTGAACCTTTCCCAACCTCGCTTTCAACTTTAATCGAACCTCGATGGTTCTCAATGATCTTATGGACAATGGAGAGTCCCAATCCTGTCCCGTTCTCTTTGGTCGTATAGAAGGGTTCGAAGATCTTTTCTTTCTCCTCCGGTGGAATTCCACCCCCCGTATCTTCAACCGAAATCTTGATCCATTCCTTTGCTCCTTTGAAGGAGAAAAAGGGGAGGGCCCCTCGCCAGAGGGAAGGCTCCCCTTTTTCGAGGTGAATTCGAATTTCTCCTCCATTGGAAAGGGATTGGGAGGCATTGATGAGAAGATTCCATAGGACCTGCCGAATCTGATCAGGATCCAAAATCACCTCTCCGATTCGATCCGAAGGGACTCGGATGAGGCGGATCCCCTCGCGAAAAGATCGGGAATGACTGAAGAGTTCAAGGGTTTCGTCGAGAATCCTCTCGATCTCTACGGGCTGGGGTCGAGTTTGAGGGGGATGGGCAAAAAGGAGAAAGTCGGTGATCAATGCGTTGAGTCTTTCTGACTCCCGGAGGATAATCTCCATGAGATGGCTTTGAGATTCGTCCAGGGAGAGCTCTGATTTTAACATCTGGATGGATCCACTCAAGGAGGCCAGAGGATTTCGAATCTCATGGGCGAGTCCTGCGGCCAGAGATCCAATCGCGGCCATCCGGTCAAAACGTTTCATCTGCTCCTCCATCTCCTTGAATCGAGTGATATCCTGAAAGATAAGGGTATGGCCTATGGTTTTTCCTTCCGGATCAGTCAGAGGGGAGATGGAGAAACCCAGGTGAATTTTCTGGTCCTCTTCGATAAGGAGGGTGGTCTCATATCGTTGATATTCCGGAGGCTCCTGAGAGGACTTCTTCCGAATCTCCTCCATGACCTCATCCATCTTCGGGAAGAGGTCATAGATCGATTGATTTCGGAGCTCTTCCTCTTTTCGACGAAGAATCTTTTCTGCAGTTCGATTCAAAAAATTGATCCTCCCCTCAAGATCGATCGTCAAAAGCCCGCTATCCAGGCTCTGTACGATGTTTCGATTGAAGGCCTCGAGTTGATGATAATCCACCTCTTTCTGGAGAAGTTCTTTTCGTTTCTTCTGGAGTTCCTCAGAGATGGAGCTACTTAAAAAGGCAACGATATAGAAGGCAGCCATATAGAGAATCAAGGTATAGAAGATTTGACTGGCTTCATAAGAAGAAGGGTCTCCTATGGGATTGATCCAACCATAGAGTTGAAGAATTAGGATCGATCCGTAAAGGAAGGTGGCGAACGAGGCAGAGAAGAAAGCCCCCTGTTTATAGAAAAGAATACTACTCCCGATGATGGCAAAAATATAGGTGATTGGGAAGTAGCTCTCTTTTCCCCCAGTAAAATAGATCAGACCTGCGATAAAAAGGTGATCGAGGATGAGCTGAATCCGGATGAAACGAAGAAGATTCTTTATCCGATCCAGGAGGAAGGCATATCCAATCGTTACGAGATAGAAAAAACCAACAAAATAGTAAAACCGATTGGTCATAGGGATGAAGAAAAACTTCTTTTCCGAAACCTGAAACAGAAAGGTAATGGCCAGAAGAAGAGAGAGGATGATCAGACGAGAGAGCATCAAGCCTTTCACACTTCTTAGCTCTTTGAGATGGGAGTTTGAAGAGATGGATGAGTGAGGATGCATCGATCTCAGCGCCTTTCTACTCCAACCCTATCATTTTTCTAATGGATCGCAGAGGCCATCTGAAAGATGGGAAGATACATAGAAATCACGACCCCTCCAATGACCACACCTAAAAAGATCATAAGAAAAGGTTCCAGAAGAGAGGTAAGATTTCCTACTGCCACGTCGACCTCTTCTTCAAAGAAATCAGCAATCTTTGCCAGCATCGAATCCAGGGCCCCTGTGGACTCACCTACCGAGATCATCTGGATGACCATTGGAGGGAAGATCCCGCTTCGGTTTAAGGGTTCAGCGATCGTTTCTCCTTCCCGGATGCTGGCCCTCGCATTGAGAATAGCGGTCTCAATCGTTCGATTTCCCGCAGTCTTGGAGACGATATTGAGTCCATCCAGGATAGGGACCCCACTGCTGACCAGTGTTCCTAAGGTTCGAGCAAATCGGGCGACAGAGACCTTCTTAAGGAGAATTCCAAAGACCGGGAGTTTCAGAAGGAGACGGTCGATCAGGGTCTTTCCATATTCTGTCCGATAGAATCTTCGAAAGAAATAGACCAAGAGGATCGCGGCTGGAATGAAAAGGAGAATATACTTCTTGATAAACTTGCTGATGGAGAGGACGACCAGGGTGGGCAGGGGAAGACTCTGGCCTGCTGATTTGAACATCGTCTCAAAAACTGGAATGACAAAGATCATCAAGATCATCACCACC
>JBBIMX010000035.1:0-27912 GCA_037444165.1 Deltaproteobacteria bacterium | reverse complement strand
GGTTAAAGGTATCCGCTCGAAGGCTTTTTCCACCCTACCTCCCCAGTCTATAAAACTCGTTTTAAATACTTTTTCAGAGGTCTCTTCTACGCCTCTTGACAATATCCGTGATTTAAAATATCTATATAACCTGGATACAATGGTGTATCGAAGGAACAGGGATGTTCGGATGAATATCCCTGTTTTTATAAATGAAGGGAGGAGGAACCTATGAAAAAAGAAAAATATAATGTGGTCGTGGGAGGGGCAACAGGAGCCGTAGGGAATGAAATGGTTTCGATTCTTGAAGAACGAAATTTTCCCGTAGGGGAGTTAAAACTTCTTGCTTCTCCAAGGGGGGCTGGGACAAAGATTGAATTCAAAGGAAGGGAGTATACAGTAGAGGTGATGAAGGAGGACTCCTTCGAAGGGATGGATATTGGGCTCTTTTCCCCGGGAGCTTCGGTCAGCCAGAAATTTGCCCCGATTGCCGCAAAAGCAGGCTGTGTGGTCATCGATAATACCAGTGCTTTCAGAATGGATCCTGATGTTCCCCTGATCGTCCCCGAAGTGAACGCCCATGCCATAGCCAACTATTACAAGAAGAATATTATCTCCAATCCCAACTGCTCGACCATCCAGATGGTGGTTGTCCTCAAGCCCATTCATGATGTGGCGAGGATTAAAAGAGTGGTGGTCTCCACTTATCAATCCGTCTCGGGAACAGGAAAAAGGGCCATCAAAGAGCTGGAGAATCAGGTCCTCGCCATCTATAACCAGAAGGAGATCAAATGTGAGGTCTATCCCCATCAAATTGCCTTCAACTGCCTTCCCCATATCGATGTCTTCCTTGAAAATGGATATACCAAAGAAGAGATGAAGATGGTCAATGAAACGAAAAAAATTATGGAAGATGACTCCATCCGGGTTACTGCAACGACCGTTCGGGTTCCTGTGTTCTATGGTCATTCTGAATCGGTCAATATTGAGACAGAAAAGAAGATTACGGCCCAGGAGGTTCGAGAGATCCTTTCCAAGGCCCCGGGAGTAGTCGTCGTGGATGATCCCAAAAATGCTCGATATCCCCTCGCCATTTATGCGGCGGGGAAAGATGAGACTTTTGTGGGAAGGATTCGGGAAGATGAATCGATCCCCAATGGGATCAATCTATGGATTGTGGCTGACAATATCAGAAAAGGGGCCGCCCTCAATGCCGTTCAGATCGCCGAGATCTTAATTCAAAAATATTTATAAGAAGGGAGGAATCATGAGAAAGAGCGCCTTAAGTTTCATCTTCCTCTTTATTTTTATCCTGTCCTTTTCTCTCAGCTATTCCGCTGAGAAATCTCCATACAAGGTCGGGGTCAATTTCGAGCTCACAGGGCCCTGGGCCGAGATCACAAAAACTCTGAGAAATGCGATGGTCTTAGAGGTAGAGAGAATCAATCAAAGGGGAGGAATCAACGGTAAACCTCTCGAGTTGATCTTTGAAGACAATGGATTTGAGGCAGGTCGAGCCGCCGCCAACATGACGAAGTTTACCAAGGACCCCGAGGTGCTTCTGGTGGTGGGTCCCTTCGAAGATACGCTTCAGGCAACGACCCGAGCGATTGCTGAAAGAGAGAAGATCACCAATATCATCGTATGTCCCTCGAATAGGGTCCTGAGAGAGATGAAGCAGAGATGGGCTTTTAATATAGCTCATAATGATATCATTGTCTCTGAGAAATTGGTGGACCTCTCTCTGGCAAGAAAATACAAAAAAATCCTTGTCTTTCATGCCGCTCATCCCCTGGCCCAAACCCTTGCTGAATACTATAAGCGTTTTGGAGAGGAAAAGGGATTGAAGGTTTTCATCTCTCCGGAGACTCATAAACATACAGACATTGATATGACCCCACAGTTGATAAAAATGAAACCCCTCATCGAGAAAGAAAAAATGGACGCCTTTTATGCCTGTACCTCTGGACCTCCGGGACCCATTGTCTGTAAAAACCTGAGGGCTCTGGGCATGAAGCTACCCATTCTTGGCACCCATGCCTTCGGATTCGGGTTCATCATTGCCCTTGGAGGTGAAGCGATGGAAGGGGTAGAGTTTCCTGGAGCAAAACCTGTAGTCTTTGACCAACTGGATGAAAATGATCCGGCTAAATCCATTAACATTGAATTCGATAAAAGGTGGAGAGAACGATATGGAACGCCTTCCGATCAGATCGCAGGATATGGACATGACATCATCGGGCTGATTGAAAATTCGATCAAACGAGTCAAAGGAAAAGTAACACGAGAGACCTTCAGGGATGCCCTTGAAAATACGAAAGGATTTAAGGGAACCCATGGGCTTTATTCCTTCCGTCCCGCGGAGCATGATGGTTTGAGCAAGAAGGATCTGGTCTTTGTGAGAATCGAAGGAGGAAAGTTCAAACGAATCCGGTTCCCTGGCTTTGAGTAAAGAATATGGTTCAAAGAGAATGGAACTCCTTCAAATCATTCCTCAATTCCTTATCTCAGGGCTTACCTTTGGGGCCATTTACGGCCTTGTGGCTCTGGGATTCGTCACCATTGCCAGAGCTTCACAGATCATCAATTTCGCCCAGGGTGAGTTTGTCATGCTGGGGGGGATGGTCACCTTTTTCTTTATCAAAAGTGTCCATCTCCCTTATCTCCTCTCTGCCTTCTTAGCTATAGGAGTTGTAATTGGCCTTGGATTTCTCCTTCATCTTCTGGTGATCTATCCTCTTCGAAAGGCCTCCCTTCCTATTCTTCTTCTTGCTACGCTTGGAGCCTCCCTCTTTCTGAGTAGCTCAAGCGCACTTTTCTTTGGGACCTTGCCCAAAGCGCTCCCTCCTTTTTCAGGGAAAGACCTTCTCGAGATAGGAGGAGTTTCTTTTTCGGCCCAAAGCCTATTCGTTCTTATCGCTACCTTTTTTGTCCTTTTCCTTTTATATATTCTTTCCCATCATACCCATCTTGGAAAGGCCATGGAGGCAAGTTCCACCGATCCTCTGGGTGCGGATCTCTGTGGAATTTCAAGGCATCTCATGACCTTTCTGGCCTTTGGAGTCAGTTCAGGCATTGGGGCCCTTGCCGGGATATTCATCACCCCTCTCTTTTATGTGAGTTACCATTCCGGCACTCTCATCGGATTGAAGGGATTTATCTCCGCTGTGATTGGAGGATGGGGAAAGTATGGAGGGGCCATTTTGGGAGGTTTTATTCTCGGGGTGGCTGAATCGCTAAGTATTGCCTTCATTCCGGCTGGTTATAAAGATGGAGTGGCTTTTTTAATTCTACTCCTCATTCTCTATTTTAGACCTAAAGGGATCTTAGGTTCTCCCTTTATTGATAGCCGAAGATGGTAGAGCAGATTCATAAAGACTTCAGAAAGAGAGATATCCTTTATTCCCTTGCCTTGTGGCTTCTCTCTTTGATTCTCCCTGACCCTCAACTCCACTATCGAAGTGAGTATCGTCTGAGATGGAGAGACCTATTTTATCTTTTGGCCATCCTTCTGCTCCCTCTTCTCTTTTCCGATCCTCATTTCCACCACCTCATGGTTTTAGCTGGAATTCATGGGATCCTTGCCCTTGGATTAACCCTCTTTCTTGGGTATGCAGGTCAAATCTCTTTAGGACATGCTGCCTTTTTTGGAATCGGGACCTATACCACAGCGATTCTCACGACCCGACACGGATGGCCACCTTTTTTGGCCTTTTGGGCTTCAGGCATTGTCGCCTCCATCTTTGCCTATCTCATCGGAAAACCCCTCTTGAAACTCAAAGGTTACTTCTTGGCTCTGGCCACTTTGGGATTTGGTGAAATTTTTTTAGTTCTCATAAAAGAGTCTGCCTCTTTTACGGGTGGCGTGATTGGCATTTTTGGTATCCCATGGTTTTCTATCGCAGGATTTGTCTTTGATACCTATCTCAAACAGTACTATCTTGTCTGGATCGTCTTGATCGGATTGGTTCTCTTTACGAAGAATTTGATCCGATCCAAGGTGGGTCGGGCCTACATGGCAGTAGCCACCACCGAGGATGCCACTTCATCTGTGGGAATCCATGTCTCGAGGATCAAATTAGAAGCCTTCATGGTGGGGGCTTTCTATGCTGGTCTCGCAGGCTCTCTCTTCGCCTGTGTCATGTCCACAGCGACTCCAGAAACGTTTAGCCTGAATCTTTCCGTTCTCATCGTAATGATGGTCATCCTCGGAGGGATGGGGAATCTCTACGGCCCTATTGTGGGAGCCCTCATCCTGACCTGGCTCATTGATACCCTGGCTCAATATCAGGATTATAGCCTTCCTCTCTATGGGGTGATCCTCATTCTCCTTTTGATCTTCTTTCCCGATGGGTTAGGAACACGTCTCAGGGTGAGGTTAATCTATTTAATCAGTTACTGGGGGAGAAAGAAGCGTAGAGAAAAGGTGAATCTCTGATGGCCTTACTTAGGATTCAAGGGGTCACAAAAAATTACGAAGGGGTGAAGGCCCTTGATCAAGTCTCCTTTGAGGTGAAGCAAGGAACCATTAAAGGTTTGATGGGACCTAATGGGGCAGGGAAGAGCACGCTCTTTCATCTTATCAGCGGGATAGAGAAACCGGACCTTGGAAAGATCTTTTTTAAAGAGAAGGAGATCACCTTTTTAAAACCCCATGAGATCTCCCTGATGGGTATTGGACGAACCTTTCAGACCCTTCAGGTTTGGGGCAATATGACGGTAGTTGAAAATGTCATGACTGCCATGCACTCGAGACTAAGAGGAGGAGTCCTTTCCTCCGGGCTTTGGCTTCCATGGATTAAAAGAGAAGAAGATCGAGCAATGAAGGAGGCAAAAGAAATCCTGGAATTTTTGGGACTTTTTGGGAGATGGAAGTGGTTTGCCGGTCAGCTCTCCTATAGCGAACAGAGGATCCTCGAGATTGGTCGCGCTTTAGGAACTCGACCTGAACTTTTACTCCTCGACGAACCTGCCGCTGGTCTGACCTATGGAGAGGCTAAGGATCTTTCAGAGCGGCTCGACCAACTTCGAAAAAAAGGGATAACCATCCTTTTGATTGAGCATCATATGGGGATGATGATGGAAATTGCGGATGAGATTGCCGTCCTTAGCAATGGAATCCTTATCGCTGAAGGGACTCCTGAACAGATAAGGACCCATCCTCGAGTCATAGAGGCTTATCTCAAAAGGGGAAGAGAGGGATGCTCCGAGTCAGAAAACTAACCGTCCATTATGGGCCACTTCCAGCTCTTAAAGAAGTCTCTCTTGAGATCCAACAAATGGAAGCGGTAAGCCTTATTGGTCCCAATCGGGCAGGAAAAACGACCCTTCTTCTTACCCTCTCAGGAATCCTTGAAACCACAGAAGGAAGGGTGTATTTCGAAGAGAAAGACATTACCAATCTCAAACCCTCCCAAATCGTTAAAAGAGGATTACTCCATGTCCCTCAAGGCCGTCATATCTTTCCTACCCTCTCCGTCCTTGATAATTTGATGATGGGGGCCTCCCTTCAAAGAGATTCAAAAGCAAAGACCCATGAGAGCTTAGATTGGGTCTATCACCTCTTTCCAAGGCTTAAAGAAAGAAGCGAGCAAAGGGCAGGGACTCTAAGTGGAGGGGAACAACAGATGCTGGCTATCGGGAGAGCCTTAATGGGGAGGCCAAAGCTGTTGATGCTCGACGAACCTTCTCTGGGTCTTGCCCCTCTCTTTTCAGAGATCATCTTTGATCGTTTCAAAGTGATGAACCGTCAGGGGCTCACTCTTTTTATTGTGGAGCAAGAGATTTCCTTAGCCCTTCGTTGTTCTCATCGAGGATATATCCTCAAAAATGGACGGATCATCCGGGAGGACTCTTCTTCAAGTCTCCTTGACAGTCAGGAAGTCAAAGCACTCCTGAGTTTTTAAAATTTATAATCGCAATCCTTTCAGCCCTGTCTTTTCGGACAGGAACTGAAAGAATTCCTCATCACTCAGCCGTAGCCGTTCTCTCAGGAGTTCATCCACAAAAGGGCCTGCCGCATAAACCGGTTGAGGAGATTCAGAGAACACGGCTTTTAGGATAAGATGGGCAATCAATTCGGGGCCAGGAATAGAAACATTTGAAAAGAGTTTTGCCATCCCGGCACCATAGGCCTGATAAAAGGGTTTGTAATCGGGATCGGTTCTTGAGAGAAGGTCTCCTGTCAATTGGTTCGCCTTTTCGTTGAATTCCGTTCCAATGACCCCGGGACGAATCGTGATCACCCGAATTCCAAAAGGTCGGACTTCATGACGAAGGGCATCGCTGATGGCTTCTACGGCATGCTTAGTGGCGGCGTAGGGACCACTGGTAGGAAAGGGAAACTTTCCTACAATAGAGCTGAGGTTCACAATGGTTCCCTTTCTTTGTCGACGCATTCCTGGAAGGCAGGCCTGAGTCATTCGAATCAGGGCAAAGAGATTGACCTCGAAGAGAGCCCTGATGGAAGAGAGAGAGACATCCTCAAGGACTCCACGAATACTGAATCCAGCATTATTGATGAGCACACTTACCGGTTCAGGGGTCTTCTGAAGTTCTTGACAATACGCTTCTAACTCCTCGGCATTCGAAAGATCTAAGGGGCGGGGCTCAATATTTGGATTCTCTCGAGCGAGTTCCTCCAGACGCTCTTTTCTTCTCGCGAGGGCGATGACCCTAAAACCTTTCTCAGCTAAAAGACGGGCTGTGGCCTTACCGATACCGCTACTTGCCCCTGTGACTAAAGCCTTTCCTTTATCCTCCATTTCTTTCCTCCTTTTTTATTCTATTTTTATCTCCCTCTCCCTTTAATCGGATCCTTTCCCTGACGGTGAGAGAAGATAAAGGGAAAGGGATCAGTTTTGATATGAAATAGTTGAGGGGCCCCTTGATAGAGAAGCTCCTATTCCTAATGCACAAAGCACGGTAAATAAAATAAACGCTCCTTTTACACTCTTGAGAAAAAGAGAGAAATAGGGCGGGGCGATGGGTGTTCGACCCATAAAGATTGAAAAGATGAGCATGACCAATCCCATACTCAACATCATCCCCACTGATCGCATCGTACTCAGTGTTCCTGAAGCCACTCCATAAGACCTCTTTTCAACGGAGCTCATCACGGCATTCGTATTGGGGGAAGAGAAGAGGGCGAATCCAAAGCCCAAAAGGAGGAGATATACAACGATCGTGAAAAGATCGGTCTTTTCGTCCAGGAAGATGAAGAGGAAAAGTCCCAGAGTCGTTATGGCCATTCCCGTAGAGGCCACCTTTCGAGGTTCGATTCGATCCGAAATCCTTCCCGCAAAAGGGGAGAAAAGGGCCTGAATCACAGGGGCAGTGATTAAGATGAGACCCGCCTCCTGGGGTTTCAATCCCCTTACCGATTGGAGATAGAGGCTGAGAAGAAAGTTGAGAGCAAAGGTAGCACTATAATTAATCAATGCCGCCAGATTTGAAAAGGCAAAAACTCGATTCTCTGTAAGGAGTCTTATTTCAAAAATGGGACTTTTCACCCTTAACTCCCATCGGATAAAGATCCACATCCCAATAAGCCCAATGGCGAGGAGAATAAGACCCGTGGAGCTGGATATTCGGAAAAAACCAAACATCATGACTACAAGGGTGGAACTATAAAAGAGGGATCCGATCCAATCAAACCTCTCTCCCCTTGCCTCTGCCCATTCTCCTTTCAATCGAAAAAGGGTATAAAGGATGATCATGAATCCGACTGGGAGATTGACCCAGAAGATACTTCTCCAGCCGTAATGTTGAGTCAAAAGACCCCCGAAGAAAGGACCGCAGGAGAGTCCTGTGTAGACAGCAGCCACGTTGATTCCTAAAACACTTCCCTTCTTGTTGGGGGGAAATACGGAAGTCAAGATGGCAATTCCGGTGCTTGCTGTCATAGAAGCCCCTATTCCTTGAAAGACTCGAGAACCGATCAGAAAAGAAGGAGAAGGTGAAAGAGCAGAAAGAAAAGAGAAAAGAGTAAAAAAAATGAATCCAAGAAGAAAGACCTTTTTAATGCCATAGATATCCGAAATTCGACCAAAGGGGAGGAGAAAAACAGCGATACTGAGAAGATAAGAAGTGGTCACCCAGTTTAACATCAGCGCGTCCAGAGAAAACTCTCTGCCAATCGAGGGCAAGGCAATGTTAATCGATGATCCCATAAAAGGGATGATAAAAGACCCCAGAGTCGTTACAATCAAGGCAGGTCTTTGATATGAAGGACGGTCAGCAGTCATTCTCCAAAGAACAGATGGAATGAAAAAACTCGTTTTAAAGAAATCGATCTATGTGTGTTCCTTTAAAAACTCCAAGAGGTGTTGATTAAAGATCTCGGGTTGTTCCACATTGGAGAGATGCCTGGCAGATGGAATGATTTTTAAGGTGGAGTTCGGGATTCGTTGATGAATGGCCTCGGAGGCGCTCACGGGTGTGCCAGGATCCTCTTCTCCAACCAGGATCAATGTAGGGATTCGAATCTCGGAGAGGCGATCTAAATAATTCAATCTCCTGATGGCCTCGATACAGTTTATATAGCCCTCCACCGAAGTGGAAAGAAACTGTTTGCGAATGAGTGACAATATTGGGGGGTGGCGGTTAAGGAAAGAAGGGGTAAACCATCTTTCCATAGTGGCTTCCAGTTGGGATTCCATTCCCTTCTGGCGAACTTGATCAATCCTATCCTGCCAGATGGGCTGGGCTTCTGGAGGGATGATCGCCGTCGTATCACAAAGAACAAGACTTTTTAAACGAGAGGGACTGTTCAAGGCCACGGCTTGACCAATCATTCCCCCCATAGACATTCCAACCCAGTTGGTCTGTTCGATTCCCAGATGATCTAAAAGCCCGATGGCCTCTTCTCCTAATTGCTCCATGGTATAAGGCCCCTGGCCCACCTCACTCTTCCCATGTCCCCGAATATCGTAACGAAGAATTTGAAAGTAGGATTTGAGGGCATCCATTTGAGGATCCCACATGAGATGGCTCGAACCCAGGGAGTGACTGAGAAGGACTACAGGGGCTCCTTTCCTTTCGACCATTTCAAAATATATTTTTATTCCTTTAATAAGGGCAAACATGGAGTCACCCTCCTTTTTAGTAATCCCCCACCGAAGGGTTGAGGACATTGGTCTATTTCACCACCCACGACGAATGGGTTATCCTTTTTCAGTAACCCCTCATTGAAGAGTGGAAATAGATTTAAGCCCGACAGGAATATTTCCGAAACCCATAGAACGCCCAACATCCCTCTCGGGCTTATTTCCCACCTCTGAGTGAGGGATTACCTTTTCATAAAATTTCTATTTCCATCTTTCAAGAGATGGGTTAAAATGAATTCAAAATTTTAAAGGAGAAAGGACTATGAAGAGGAGATTTTTTAAGATCATTATGTTAGGCATCCTCGTTTTTCTATCAGGAGGAATCGTCTTTGCCAATAAATCATCTACTTCGATAGAGGCTCCTCAGTATGTTCAGAAGGGTTCCGAGGTCTTGATCAAGATTACGGTCACTCACAAAGGGAACAATTTCCTACATTATACAAACTGGCTTAAAGTTACGGTGAATCAAAAAGAGGTGGCCCGGTGGGAGTTTTCCTCTGGCAATAGGCCTGAAGGAGAAATCTTTACCAGAGAGATAAAGATAAAGGCCATGGAAGACCTTGAAGTTACGGCAGAAGCCCACTGTAATCGTCATGGTTCTGCAGGCCCCACTACGATTAAGATTTTGGTCAGGGATTAAAAGGAGAGAAAGAAATGGATATAGGTGGGATTTCGATTATTCTACTATTTGGGATTTTTAACCTTATCTTGGTTCTTTTTCAGCTAAGTACAGGTTTTCGATGGATCGCCGTATCCTTTCGGACCCATCGGAGAACAGGAATAATTCTATTGGTCAGCGCGTTAATCCATAGTATATTAGCCTTTCTTTCTAAATAGAATGGATTGAGGGATGAAGAAATTTTCAAAGGTGGCCCTCATCATAGGGGGAATCCTGATCCTTCTCTGGATCGGTCTAAATATCCTTATCAAGAGTTACCTCACTGAAGAAAAGCTCAAGGCCTTTATTTTGCCCAAGGCTAAATCCTTTACAGGGAGAAACGTGGAATTAGAGAGAATCCATGTCTCCCTTTTTAAGGGAATTGTAGCCAAAGGACTGAGGCTGAAAGAGAGAGATGGAGAGAGGGACTTTATAAGATTGGATCGTTTAATCCTTTCCTACAGACTCTTCCCTCTTCTGAGAAAGGAACTGACCATTAAGAAAATTGAAATTCACTCCCCTATGGTTACGATCAGGAAGGAGAGAGGAGGAAGATTTAATTTTAACGATATGATAGAAAGATCATCCCCTGTCCCCTCTTCCTCTACGGTGAAGAGGGGGTCCTCTCTTCCTCTTGCCATCATTTCGGAGAAGGTTGTGATTCGAAATGCCCATCTCTCTTTTATTGATGAAGAGAAGGAGTTTCCCAATGCCACTCTTAATTTTGATGCTGAAGCGAAGGGATCCATTGGAAGAGATGGAACGCCTCAACGAATTTCCGGATCGATCTCCTTAAAGGAACTAAGCACCCTCCTCATGGATCAACCGTTAAAGTTTTCGGGAAAGATAGAGGGTGATTCTAAGGCCATTCAGGCCAATCTCCAAGGTCAGATCGACAGGGATAAAGTTAACATTGTGGCAAAAGTAAACAATTACCTTTCATCACCAGAGGTGATCGCTCATCTTCATGCAAAATCCCTTAATCTTAACCCCCTTTTAGCCCTGACTCAGAGAAAGAAGAGTTCCGAAGAGAACTCAAAGAGGATTCCCTTTAGAAAAGAGTCCTCCTCTGAAAAAAGATTTATTCATGGACTTCGGGCATCAGGAGAAATTCGGATTGACTCGGCTAAATATCAAGACTTTATGATAAAGAATTTTCGGATGAATTATCAGTATGCGAATGGGGAGATAAAGGTTGTTCCTGTTGAATTATACTTTTCTTCAAGTGGTTCTCTTCGAACAGAAGGGTCTCTAAAGGGAGACCTCTCGTTTTTAGACCATGAACCAGAGAAGACTCTTAAAGGACAGGCGACCATCCCTTTAGGGAAAGGGTCTCTTCAGCGTTCCCAGCTCTTAGAGGCTATGGCCTCCATAACGGGTGTCTCATCCATTAAAAACTTGGATTTCGATCAAGGACTATTTAATTTGGAGATCAAGGAACAGAAGATCTTTTTGGACGGTTGGATCCGTTCCGCTCTCTTTAAAATGAGTCCGAAAGGAACGGTCGATTTGAGTCAGAGGCTTGACCTGACCGTAGACCTTAGTCTCTCTCCAGAGCTTTCAAAAAATTTGGATCGAAAACTTGCATTCCTGCGGCTCCTTGAGGATGAACAGGGATGGAAGACCATTCCTTTGAAAGTCAAAGGAACCTTGGATCACCCTTCTGTAACCCTCTTTCTTAAAGAGGGAACATTGGGAATCGGATTTGAGAAGAGTTTAAAGGAAGGCCTCGAGAGATTTCTTCGTCCTTCTCGTCCTTGACCTGAGGGGAATTAACATGATTAAAAAGAGGTGTGAGGAGGAATAAAGATGACCGAGAAAATCCCAACCCGCCAGGAGGCTCTAGAACTTCTTCATCAATATAATGAGAGTGAGAGCCTAAGAAAGCATGCTTATGCCGTAGAGGGGGTAATGCGTTACATTGCCCGAAAACGAGGAGAGGATGAAGAGAAGTGGGGGATTATCGGTCTTATTCATGATCTCGACTATGAGAAGTTTCCAGATCAACACTGCACAAAGACTGCCGAAATTCTTAAAGAACGGGGATGGCCCGAGGAGTATATTCGAGCGGCTGTGTCCCATGGGTGGGGGATCTGCTCGGAGGTGGAGCCCAAAACCGATTTGGAGAAATTCCTCTATGCCATTGATGAATTGACCGGACTTGTGGTTACAACCGCCCTGATCAGACCTTCAAAAAGTGTCCTGGATGTTCAGGTCAAGTCCGTAAAGAATAAATGGAAGGATAAGCGATTTGCTGCCGGGGTCGATCGCTCTGTGATCGAAAAGGGAGCAGCCATGCTTGAGATTGGATTAGAGGAGCTGATCGAGGATACCATTAAAGGGATGCAGGAGGTGGCCGAAGCCATTGGCCTGAAAGGAAATCTTTAAGCCCTTCCCACTGGGATGAGATAGAGAGGTTCCTCTTCGATTCCAAGAATCTCTTTGATGTCTTTATCCTGAAAGGCACCGATCATCACGGTACCTAAATCGAGGGCCACGGCCTGAAGAGCAATGTTCTGTCCAATGTGGCCTACTTCCATATGAACATAACGAACTCCTCGTTGCCCATAATGTCCGGTCGTCCTCGGGTAATCGGCCGCAATGATGAGGGTGGCCGGTGCTCTCTCAATCACTCTCTGTTCAAGGGCTGCACGACAAAGTCTTTTCCTCAGGTCTTCTTCTTTTATTTTTTCGAGACTATGCCTTGAGACAAGGTAGTGATAGAGACCCATTTCCAAACCCTCTATTTCTCCCGAAACGAGATAGAGTTCAAGCGGGTAGGTCGCTCCAGCCGAAGGAGCCGTTCGGCGATAGAGGTTTCGTCCTCCTCCTGCCCAGAGAAGCTGGGAGACTTCCTTTAAATTTAAAGCTCCTCTTTTATAATCTCTTACCGATCTTCTTCTCTGGAGTGCTTCTTCCAGAGAAAGGGTTCCTTTTTCGATGGGATTGGGGAGCTTTATTTCCTTTGTCATAAACCCTCCTTTTTAAATCGTGAGCAGCGTATAAAATAGTCCTTTAATCACTTCACACATTCCCCCAAAATGAAGGGTGTCGATGGTATCGGTTTCTTGGTGGTAATTTGGATTTCTGAAAAAAGAGGTATCCGTGACCATCACGGCCCGATATCCATGTCTCCAGAAGGAAAAATTATCCGAGAGGTTGATCCCCCCAAAAAATTCGGGGGCGGTGAGGGATCTTGCATCGATGAGCGAATACTTACGGATTCCGTTTTTGAGGAGGCGGACATAACGATGGGAAGGGAGATTTCCAACTACTCCTATAAAATTGCCTGTCTTAGGATAAAAGAGTTCCATCCCGGGGAGGGGAAATCGCTGGATCCGTTCCTCTCGAAAATAACCGATCATCTCAAGGGAGATCATCACTTCTACCGGGATCCTATGCTCTTTTAAATAGTTCGCATAAACCATGCTCCCCATATTGGAAAATCCAAAACAGGGGGGTTCCTCATTGACAAAGGCTACAAAACGCAGGGTTTTTGGGGGCTGACCCATCTGGAAAAGCCTTGCCAGTTCCAACAATCCTGCTACCGCAGAGGCATTATCATCGGCTCCAGGGGTTCCTGGAACAGTATCATAATGAGCGCCGATCACAATGAGATCTCCCTTTTGGGTCCCTGATTTCTCTACCGACAGATTGGAGACGTTTTGTCCATAGCAAGGATAAGTCTGATGCCAGACCTCATATCCATAAGATCTCAGTTCAGAGTCAATATATTCCATGGCCTCTCTTAAAGAGTTCTCTTTCCAGAGATGGCGTTCCCCAATCCTTACCGAAAGGGCTTCTACATGACGATAGAGATTTTCTTTAACCTTTTCTTCATCCAAGCTGGGTTTTTTCGGATATCCCATCTTTTTCTTTGTCAGGTTTCTTGAGCCATCTCAAAAATGGAAGAGGCTAAACGCTCGATAGTGTCTAAATTTTCTAACTTTTCTATCCATGCTCGCGGAATAGCTTCAATCCCGAGATAGGCTCCCGAAAGGGCACCTGCCATGGCCCCAAGGGTGTCTCGATCTCCTCCGTTGAGGATGGAACAAAACAGACAGGACACAAAAGATTTTGGGTAACGTAAAAAAGAGTAGATCGAGAAGGGCATAGATTCGTGCACAGCGACTGAACGGCCCAATCTTTTCGAAGCCATTCTCTCCGAGCATTCTTCATTCAATAGGTTTTGGACGTCTTCCATCTTTTCCCTTATCTGAGAGGTTTTAGCAAAGGAGATGAGATTCTGGATAAACCTTTCTCTCGGAAACTCCTCATTCGGATCAAGCCAAAGGGCCTGTGCAATCCCGTAAGCTTGAACAGCCGCTCCATCTTTTCCAACGGGATGGCTATGAGTGACTTCAGCGGATGCACAGGCTTGCTCATAGAGAAGATCGGAATGAGAAAAAAAGAGCCCCACAGGGGTGATCCTCATGGCGGCCCCATTCCCAAGGGAGCCCTCTCCTCCAAAAAGAGTTTTAGCTGCGTGAACATAAGAAATTCCTGTTCTTCTCACAAGGGAGAAAATGGAAGGAGGGCCTGAGGCATATCCCCTCCATGGTTCTCGAACAAAATGTTTATAAAAAGTATCTCCAAGATGCTGTGGATCAATTCCCTTTCTCTCAATGAGAGATTCTGCGAGACCGATGGCCATCGCTGTGTCATCCGTATAGATCAATTCTTTTACTTGAGAGATCGCCTTTAATAATTCATCCTTCTCAGGGTATGAAAAGGCCATTTCACCGATGGCATCGCCAATAGCACTGCCTACCATGGAGCCAATAAATTTTGATTTCAGATCCATTTTCATACCCTATCAGAACACTGAAAATCGTAGGCTAATTTACCGAGTCCTGTCAAGAAGAGGGGGTCACATTGAAAGCGAAAAAGAGGTTAACAAAAAATTTAATTTGGATTAACAAAATTTGTTTCTTTTCATTTTTGTTGGGATAGGGAAGGATAAAAAATATAATCAATTTAATAGGTTAGATTTTTTAAAAAGGGTTGGCATTATAAATGCAGAAATTTTTTTAAACAGGGCGGTTCAATGAGACCGAAAAAAAACTTTGAGAGAAGAAGGTTCCCGAGAATCTCGGTAGACCTCCCTCTTGAATATCAAAGTCAGGATCGATCAAAACCCCACGGGGCATTGGTTCTCAATCTGAGTGAAGCTGGACTTCAGCTCTTTTCCCTTCAAGATCTTCCTGTTGGTGCTGTGTTGAACATTACGGTCTTATTCCCAAAAGGATTCAAATTGGCTAATTTTAAAGTCTCTGCAGAGATCGTCTGGAAGAGTGTTCTCTATGATGTTGATTTCAATGGATATCGATATGGATTAAGATTTATAAAACTATTGAAGGAAGATCAATGGGAGCTTCAGGGGCTTCTCTACCATTATTCAGGTCTGGAGAACAGGGTTGAAGTGAAATTCATGGAGACCCCCTAAAGCCTTCCGTCTAAAGCACTGGCAATATGGCGAATCATCTGGCGATAGACATCCAGATAAATC
This sequence comes from Deltaproteobacteria bacterium, assembly GCA_037444165.1. Lineage (GTDB taxonomy): Bacteria > Desulfobacterota > BSN033 > BSN033 > UBA1163 > CALIBK01. The sequence continues at coordinate 12,659 of JBBIMX010000035.1, read as the reverse complement.
TCAGGGGAGAGAAAATAGGAGGGATAGGCATGATAGAAAGCCTCCACCAGTCTCTTTGCTGCCAGATCGATATCTCCCGTCAAACGATAGACCTCTTCCATCCTTTTCCGATTCATCTTGGCCATCTCTATCGTTTTAGAAATGAATTCTTTTGCTTCCTCTCCGGTTACATATCCATAATGATCGGCACAATAGTATTCCACCTCCAGGGGTTTTAGTTTTTCGAGACTCTCCTGATATTTCGTATAGTTGGAGTTTCCGGAGGTAACAATCGTTTGATTAAAAGGAATTCCCCCACCATCCGTCGGGAAGAGGGCTTTCAACTCGGGAAGATAAGCGGCAATACAACAGGAGGAGTGTCCTGGAATTTCGAGAATGGAGACCTTTACCCCTCCCAGATGGATTTCACTCCCTTCACGAATGGCTTTCCCTTCGATATCGAATCCCCATTCAATCTCATCATTTGAATAGACCTCTTCTTTTCCTAATCGTTGTGCGACTTTTCTACTGAACTCATTAATGGTAACAATAGCCTTCTCTGTCCGAAGGATTTCCCATGCCCTCTCTGAGCCATAGATCTCTATCTCGGGATGTCTTCGTTTGAAAAAAGGAATGATTCCGATGTGATCAAAATGGGAGTGGAGAATAAGGATCTTTTTGATCCTTTCTTCATCGATCCTAAATGCCTTAAACTGTAAAAGAAGATCAGGAATGAGATAACTCATTCCCCCGCTTACGATCATTGATTCGTCGTTCCCTTCGATCAGATAGACCCCTGATTCTTCACGTCCTAAAAACCATATTCGCTCATTCACCTTCCCTGGACTTCGAATTCTCATCAGAACCTCCTGCTCCAAAAATTAAAATAATGTTAACTAATCGTCATCTCCATTGTCAAAAAGGGTCTATCTTTCGCCTTAGCCTCCATTGACAGGTTGAAATGAATCGAGTACATTTGAACCAAAATAAATCTTCGGGAGGTGTGGGATGGCTTTAAAAAAGGTATTGATTCTTTATTATAGTGGAAGTGGGAATACCAGGAAGATGGCTAAAGCCATCGCTGAAGGGATGAAGTCATCTGGGGTAGAGATCACATTAGAAGAAGCAGGCGAATTCGAGGTCTCTTCACTGCCGAATTATGACGGGATCGTCTTGGGATCACCCACCTATTTCTCCAATGTATCTTGGCAGGTGAAAAAGGTCATCGATGAATCCATCGTTCACTACGGGGGAGGTAAATTAAAAGGAAAGGTGGCGGGTATTTTTACCTCTGCCGGGACGAGTCGGGACGGGAAGGATTGTTTGAAGATGCTTGAGCTTGCCTTGGGATTACACCACAAGATGAAAGTGGTTGAAGGGGTTCTTCGGGTAGATGGAGAGAGTGACCAGGAAGTCAAAAAGAGATGCCTGGAGTATGGAAAGAGGCTCTTAAGAGAGATCGAAAAGTAATGGTTCCATCCGTGCTAAGAGGATTTGGTGGAGCAGAGGGGATTCGAACCCCCGACCTCCAGAGTGCGATTCTGGCGCTCTCCCAGCTGAGCTACTGCCCCACCCATTTTAGAGCATTGGGCATAGAGATCAATCTATGAAAGCTGGATATTTTTTAGATAACGTTTTAACTTCTTCCCCAATTCTGGATGTTTTAAGCCAAAAGCAATGTTTGCCTGAAGATAGCCTAATTTATCTCCAGCGTCATAACGATCCCCGATAAATTCATAACCAAATACGGGGAGATTTCGATTCAATTCTCTGATGGCATCGGTCAACTGGATCTCTCCCCTTTGATCCGGTTTGGTCTTTTCAAGAGCCTCAAAGATCTGGGGTGGGAGGATATACCGCCCAATAATGGCAAGGTTCGAAGGAGCCTCTCCCTGCCTGGGTTTCTCAATCATTTCTTCTACCCGATAGAGCCGATCCTCCATCCTTTTCCCTTTTATTATACCATAAAGATGGGTTTCAGATTTAGGAACCTTCTGAATAGCCACCATGGCTCCATCCAGCTTTTGGTAGAGCTCCATCATCTGACGAATACAAGGAACCTCTGCATCGATCAGATCGTCACCGAGGAGCACGGCAAAAGGTTCTTCCCCCACGATTTTTTTGGCGCAAAGGACAGCATGGCCCAATCCCAAGGGCTCTTTCTGTCTTACCGCAACAAGGGTGACCATCTCTGAAATCCTCTGAACCATCTGAAGGAGATCGTCCTTTCCCTTCTTTTTGAGATAGTTCTCTAATTCGGTAGACGTATCAAAGTGATCTTCAATGGATCCTTTCTCCCTTCCCGTAATGAGGATGACTTCTTCAATCCCCGATGAGGCTACTTCCTCCATAATATACTGGATGGTGGGTTTATCCACAATCGGGAGGAGCTCTTTGGGTACCACCTTTGTTGCGGGAAGGAATCGGGTCCCAAAACCGGCTGCTGGAATCACGGCCTTCTTCACTTTCATAGGAGCCCCAATAGTCTTCGGATGGTATTCTTTAATTCTGTTAAATCCGCACACTTTACGACATAGGCATCTGAGGCCCAGGTCGTCAAATCCTGTTTATATTCCCCATAGGCAGAGCACATCACAATGGGAACTTGTCTTTCAAACAGGCGAATCTGTTTAAGGACCTCAATCCCATCCATCCCGGGCATTTTAATATCCAGGGTGATCAGATCGGGTTTGAATCGTGGGATTTGGGCCAGAGCCTCTTTTCCATCTTTGGCCACCTCTACTTGAAATCCTTCCTCTTCTAACTCTTCTTTATAAAGGAGTCGAATGCTCTCCTCATCATCGACCACGAGAATCTTTTTCATCCCCTTTTCCCTCCTCCGCAGGTAGAGTGATGATGAAGGTTACCCCTTTTCCGGGTCGATTGTCCACCTCGATTTGTCCTTGATGGGTGGTCACGATCTTGTGGACAATAGGTAGGCCAAGGCCAAAACGATTCTCTTTCGTTGAATAGAAGGGGTTGAAGATATGATGAAGATGCTCAGGTTTGATCCCTGCTCCGGTATCCTCTATTTCGACCCGAACATGGGAAGCTCCATTCTTCAAGAGAGGGTAAATCCGGATCGAGAGGACTCCTCTCTCTCCAATGGATTCCCGGGCATTATTAATCAGGTTGAAGAAGGCTTGCTTCAATTGCTCGGGATGTCCCTTGACGAGAGGAAGGGAACTTGAACATTCTTTGACCAGTTGAATCCCTCCGTTCTCTTCTTGAATCGCCATGGAAACACTCTCCTCCACGATCTCTCGAAGATCCACTTCTTTAAATACCAATGGTTCTTCGTGGGTGTATGAAAGAAATTGGGATAACGTCTTCTCCAGCCTTCTTACCTCTTTCATAATGGTCTGAGTATATCTTTTTTCCGGCGCCTCAGATGAGATCAAACGGTCCAGACGCCGAGCAAACCCACCTATGGAGACAAGAGGGTTTCTGATCTCGTGAGCAATGGAGGTGGAGAGCTCTCCTAAGGCAGCCATCTTCTCCTGATGGATCAGGAAGGTCTGAGCCTCCTTCAGTTTTTGATGGACTTCTTCCAAATGGCGATAAAGCCTCGCATTTTCAATGGCTAAACCCGCCTGATTGCAAAACATGGTCAGATACTGAAGGTCCTCTTGAGTGATGGGATTCTGGTTATATAGATTGTCTACAAGGACGACACCGATCACTTTTCCTTTCCCCCAGAGGGGTGCGGTGGCATAGGAGTAGACCCGAGGATGGTGGCTGAGATGTTCACTGATATAACATCCTATCTCTGACCCCAAAGAACAGCCCCTCTTGCATCGAGTTTGGATCCAGCCCTCCTCGGATTGGGGGACTTCCACATTGAAAGCCTTCCCTTCCAAAACAGTTCGAGAGAGAATACATGAATTGTTTTCCAAGGGAATCTCGATCCCTTTGACCAAGGTGTTCAAAAGAGAGTGGTTCTCCGAAGTAGAAGAAATCTGAGCGATCCATTCCGAAGGGCTCTCCCTTTTTTGGGAAAGGGAGGACCAGATTCTTCCCGCTTCCTCTGCGCTGTCCGGACCCACGGCCATAGCCCCTTTTAGGATTCGATCCTTCTCATTGACCATAAAGAGCATGGCTCGATTGAATCCCAGACCTCCTCCAATCGTAATAGCGGTAAGGGTGAGATGGAGAATCCGTTCGAAGTGAACCGTGGTCAATAGAGCCTTGTTCAACTCCCAGAGGGTAGAGAGTTGTTTGACCCTTTTCTCTTGTTCTTGAATGAGCGTGGAGATCTCCCTTCTCGCTGTGACATTTTCAATGGCAAAGGAGAGTTGTTGAGCAATGACCAGCAAGAGCCATAAATCCTTCTCTTCAAATTGAAACGGTTCTATTTCCTTATCGTATAATGTGAGGGTTCCAAAACTCTTCCCTTTCCCCTGGATAGGGACACAGAGAATCGATTGAAAGGGTGTTCTTTTTCCTTTTCGATTGAGACAGAAAGGGGTTTGGGTAAAGAAGACCCGTTTGGCTATTCTTTGGTCCAGAGGATGCCAGTGATAGTCTCCAAGGCTGCAATGGACTTCTAAGCTCCCTTTGGCCTGATCTTCGATCCTCAGGACTCCGCCTTTGGCCTTAAAGATGGTTCTTCCTGTCGTGAGGGTTCTTTCATAGAACTTCTCAAGATCCATAGAGGAAAGGAAGAAGTCGGTTAACAATCTCATCAGACCGAGGGATTCAAAAAGGTCAGACATCTCTCCCCTTATTTGGCCTCCCTTAGATATTCTGCGGCCTCTTCAGGAGGGGTGGGATTGATATAGAATCCCGTTCCCCATTCGAATCCCGCCACCTTTGTTAATTTCGGCATAATTTCAAAATGCCAATGGTAGTGATTCCGATCCTCTTCAGGAAAAGAAGAGGTGTGGAGAATATAATTGTATGGTGGGTCTTCGAGCACCTCTTTCAATCGCTGAAGGACATCCGAAAGGGCTTCTGCAGCTAAAGGAAAGAGGGAAGAAGCCATCAGCTCGAAGCTCGGCTGATGGAGTTTGGGAAGGATCCACATTTCAAATGGGAACCGGGAGGCAAAAGGAGCCAGAGAGACGAAACCTTGATTTTCATAGACGACCCGCCTTCTATCCCGAAGTTCCTGTCGGATGATATCGCAATAGACGCATCGATCCTTATAATCGAAGTAATTTTTAGCTCCCTGGATCTCTTCGCGGACCCTGGTAGGAACAATGGGGAGGGCAATGATCTGAGAGTGAGAATGTTCGAGGGAGGCCCCGGCAGCCACTCCATAGTTTTTAAACACCATGACATAGCGAAGCCGGAAATCTCGTCGAAGATCGATGATCCTTTCCCGATAGGCTAAAAGCACATTTTCGACTGCTTTTAGGGGAAGGGTGGAAAGGCTTTCAAAATGGCGAGGGGTTTCAATCACGACTTCGTGGGCCCCGATCCCGTTCATCTTATCATACATCCCCTCTCCCTCCCGGTTTAACTCTCCTTCAATCCGGAGGGCAGGAAATTTATTCGGAACGACTCTCAGGGACCAACCTGGTGAGTTTGGAGGAGTTCCATTTTCTCGAAAGGCGAACACCTCAGGGGGGGTCCGGTCTTCATTCCCCTCACAAAGAGGACAGAAGCCCCCTCCTGTTTTCCGTTCTTCTGGTGCAAAATCGGAAGGCCTTCGACTCCTTTCGGTTGAAATGATGACCCATCCTCCATGGATGGGGTCTCTTCTTAACTCTGGCATGATGGATATCGTTTTAGGAAGAGGTTAGAGATCAGGCCGGGAATTTTTTTCGTAATCTTCCTCCCCTCTGAGTTTCTCGTTTCTCCTGACGCTCCCGCTCCGTTTTGCAATCGATGCAAAGGGTGGTCACTGGCCTTGCCATCAATCTCTTTTCAGAGATCGCTTTCCCACAGGCCTCACAGATCCCAAAGGTTCCATTGTCAATTCGTTCCAAAGCCTCTTTCACTTTTAAGATCAATTTTCGTTCACGATCTCTAATCCTGAGAAGAAAGTTTCGATCCGATTCTAAAGAGGCACGATCCGAAGGGTCAGGGAAGACCCCATCGGTCTCCTGACGCATATCGTTACAGGTTTTTAAGGCCTCTTCGATGAGACTGTGAAGTTGGCCCTCCAGAAGTCCTTTAAAATAGAGAAGTTTCTCTTGTTCCATGAATCTCTCCTAAAAGGGATACAAATTAAATACTAATATATTTTTTAAATAAAAATCAACTTAGGGAGGATAACCCTTTGGGAGAAAAGAGATGACAGGCAACCCAGTGTTCTTCCCCCTGATCAACCAGGGGGGGAACTTCCCGCTCACATCGATCTTGAAAATGGGGACACCTTGGAGCAAAAAGACATCCCGGCTCTTTTCCAAATGGACGAAATATTTCTTTCGGGACTCTCTTTTCTTCCCTTTTGGCAGGATCCAATTTGGGAATCGCTTGGAGAAGGAGTTGAGTGTAAGGATGGAGGGGTTGACGAAAAAGGTCCTCTGCCTTAGCCATTTCGACGATCCTTCCCAAATACATCACTGCAATTCGATTGCTGATATGTTTGACGATTCGTAAATCATGGGAGATAAAAAGATAGGTCAGACCCAATTGATCCCTTAAGTCCATCAAAAGATTAAGAATCTGAGCCTGAATGGAGACATCTAAGGCAGAAACGGGTTCATCGGCAACGATGAGCTCCGGGCGAAGGGCAATCGCTCTTGCAATTCCTATTCTTTGCCGTTGACCTCCACTGAATTCATGAGGATAACGCATCGCATCTTGGGGATGAAGTCCAACCTTTTCGAGGACTTCTTCGACCCGTTGTTTCATCTCTTTGCCTCGGGCGAATCCATGGACCTCCAGCCCTTCTCCTACGATCTCTCCAACTTTCATCCTCGGATTGAGGGATTCATAAGGGTCTTGAAAGATGAACTGCATCAAAGGCCTGAGTCTTCTCAGCTCTTTCTCTCGAAGGCCCATCAGGTCTATGCCTTTGAAGAGGAGTTGGCCGGAGTTGGGTTCGATTAATCTCAGAATGGCTTTCCCCGCTGTTGTTTTTCCGCATCCGCTCTCTCCGACCAGGCCCAGAGTCTCTCCTTTTCGGATGGAAAAGGAGATTCCATCGACAGCCCGGATCGGTTCCTTTTCCGAGGTGAAAAGGCGCTCTTTATAGAAATATTTTTTTAGATCTCGAACCTCGATCAATATCTCGGATTTCATTTAACCCGTACCTTGAAATTCATTCTTATTCTTTTTTTCACCTGCACTCCCTCCACCTCAGACATCGGCTATAATGACCCTCTTTCACTTCAAAAAGGGGAGGTTCCTCTTTCCTACATTCCTCTATCCTCAAATAACATCTTGGATGAAATTTGCATCCTTCGGGAAGATTCATAGGATCAGGAACCTGTCCCGGTATGGCATTGAGACGACTTCTTTTCTCCTCCAGTTGAGGGATAGATTCAAGAAGTCCTTTTGTATAGGGATGGCGCATCTCATGAAATAGAGTCTCAGCGGGCCCGTACTCTACCATTCTTCCAGCGTACATCACGGCCACTCGATCCCCAACCTCTGAGACCACCCCGAGGTCATGGGTGATGAGCATCACCGACATCCCCATCTCTCTCTGGATCTCTTTCAAGAGGCGTAGGACCTCAGCCTGAATGGTCACATCGAGGGCTGTGGTAGGCTCATCGGCGATGAGGAGTTTGGGTTGGCAGGAGAGGGCCATCGCAATCATGGCTCGTTGCCTCATTCCTCCACTCAGTTGATGAGGATAGGAGTCGATTCTTTTCTCAGGAAAGGGAATCTTTACACGATCCAGCATTTCGATGGCCTTTTTTCTTGCCCCCTTTTTATTGAGCCTTTGATGAAGCTGAATGGCCTCCATAATTTGATCCCCAATGGTAAAGACAGGATTGAGAGAGGTCATGGGCTCCTGAAAAATCATGGAGATCTCATTTCCTCTCACTCTTTCCATCTCTTTTTCGGTCAATTTTAAGAGATCTCTCCCATTGAAAAGAATCTCCCCCCTTACAATCTGACCCGGAGGGATAGGGATGAGTTTTAGGATGGAAAGCCCGGTGACACTCTTACCACAGCCCGATTCCCCTACCAGGCAGAGGATTTCACCCGGATAGATTTCAAAACTAACGTTTTCGACCGCTCTCACGATCCCCTCTTCTGTGATGAAATGGGTGGTGAGAGAGCGGACCTCTAAGAGAGGTAGGTTCATCTTCTCCCCCGAAGCCTCGGATCCAGAGAATCCCTTAACCCTTCTCCCACTAAATTGAAGGAGAGGACAGTTAGAAGGATAGCCAAACCTGGAAAGACGGTCAGCCACCAGGCATCGAAGATATAGGTTCTTCCTTCCGTCAAAATGTTCCCCCAGCTTGGAGCAGGGGGCTGGACCCCAAACCCCAAGAAACTCAACCCCGCTTCCACGAGAATGGCTGTTGCTACATCGAGCGTAGCCGACACAAAGACCGGAGCTAAGGCATTGGGAAGAATGTGTCGAAAAATAATCCTTCGATCATTCACTCCAAGGGCCTTGGCTGCCTGAACAAAGTCTCTCTCTCTTAAGGAAAGGAATTCTGCTCGGACGAAACGAGCAGTTCCCATCCAGGAGGTCAGTCCAATGACCACCATAATATTAAAGATACTCGGGCCCAATAAAGCGACCACCGTTAGGATCAGAAAGAAGGTTGGAAAACAGAACATGACATCCACCAAACGCATCAGGAGAGAATCAACCCATCTTCCGTAGTAACCTGCGATGGCCCCGACCAAGATCCCGATAAAGATGGAGATTCCTACAGCGACGAAACCTACCGAAAGGGAGATTCGGGAACCATAAAGCATTCGGCTAAACACATCTCTCCCCAATTGATCCGTCCCCAGGAAATGTTTCAAAGAAGGAGGTTTTAGTTTAAGAGAGACCTCTGTTTTCCCGGGATCATAGGGAGCAAGGAGAGGAGCGGTTCCAGCCACGAAGAAAATGGCGATGAGGATGGTGAGACCCCCGACTGCCAACCGGTTCCTTTTGAAATATTTCCAAACAAGTCTGATTTGAGAGGTCGTCCCGTTGCCTTTCATTGGTACCTTATCCTTGGATCCGCCACTCCATAGAGGAGATCCGCAATAAAATTTCCAATCAACGTGAGGACTGCAGAAATAGTCAGAATCGTCATCACCACTGGATAATCCCTGGCAAGCACGGCCTGATAGGCCAATCGTCCTATCCCAGGCCAGGCGAAGACCGATTCCATAATGATCGACCCTCCAATCAGACCGGGGATGAGGAATCCAAAGAGGGTGATGATGGGGAGAAGGGCGTTTCTCAAGGCATGTTTATAGTAAACGATCTCCTCCGGAAGCCCTTTGGACTTAGCCGTTCGGATATAATCCTGGCGAATGACCTCGAGCATGCTGGATCGGGTATAACGGGAAAGACCGGCTATCCCATGGATCGCCATGATCGAGGCCGGGAGCATGAGGTGCCAGATTCGATCTAAAACGATTTCGGGGGGACTCAATCCTTCTATGACAAAAGATCGCAATCCAAGTACAGGATAACCAAAAAGTTTTACCGTCGCCAAGATGACCAGATAGGCCAACCAGAATCCTGGAATGGAGAGTCCGAGGTAGGCTCCAAAGGTTCCCAAGTTGTCAAGGAAACTGTAGGGTCGCCTCGCCGAGAAGACTCCGAGAGGGATAGCCAGGGAGAAGATGATGAGGGTGGCTACCAGATTCAAGAGAAGAGTATTCCAGATTCGTTCTCCAATCTTCTCGAGCACTGGCCTTCCATCCTTAAAAGAATAGAGTTTTCCTGTCAAGAGTTTTTTGAGCCAGAGGAAGTACTGCTGATAGATGGGTTTGTCTAAATCGTAGTTCTTCTCCATCTGTTCAATGATTTTAGGAGAGACCTTTGGATCCATGGTCAGGGCGATGGGACTTCCAGGGGCCTGGGTAATGATAATCCATGAGAGGATACTAATCCCGATGAGGGTCATAAAGAGTTGAAGGAGTCTTTTAAAGAGAAAGCGTGTCATCTTATTTCTCCATTACGATGCCCCTCGGGACATACCATTTAATCAAATCATACATCAAGCCGGCCTTTTCCATCTGAATGGGTCGGTAGATTTCACGACCCGAAGGATCTCTCTCTACCAGGACGAACTTCTTCTGAAGAGCAGAGATCCCGATAGGTGAAAAAAGAAACGTATAGGGTTGGTCTTCGGCAATCAGTTCATGGATTCGCCAGTAAATCTTTCTCCGTCTCTCCAGATCGTATTCCTTTCTTCCTTCCTCCCAGAGCCGGTCGGCCTCTGGGTTCACGTAAGAGATAAAGTTGAAACCCTTCTCAATCTGGCTGGAGTGCCAGATCATATAGTCATCGGGATCAGGCGATAGGCTCCAGCCCAGGATACAGGCATCGAAATGTTTTGCATTGATGAAGTTTTTAAGAAAGACGCTCCATTCATAGGTTTCAAAGGTGATGTTGATTCCAAGCTCCCGAAGTTGTCGCTGGACCAATACCCCTACATCCCGCCGAATATCATTTCCGCTATTGGTGATGAGTTTGAAACGGAAAGGCTTCCCTTCCCTATCTAATACCCCGTCTCCATCCGTATCTTTCCATCCTGCCTCTGTCAGAAGTTTTTTTGCCTTTATGGGATCGTAGGGGAGGGGTTTCACATTCGGATTATAATACCAGAGGTGGCTTGGAAAAGGCCCACTGATGACCTGTCCAAATCCATAGAGGACATACTGAACGATCTCTTCCCGATGGATGGCATGGGTTAAAGCCTGCCTTACCCGTTTGTCCTGAAAGAGCGGGTTTTTTAGATTATATCCGATATAGGTATAGGAAAGAGAAGGCTGGGAGTAAATTTTTAAAAAAGGAATTTCATTCATTCTTCGATATTGGTGGGGGAGGACTCCATAATAGTCCACTCCCCTGGTAAGAAGTTCCATCTCACTGAGGGAAGTTTCAGGGATGATTCGATAGATAATTCGATCCAGATGGGGCCTTCCCTCAAAATACCGAGGATTGGCCTCCAAGACTATCTTTTCATCGCTCACCCATTCGACAAATCGGAAAGGACCGGTCCCGATGGGATTTCGGTTGAAGGAAGTGGTATTGATGTCCTCTTTTTCAAGACGATGTTTGGGGAGAATCCCTATTCCCCAGGTTCCCAATCCAGGGGAAAAGGGTTGTTTGTAGGTGACCCGAAAGGTGTAAGGATCTACGACCTCTACCTTTTTGACCCATTCATAATCGCTTCGGCGTACGGTCTGGGTCTTCTCATCCATAATTTTATCATAAGTAAATTTTACATCCTCGGCGCTGAAAGGTTTTCCATCGTGCCAGAGGACCCCTCTCCGGAGAAAAAAGGTGATCTCAGGTTCCGGTCCAGGTCGAATCTCCCAGGATTCTGCAAGGTCCCCCACAAATCCCTGGAGATCCCGATTATATTTGATCAAGCCATTAAAGACGAGGCCATTGATATCACTCGAAGCGGAGTCCTGGGCCAGGACAGGATTGAGATAAGAAGCGTCTCCAATTGAACTGATAATCAATTGATTGACCATAGGGGTAGGGCGGGAACTTACAAAGAGAAGGTTGATCCCGAGAAGGATTAAAAAAAGAAGAGGAAAGGAGAGAAGAACGATTTTCATTCTCATCTGACCCGATTATTCTTTCTCCATGATGGTTAAACTCTCAGGGCCATCCTTTCGTCACCGAGTAGTGATCAGCACATTAAATCCCATCTGAGAGAGTTTCTCGGCCTGGGAAAGGGCATCCTCTTTCGATTCAAAAGGTCCGATCCTTACCCGGTGATACCTCTGGGTGGAGGTCTCCATCACCGTAATATAGACATTTTTAAACTCTTTTCTCAATTGAGCCACCAGGTGTTGTGCCCTCTCTTCGTCGGAGAAAGATCCAATTTGAAGGTGGTATCGAGGAATCTCTTCGATCCAGGGTCCGATGGTTTCTACTTTTACAAAGGCGGTTCCTTTTTCATAGACACCAAGAATTCTGGCTGCCGCATAGGAGAGGTCGATAATCCGGTCTTTCGCAAAGGGACCACGATCATTGACCCTGAGCTCCAGTGATCTTCCATTTTCAAGATTGGTGACGATGACCATCGTTCCAAGGGCAAGCGTATTATGGGCACAGGTCAACTCGTACATATCATAAATCTCACCGCTGGAGGTTCGCCTCCCATGGAATTCATGACCATACCAGGAGGCCATCCCGTATTGAACCCCACGGGTTACTCTTTTCTCTAACTTTAAAGGTTCTTCTAATCCTTTTTCAAAAACCACCCGATGTTTTGGGAAACAGGCCGAAAGAGAGAGGATCGTCATGAGCGTCAAGACGAGGATGGAAGGAAAAGGATAGGGTTTTTCTTCCGAAGCTTTCTTCATTTGACGTGAATAAGTTTTTCTATTTTAATAAAAATAGATCATTCCATGCAAGAATTTTTCATGAAAGGTATGCCCTCACCGAAAGGTAGAAATAAATTGAAGCCCGACAGGAGTATTTCCGAAACCCATAGAAAGCGGATGGACGGATGGCCTATAAATAGATCCTATGAATCGATCCATCGTAGAAATGGGTTGATGAATCGCCTAACGCTGGGATTTAGAGATCGAGTGAGGTCCGATCGATTTTTACCTCTTCGTTGGAGGTTTGGAGA
>JBBIMX010000034.1:0-28384 GCA_037444165.1 Deltaproteobacteria bacterium | reverse complement strand
TGGAGCGGGAAACGGGGATCGAACCCGCGACCCTCAGCTTGGAAGGCTGATGCTCTACCAACTGAGCTACTCCCGCGTTGAGTTCCTGATATAATAATATATATATAATTTTTTAAATTTTTCAATCAATTAACCGTTTAATGGATCTGGTGGAGAGGGGAGGATTCGAACCTCCGAAGGCATCGCCAACAGATTTACAGTCTGTCCCCTTTGGCCGCTCGGGAACCTCTCCATAAGGAAATGACTATTTAATGATTATTCAAGCTCCTCCTGAGAAAAAGAATGGAAAAACAATGAGTTACATATGCGGAATTAAGACTAATAAGATTCAGAACTTAATTAAATTAACAGAAAAAAAAATAAATGTCAAGTTTTCTATAAAATATTTTTTGGGATCGATTTGTTTATTTTTTATTTAGACTCGTCTTAAAACCGAATTCATTTCACCCCTTCTTGATCGAGGATTCTAAAAAAGGACACAGAGATTTGACATTTATTGAATTTCCCTTTAATATTGCGAAGATATATATAGAATGCATCGAGGAAGATGGCTGGAGAAAAAAGGCTTTCAAGAACAAGAAATATTGGATTTATGGCACACATCGATGCAGGGAAGACGACCGTCACCGAGAGGGTCCTCTTCTATACCAAGAAAATCCACCGCATGGGTGAAGTCGATGAGGGAACAACGGTAATGGATTGGATGCCATTAGAACAAGAAAGAGGGATTACCATTACCTCCGCAGTGACTTCGGTAGAATGGAAAGGGAATTTTATTCACATCATTGATACCCCTGGCCATGTCGATTTCACCATTGAGGTAGAACGCTCTTTGAGGGTTCTTGATGGAGTCATTGCCATCTTTAGCGCGGTAGAAGGAGTGGAACCTCAATCTGAAACCGTGTGGCATCAAGCGGACAAATATCGCGTCCCCAAATTGGCCTTTGTGAACAAAATGGATCGATTGGGAGCCGATTTTTGGGGAACCGTGAAGATGATGGTGGATCGACTCGGGGCCAACCCGATTCCCATTCAGATTCCTATGGGTTCGGAAGACCGATTTTGGGGAGTGGTGGATCTTATTCGAAATAGAGGAATCGTTTGGGATGAATACAGCTTGGGAACAGAATTCAAGGAGATTACCATCCCGAAGGAATTTGAAGAAGAGGCCTTTCAATCTCGTTCCAAAATGATCGAGTCCCTTGCTGAATTAGACGACCTTATCATGGAAAAATATCTTGGGGGAGAGGAAATCTCAGAATCGGAAATTAAGAATACCCTGAGAAAGTCCACCCTCGCCCTGAAGGCTGTCCCCGTGCTATGTGGGGCAGCTTTACGAAACCAGGGGATTCAACCTCTCATTGATGCCATTGTGGACTACCTCCCTTCCCCTCTCGATGTTCCTCCCGTGATAGGGAGACATCCCCTCACCGGTGAGGAAGAAAAAAGAATACCCAAGGATGAAGAACCCTTAACCGCCCTCGCTTTTAAAGTGATGATGGACGAGGGAAGAAAGTTGGTCTATATTCGAATCTACTCAGGAATATTGAAGGTGGGAGCAGAGGTATATAACCCGCGGATCAAGAAGATGGAAAAGGTCTCGAGGATCTTCGAGATGCATGCCAATCAACGGACAAGAATCGAGGAGGCAAAAACCGGTGAGATTGTGGCGGTCATGGGTTTAAAAGAGACCATTACGGGAGATACCCTCTGTGATCGAAATCATCCAATTTTACTTGAACCGATTGACTTCTATAAACCGGTGATGTCGGTGGCCGTGGAACCCAAAACAGGCAAAGACCAAGACAAACTCACCCACTCCCTGGAGAAGTTAAGCGAAGAGGATCCGACCTTCCAATTTAAGTTAGACGAAGACACGGGGCAAACGATTATCTCCGGAATGGGAGAGTTACATCTTGAGGTATTGGTTCATCGTCTTCTTACGGATTATCATTTGGAAGTCAATGTTGGAAAACCTCAGGTCGTCTATCGGGAAACGGTGGAAAAGGAGGCGGAGGCCTCCTATCGCTTTATTAAAGAAATAGACGAAGTAAAACACCTTGGAGAAGTTCATTTAAGGGTTTCTCCCAATGGTCGAGGGAAGGGAATCGAATTTGATTCCGAACTCCCTGAAGGAACACTCTATCCAGAGGCTCTTTCAGCTATTGAAGAGGGAGTAAGGGAAGGGGCTACGGTAGGGGTCATTATGGGTTATCCTTTAACCGATCTGAAAGTCATCTTAATCAAAGCGGTTACCGACCCGAATCATCCCTCTCCCCTTGCCCTGAAAATTGCTGCCTCCCATGCCCTTCAAGAGGGGTGTCGAAAGGCCCATCCTATTCTGTTGGAACCCATGATGGAAGTCCACATTATTGTCCCAGAGGAATTTATGGGAGAAGTGATAGGAGATTTAAAGGCGAGAAAGAGCTCTGTAGAAACCATTACTCCCAAGGGAAAAGTCGTCCTGATCAAAGCCATCTCCCCTCTTACCAAGATGTTTGGATATTCAACCGATTTGAGGTCTCTTACCCAGGGACGAGGAACGTTTTCAATGCAATTCAGCCGTTACGATAAGGCGATTGGATAAGCGATTTCCGTGAAATGACTATCCAAAAACAAACCGCGGAGGAGAGGATTCTCGAACTCTTCCATAAATCTCCATCCCGCTCTATCTCCGGAGAACAGATCGGTCGCCTTTTAGGAATAAGCCGAACCGCTGTCTGGAAGCGAATTCGACGTCTCCGGAGCTTAGGATATGAAATGGAGTCCTCCACTCGCTCGGGATATCGCCTCATTCGCTCCCCGGATCTTCTTATTCCATTTGAGATCAAATCCAATCTTCAAACTCGATGGATGGGCAGAAGGATTCATTATTTTCGTGCCATCGATTCTACCAATTCAAAGGCTTATGAATTAGCCTTAAAAGGTGCAAACGAGGGAGAAATAGTAGTGGCGGAGTCCCAAAAAAGAGGGCGAGGAAGACTTGGAAGGAAATGGTTTTCTCCTCCCTTCCTCAATCTTTATCTCTCCGTAATTCTCCGGCCCAAAATCCCACCTCATCAAGCCTCCCTGATTACCTTGATGGCTGCTGTGGCCACAGCGGAAGGGATAGAAAAATACTCGGGTCTTAAACCTTTGATCAAATGGCCCAATGATATTCTTTTGGGAAATCGAAAATTAGCCGGCCTTCTTAATGAGATCCGATCCGAAGGGGACCGAATTGAGTTCGTCATCCTTGGGATAGGGATCAATCTCAATATGGATGAAGGGCAATTCCCCGAAGAGATCCGTCCTCTTGCTACGTCTCTGAAGATCGAAAAAGGAGAACGGCTCTCGAGAAAAGAGTGTCTTCAGACCCTTCTCAAAGAGTTAGAAGAATGGTATGAGATCTTCTTGAAGGAAGGAGGAGAGAGGATCTTGAAGGCCTGGAGAGAAAGGTCAAAGATCAAAGGGAGAAGGATTCGGGTCACCTCTTTCGGTCAGCGTTTAACAGGAGAGGTGGTGGATGTGGATTCGGAGGGGGCTTTAATCTTAAGGATCAAAAAGGGGGAGCGAAGGAGGATTGTCGCTGGGGATATTGAATATCTTGAATGAAGGAGGTCTTATGTTATTGGTCATTGATATAGGCAATACGAATACCGTGTTAGGGGTGTATGATCAGAAGGTTTTGGTCGACCACTGGCGATTGGGAACAGAAAGGGAGAAGACGGCAGATGAATGGGGAATCCTTTTTCGTGAACTCTTTCAGTTTGACCATCTTTCCATGGAAGAATTTAGAGGTCTGATCATCTCGTGCGTAGTCCCTCCGGTTCTCGAAAGGATTCAGGAAATGGCAGAGAAGTATTTTCATGTAAAACCCCTTATTGTGGGACCCGAGATTGAGACTGGAATGAAGATCCTCTACGATCATCCTCAGGAAGTGGGAGCTGACCGGATTGTCAATGCGGTCGCTGCTTATGAACGGTATAAAAAGAGTGTGATCGTGGTAGACTTTGGCACAGCGACTACCTTTGACGCCGTCTCTTCCAGAGGCGAATATTTAGGCGGGGCCATCGCTCCTGGAATTGGGATCTCCGCAGAGGCTCTCTTTCAACGAGCCTCTAAACTACCCCGAATCGAGATCTTGAAACCCAAAAACGTGATTGGGAAAAATACGGTTCAGAGCATGCAATCGGGGATCTTCTTTGGATATGTGGGACTGGTTGACGAGATTGTGAAACGAATGAAGAAGGAGATGGGATCCAATCCCAAAGTGATAGCTACCGGAGGACTAGCCAATTTGATTTCGAAGGAATCTAAATCGATCGAAGAAGTCGATGAATTTCTTACCCTCGAGGGATTAAGAATTATTTATGAGAGAAACCAGAAACCTAAAAAAAGGAATCCGTAATTGCCTGTAAGGCATCCTTGATTTGAGAATACGTTATAGAAGGGAGGACCCCGTTTTTCTCATATTTTACTTGGGAGAAATTTCCTCTTGTATCTCTCTGTTGGATCTGGTATAAATAGCCTCGATGTTGGCTCGGGTCCTCAGTAGTGCCCTCTTTGGAATTGATGCCTATGTCGTAGAGGTCGAGGTCGATATTGCCTCCGGTCTTCCTGCCTTTGCAACAGTAGGGCTTCCGGAAGGAGCGGTCAAGGAATCCAAAGACCGAGTAAAGGCCGCAATCAAAAATTGTGGCTATGAATTCCCCTCCCGTCGAATCACGGTGAACCTGGCTCCTGCAGATATTAAAAAAGAAGGGGCCGCCTTTGATCTCCCTATGGCAATTGGCATCCTTGCTGCCACTGAAATGGTCAGAAAGGAAAAGCTAACTCAGTACTTTATCCTGGGCGAACTCTCTCTTGATGGTCAGGTTAAACCGATCAAAGGAACTCTTCCCATTGCTGTAGCGGCTCGGGATTCCGGTCTCAAAGGGATGCTTCTTCCAAGAGGCAATGCGAGAGAAGCGGCTGTGGTTAAAGGCATTGAGATATTGCCTGTGGATACCCTTTCAGATTGTGTTGAATTCCTGAACGGAACGCTTCATATTGATTCTATCGAGGTCGATCTGGATGAGCTCTTCCGAACCGAACCTAACTACCCGGTCGATTTTAACGAAGTGAAGGGACAGGAGCATGTCAAGCGATGTCTCGAAGTGGCAGCGGCAGGGGGTCATAATATGATTATGATCGGACCTCCAGGTTCTGGAAAGACCATGCTTGCCAAAAGGCTCCCCACCATTCTTCCAGACATGAACTTTGAGGAGAGTCTCGAGACTACAAAGATTCACAGTGTCATGGGGCTCATTCCTCCTGACCATTCCCTGATCGTTACCCGCCCCTTTCGGAACCCTCATCATACCATCTCGGATGCGGGCCTCATCGGAGGGGGGCAGATTCCAAAGCCAGGCGAAGTCTCCCTGGCCCACAATGGGGTCCTCTTTTTGGATGAACTTCCGGAATTTAAGAAGAATGTCCTTGAGGTGATGCGTCAACCCCTTGAAGAGGAAAAGGTGACCATCTCTCGAGCTGCCACTTCCCTGACCTATCCTGCGCGGTTCATGCTGGTCGCTGCAATGAATCCCTGTCCCTGCGGGTATTATGGTGATCCTAATAACGAATGTACCTGCACCATTCCCCAAATTCAACGCTATCGATCGAAGATCTCAGGCCCCTTGATGGACCGAATCGATATCCACGTCGAAGTCCCGGCCGTAAAATATCGGGATCTGGTCAGTCGTGATCCAGGGGAATCCTCCTCTGAGATAAAAAAGAGAGTCGATGCTGCCCGAAAGATCCAACTCAACCGTTTCAAAGGAATGAAGATCTATTGTAATGCCCAGATGACCAATCGTCACATCAAAAAATTCTGCGAGATCGATGAGGCGAGTCAGAAGTTATTGGAGATGGCCATTGACCGTTTTGGATTAAGTGCCCGGGCCTATACTCGAATTCTGAAGGTCGCCCGAACCATTGCGGATCTTGAAGGACAGATCAATATCCAACCCTCCCACCTCTCCGAAGCCATTCAGTATCGAACCCTGGATCGAAATTTGAATGGATGATGGACACGATTGAGTCCTTCTCTGAATTTCTGAAAAAGATCGGGACCCCAAACTTCCTGGCCATTGGCATCGTCATCATTGTCCTCTGGCTTCTCATTTCTGGAGTGGTGAGAGGAATAAAAAAGAGAAAAGGGGAAAAGGATTCCGAAGGGGAAGAGTAATCTTACGAAGGTTTTCTCAACATTTTCCAGGATAAGAAAAAAGAGAGGGCGAGGGCCACGACCATCGCTGACATGGAAAAAAAGAAAAATAGAAGGATCAGACGCTCTTTCAGCGTGGCGTATTTAGCCTCCATCATCCCCACGTAGAGCATCCCTACCCTCTTCCCTTGGATATCATAAATCGGTTCATAGGCAGTAATATACCAATTATCTACCACGAAAGCCCTCTGGATCCAGGGAATCCCTTTGCCGAGAACCTGTTCCTGGACCTCTTTCATCGCTCGGGTTCCAATGGCTCGATGACCCTCTTTATCCATCACATTGGTAGAGATTCTCAGGTCACCCAGAAAGATGGTTGCCGTTCCAATCTCCCTCCCCTTGTACTTCGCATCTCGAAAAACAATATTTTTAATCTCATCCACAATCTCATAATTTCGATTAAGAAGAATTCCCCCTGTAATGGCTCCCAGAACCTTTCCGTTGAAGTCAACAATCGGGTGGGCGGATTTTAAAACCATTCCCGAAGTCTCCACCAACGGTTCTTTCCGTGCCTCTCTTGATGGAAGAACCGAAGGGATGGCCGCTTTTTTAGCTAATCCTTCCCCCTCTCGGGATAATTCATCCCCTGAAAGGACCTGGGTTCCTGAAAGGGACTTCTTTTTAAGGGCCTCTTGAATAAAAGGATCTGTCAAGAGGCTGTCTCCAAGGGTTCTCGGATGATGTGCCCTAAAAAGGACCACTCCCTTCTGATCAACCAAGGTGAGAAAGTCCAGCTTCCCTTCCTTCATCAATTTAGAAAGTTCATCTCGAATGAGATCAAATTTCCTCTGCCTTAGTCCTCTTTTTAAAATGTGTCTCTGAGAAGTCCAATGGATCATCCAATCCATCTCTTTGAGCTTAGTTTGGTATACATATCTTGCTGTATTAAGATTCTCTTTTACCCTCTCCTGGGCCTCTGAAATGATCTGATTTGTGATTAATGAATTCACGATAAGGGTGGTCATCACTCCCATAAAACAGGCAAGGGCTAAAAAGAGGATAGCCAGTTTCGTTGTGGTAGAAATTTTCATGGAATATAAGTTAGCATAAATAAAGGAAAAAGTAAATTCAAAAAAATTTCTTGCTATTCGTTCTTTTTTCTGCTAAATATATTGTGAAAAAATTCATAAATAAAAGGAGGAACCGATGGGAAAATTTGATGCAATATATGAAGAGTACATGAAGCGAAGAAAGGCCATTCTGGCCATGGGAGGGGAGAAGGAGTTGGCTAAAAGAAGGGAGAAAGGGCAAACCAATGCGCGGGAAAGAATTGATCTTCTGCTTGATCCCGGAACTTTCACGGAAGTAGGGACGTTTGTTACCCATCGACAAACCGAATTTGGAATGGCGGGCAAACTCGTCCCAGCCGAAGGAGTGGTCACAGGTTATGGGAAGATTGATGGAAGGTGGGTCGTTGTAGCCTCTGAAGACTTCACCTCGATGGCGGGCTCTTTTGGTGAATATCATGGGAAGAAGTTCGTATGGGCCCTCGATTTTGCAAAAGAAAAGGGGTGGCCTTTCATTGGAATAAATGATTCAGGAGGAGCCAGGCTCCAAGAAGGAATGGATACCTTGGAGGCCTACGGCTGGACCTTTCGTGCCCAGATTCTCGCATCGGGAATTGTTCCTCAGATTGCCTTGCTCTTAGGCCCCTGTCTCGGAGGGCAGGCCTATCATCCTATCATGAATGATTTTCTCATTCAGAGTAAGACCACAGGATTCATGGGAATTGCAGGACCTGCCTTTGTGAAGACCCAGACAGGGGAGGATATTACCCTCGAAAAACTAGCGGGTTGGGAAGCCCATGCTATAAAATCAGGGGGAACCCATATTGTAGGAGAAGATGACAGAGAATGCATACAGCTCTGTAAAAAGCTTCTTTCTTATCTTCCTTCTAATAACCGAGAAAAACCACCCAGAGTTCCAAGCAACGATGATCCCAACAGAATCATTCCCGAACTGGATGATTTTCTACCCGATCCTGATCTTAGAAAACCCTATGATATGCATCCTCTCATTGATATGGTAGTGGATAAGGGGTCCTTTTTTGAGATTCACAAATATTTTGCCCAGAACCTGATTGTCGGATTTGCTCGATTCAATGGAATGTCCGTAGGAATTGTGGCCAACCAGCCCAAAGTGTTGATGGGAGGACTGGATTGTGATGCCTCTGATAAATTGGCAAGATTTGTCCGCTTCTGTGATCTCTTTAACATCCCTCTGGTCACATTTGTGGACTGCCCAGCCTTCTGGATAGGTTCTCCCCATGAATGGAAAGGAATTCTTCGCCACGGGGCCAAAACCCTCTTTGCATGGGCAGAGGCAACCGTTCCTTTAATCTCCATTATCATTGGAAAATCTTATGCTGGGGCTCACTATGCCATGCTCGATAAAAGCATTGGAGCAGACCTTGTCTTTGCATGGCCTACTGCCAAGATCAATATCGTCGGGGCCGAGACAGCAGCGAGTGTCATCTTTGCAAAAGAGATTAAGTCCTCTCCTAATCCTAAAGAAACAGCCAAGACACTCATCCAAGAGTATCGAACAAAATATGAACATGCCTATCAGCCAGCAGAACGAGGATATGTGGATGATATCATTATGCCCCATGATACCAGAAAATATATCTGTGCTGCATTAGAACTTTTACAGAACAAACAGGTGGCAAGACCCTGGAAGAAGTATTCCAATATTAACCTGTAATACCTTCCTATCCTATTCGAAGCGGAGACAAAAGGGTTTCCTTTAAGGAAACCCTTTTTTTGTTAAAATGGAACCCTTCGCTGAAGGGTGGAAATAAATTTAAGCCCGACAGGAGTATTTCCGAAACCCATAACGTCCAACCTCCCTTGAGTAAAGGATTACGTCAAAATTGAATTTCTGGAAGCAATCCATTAAAATTAAAACGAGAATGGATTCTCGATTCCGATTCCCGATCATCATTTTCTTACTTTTTCTTCTTTCGGGGTGTGCCCATGTCATCTCGAGAGATTTAAGGGCCCAGGCAGACCCATCCCTCACTTTCCGAGAAGTCTCCGAAAATCCAGAGGCCTACCGAGGAAAGGTAGTCGTCTGGGGTGGAGAGATGATCGAGGTGGTGAACCGAAAAGATGGAACCTCCCTCCTTGAAATCCTTCAACGTCCACTCAATCGATGGGGAGAACCCAAACTTACCTCCCCCTCTGAAGGTCGCTTTATGGTCCTCTCTGAGAAATATCTCGATCCCTATCTCTTTCGAAGGGGCAGAAAGATTACCGTCGGAGGAGAGGTTCAGGGAGAGAGATTCAAAACGATTGGAGAAATGGAATACCGATATCCTCTGATTCAAAGCAAACAGATCTATCTCTGGGAAGAATATATTCCCGTCTATTATTATCCTTACCCCTACTATGATTGGTGGTGGTATCCCTGGGGATGGAGATGGGGGATCGGTTTCCATTACTATTATCACCGTTCCCATTGAGCTCTCTCATTCCCCCATCGATCGCGAATAAAATGCTCATGAAAGAAGGCTCATCGACCCGGTTCAAAGTTGACAGATCCATAGGGGTCGGTTATATTTTGCGAAAATAAAGGATATCTTATGGGACGGATTCCAATCACTCGAAACGGATATAATCAACTCCAAAAGGAACTTGAAAATTTGAAGAAAGTGGTTCGACCCCAAGTGATTAAAGCCATTGAAGAGGCTCGGGCTCATGGGGACTTGAGTGAAAATGCCGAATACGTGGCTGCCAAGGAACGTCAATCTTTTGTTGAAACAAAGATTCGAGAGATTGAACAGAAATTAGCAAACTCCGAAATTATCGACCAGCCGACTCACACTCCAGGAGTGGTGGGTTTTGGATCCACCGTAACCCTAAAAAACTCTGATCATGGTGAGACGGTCACTTATCAGATTGTAGGACCGGAAGAATCGGATCTTCGTAAAGGGAAAATCTCTATCCTCTCTCCCCTGGGAAAGGCCCTGATTGGAAAAGAGGTCAATGAAGAAGTCACCTTTCAAACCCCTGGGGGAATCAAAAAATACATCCTTTTGGCCATTTCTTAAACGCCCTCTATTCAATGGGTTTCTCCCTTTCTTTCTGTCTTATGACGTGAATCGAGGTGGCTTTGAATGAAGCCCAAACCTCCTTTCCAACCTTCAAGGATAGATTCTCCATAGAGGGACGAGTCACATAAGCGACCAAGGGAAAGCCACAATAGAGTTGAACTTTTTGATAGAATCCCATGGGTTGGATTCCTTCGATTCTTCCGATGAAAAGATTTCTTGCACTGGTCGTCTCTTTCGCTGTCGAAATGGAAAGGGTAACCGTTTCCGGACGGATGCAGAGGATGACCCGTTCCCCTAACATCGCCTCACCAACGACCTCAATCTCGTGCCCTTCCACAGACACCAGAAACGTCCCTCCCTCTTTTCTTATGACTCTCCCCTTTAGGATGGTCTCGGTCCCTACAAAAGAAGCCACCCATTCGTCGATGGGCCGATTCACTACCTCCTCCGGAGGACCGGTCTGGAGGATTTCTCCATCCTTTATCACAGCCAATCGGTGGGAAAGTCGGAGGGCTTCGAGACGATCATGAGTGGCTAAAATGACAGTGGTTCGGGTTTGTTGAAGAATGGAAGCGAAATCCTCTATTAAAGATTCTCTCGTTGGAGGGTCCAGGGAAGCGAAAGGCTCATCAAGCAGTAAAAGGTCAGGTTGAATGGCAAAAGCCCGAGCAAGGCTTACCCTTTGAGCCTCTCCTCCAGAAAGGGTTTTGGAAAAACGGTCTCTCAAATGCTCGATTCCAAAACGTTTAAGGTTTTCTTCAACCCTCCTCTCTATCTCTTCTCTTTTAATCCCGCGAATCTTTAACCCTGATGCCACATTATTGAATACGGACGTATCGAAGAGAAGAGGCTCCTGAAAAACGAGTGCCAGTTTTCTTCGATAATCTAAGACAGGATAGTCCAGTCCCACCTTCTTTCCTCTGAAAAAGACTTCCCCTTGGAATGGGTTGAGTAAAAAAAAGAGGGTTTGGAGAAGAGTGGTCTTCCCCGATCCATTAGGTCCGATCAGGGAGAGGATTTCTCCCTCCTCGATCTGGAAAGAAGGGACGTTCAGGATCGTGACTGCTCCCTTTTTAACCTTCAGCTTTCTTATTTCCAGAATTGGCACAGATCCCATCCTATCCATTCTCGCTCGCCACCCTTCATCCATCGTCTATCCTTCTATCTCAGCCCTTCTCTCTGTTGAATCTGGGTGAGGATCAGATTGATAAAGTAAGCAAACAAAAGAAGGATGATCCCCAGAGCGATGGCCATATCGAAGTTTCCGCGACTGGTTTCCATTACCGTTGCGGTGGTAAGAACTCGAGTATAACCCTTAATATTGCCGCCGACCATCATGGATGCCCCAACCTCTGAGATCACCCCTCCAAATCCTGCCATGACTGCAGCGAGAAGCGGAAGCTTGGCTTCCTTAATCAGAATCCAGACCATCTGGGTCCGGGTCGCACCAAGGGCCAAAATTTGGAGTCGAAGTTTCTCTGGAAGATGCTGGATGGCGGCGAGGGTGATCCCCATCACGATGGGTGTGGCAATCACGGCTTGGGCAATAATGATAGCCATAGGAGTGTAAAGAATGCCAAGAAATCCGAGGGGTCCATTTCTCCATAAAAAAATGGTGACAAAAAGGCCCACGACTACTGGAGGAAGACCCATTCCTGTATTGATAAGGCTCACCACCACTGCTCTTCCTCGAAACCTATAAAGGGCAATGGCTACTCCACCGGTGATCCCGATGAGAAGACTAATGAGGGTGGCTGTGGCGGAAACCCTGAGGGAAAGAAGCAAGATGTTGAGGACTTCGGGATCGAAGCTAAATAGGAGCCAGAATGCCTTTTTCGTCCCTTCAAGGATAAGGTCCATCTTTACCCCCTAAATTTAGAATTCTATTTTCCAAACTCTTCTTCCTTCTTTTTAGCGTCTGGAAAGAAGAGAGGAGAACCAAATTGATCCACTCCAAAAGTTTTGATAAGATCCTGAACCTCCTTAGAAACCAGAAAATCGGCAAATGCCCTTGCGCCCTTGGCATTTACTTTTGGCCATTTAGCGGGATTCACCTCAATCACATGGTAAATGTTAAGGAGAAAGGGATCTCCTTCCACTAAGAGAGTGAGCCTGAGATTCTTTCTCAAAGCGAGATAGGTGGCCCGATCGGAAAGGGCATATCCTCTTTTCTCATGAGTTATGCTGAGAGTCTGACCCATTCCAAGGCCTGTCTGCTGATACCACTTTTCCCCTTCTGGATTGATTCCTGTGGCCCTCCAGATCTCCCTCTCTTTCAGGTGGGTCCCTGAGTGATCACCTCTCGATAAAAAAAGGGCCCTCACAAAAGCTATCTTTTTGAATGCCTCCGTAGCCAACTTCATTCCCTTAATTTTTGCCGGATCTTCAAAAGGTCCAACGATCCCATAATCGTTATGCATGACCCTCCTTCGATGGACTCCATAGCCCTCTTCCATCAATCTCTCTTCAGCGGCAGGAGCATGAACCAGAAGGACATCCACCTCTCCTTTCTTTCCCATGGCTATAGCTTGTCCTGAACCGACTGCAATGGTTTTGACGAAATAACCCGTTTTTTTCTCAAAGATGGGGATGAGGACATCGAGAAGTCCTGAATCCTGGGTACTGGTCGTAGTAGCCAGAAGGAGGCTCCTCGATCCCGTGCTCCCTTCAAGAGCGCCCCCAAATAAAAATAAGAAAATAAAGAGCCCGCACAGTTGGGTTCTCATCTTCCTATCATCATTAACTTATTTTACCCTTTTTTTCAAAATGGGTTTTTCAAAGGTAAAAAGGGCGGTCTGAAAGACCGCCTTTTTTGATCCATCGAGAGCAGGTATAGGCCATCTCCAGATACTCCCTTTATTAAAAAATAGCCATATAATCTTAACAGAGATCTCCTCGGTTTCAAGGAGAAAAATTCGATGCCCCTCTTTATTCCCTTTCATCCTCCATAAAGTTATTTTGAAAATGATTTTTAATTTTCATCGTTCGTGGATGACCAAACGATCATGGGAAGTTATAATGTTTATATGAATAGACTCTGGATTGGAATCGGGGTATTCTCTTTGATTGCCTTTTTAGTTTGGATTAAAGAAGGTTTATCCTCCCGGATGACTCCCATTCCTATCGTCCATTTCGATCCGGCCAAAGAATTGATCCTAAAGCTCCCCGAAGGAGAATCCCTCTCCTTCAGAGAACTTTTGGATCATCTCGAGAAGGTAAGAGTCATTTTTGTGGGAGAGACTCATGACCAGATGGAACACCATCGGATTCAGTTGAGGATAATTCAAAGCCTCGTGGAGAGGGGCCATCAGGTTGTTGTGGCCATGGAGATGTTTGAGAAACACCAGCAACCCATCTTGGATCGCTGGAGTCAGGGACTCCTTTCTGAAGAAGAATTTCTCAAAGAGGTGAAATGGGAGACCACCTGGGGAATGGATTTTCAACTCTATCGAGGAATTCTTAACGAGATAAAATATCGAGGATTGAGACTTCTTGGCCTCAATCTCGAAAGGGAGCTGATCAGAAAGGTCGCTCAAAAGGGAATGGAAGCCCTTCCCCTTTCAGACCGAGAAAAACTTCCTTCGATAGACTTAAAAGAGCCAGCTTACCGATCCTATCTTCGGTCCATCTTTCAGGAACACCAGGAAGGGGTGGCAAAGGATTTCGAAAAATTCTTTCAGGCCCAGGTTCTCTGGGATGAGGCAATGGCGGAAACCTTATCCCAACACCTTCATTCTCCTGAAGGGAAAGAGAAAACCTTTTTAGTCCTGACCGGAAGCGGACATGTGGTATTTCACTTTGGGATCCCTTCCCGTTTTTACAGAAGAACTTCTATCCCCTATCATACCGTTGTTCTGAAGGAGTGGAAAAAGGAGATTCATCGAGAGATATCCTTATCGGAAGCCCCTAACCCTATCGCCCATTTTCTTTGGATCACTCCTCCTTCTCTGGAAAGGAGGAAACCAAAACTCGGGATCATTCTAAAGGAGAAAGAAGAGCCTCAAGGGGTCTGGATCGAACGCGTCCTTTCCCAGAGTTTAGCCGAAAAGGCAGGGCTGTTACCAGAAGATCAAATTCTTCTAATCGATGGAAAAGAGATAAAGAGTTTAAAGGATCTTCATGAATCCGTAGCCGGGAAAGGCTCTGGAACAACGTTAATCTTTATCCTCCTCCGTGAAGGGAAAAGAAAAGAGATCAAGCTCACTCTTCCATGAACCATTATAAACTCCATTCGATGGGGAAATTCCTATCCAGTTAGAAGATCTTCTTCAACTTCCAGAAGTGGGTAAATCCACCGAGGGGGCATCAGAAAGTCATGTAAGAAAACGGGAAATCGGTTATAATTGGCCTCAGCGATGCGAAAAAAATTGCTTAAAGGAATCTCTCGCCTCTCTGTCTCTCACCCTCGAAAAGTTCTTCTCGTTTCCATGTTGGTCTTTGGATTAGCCTTTCTCCTTACGGGAAGGCTTCGGTTCGATCCAGATTTTTTAGCCCTCTTTCCCGCAGAAAAGGGGCCCATGAAGCTCTATATAGAAAATCTGAAAGAAGCCAAGACCTTTGACTTTCTGTTTGTACTTCTTGAAAGAAGAGAAGAAGTGGATCTCCCCTTTTTGATTGAATCGGGGAAAGCGATCGCTCAGGCCCTAAAGAGAGTGGAAATCCATGGAAAACCGGCCTTCAGAAGGATTCAGTTTCAGAGAATAGAAATGGAAGATTTGGAAGAAACAAAATCCCTTCTCGCCCTTTTTCTTTCCCGTCCCTATCTCTTTCTGGATGAGGAAGAAATCCCTTATTTAAAAGAAAAATGGAGAGGGGAAGAGATTGCCAAACAGGTTCTTAAGAATAAGAACCTCCTGTTAAGCCATGCCTCCTTTGGAATAAAAGACTTCATCCAGATCGATCCATTTGAACTGCGCTGGTTATGGTGGGAGAAGTGGAAGGCTGGGATCAAAGGGATGGATTTTGATCCCTCGAGCCCATTCTTTCTCTCCCGAGACGGACATTTTTTATTCATCCTCGCCGAACCGATCGAGCCAGCAACGAACCTCTCCTTTTCCAGAGCATTGATGAAGCGATTGAATGAATTGATCCCATCCATAGAGAAGGAAGGGGTTCAGGTCTTTCTCACTGGAGCCCATCCCATTGCCACCTCAGAGGCCCGGGCCCTCCGTCTCGATATGCAAAGCTCTTTTCTTCTCTCCCTTCTGCTCGTCCTTCTCCTCTTTTTCTATACCTATCGGAGGTGGATAGTCCTCCTCTTTGTGGGTCTCCCCCTTTTTGGAGGAATTCAATTAACAATGGGTTTGGCCTCTGTCACCATTGAAAGACTCAATCTCTTAACCAGTGCTTTCGCTGCTATCTTAGTGGGTTTAGGAATCGATTTTGCGGTTCATCTCTACGATCGGTATCAACAGGAAAGGGCGAATCAGAAAGAGATTCCGATGGCCATTGAGATAGCCCTCACTCAAACAGGGGACGCCATTCTGAGCGGTGCCTTCACCACCATCTCTGCTTTTGGGGTCCTCTATTTCTCCCGAATTCGGGGGATAATGGAGTTGGCCTTTCTCGTCTCCGTTGGCCTTCTCTTTGCCCTCCTCTGTATCTTTCTGGTCCTTCCTTCCTTTCTTGTCTGGATCGAACAAAGAAAGGCCTTATCCCCCTCTTCTTCTGCCCCTTTTCGGCTTTGCTTCCTTTCTGGTTTTTTAAAAAAAGATCCTTCTAAATTGATTTGGTTTGGAGTGGGAATAACCCTTCTGTCCCTTCTCTCTCTCTCTCAACTGAAGATTGAAACCGATCTTAGAAGTCTAAGACCTAAAGAAATTCAACCCCTCATGGTCTTGGAAAAAATGGGCCGTGCCTTCGGGGGGAGAAAAGTCGAAGCCTCGGCCATTCAGGAAGGCAGGGACCTTTCCTCCCTTCTTTTAAAAGAAGCAGAGATGGTGAAGGTCTTCGAAAAAAATAAGAAGGAAGGAAAGATGGACTCTTCTATTTCTATTTCTCCTGCCTCTCGATTCATTCCCTCCATCGAAAAACAGAAGAGAATCGCTCATGAAATTCGAAAAGCCGTCAACCTTGATGAGGTGAAAAAGCATTTGATCAAGGCCTTAAATGAGAATGGATTCTTTGTCCCTTCCTTTTATCCAACCCTTGAGGCTCTTGAAGAATTACGCTTGGGGAAGGAAAAACTCTTTCCCCCTGAGACGCTCTTCCTTCTCCTAAAGAAAAGCCCTTTGGGGAGAGGGATAGGACCTCGGATTGCCCAAAAAGGAGAACATTTTAAGCTGACCACACCTATCTACTACCCCAGAGGATCTCTTTCTTTCGAGGAATTAGAAAAGCAATTCCCGGAAGTCTCTTTCACCGGTCCAGAAAGGATTGAAACCGAGATTTTAAAGATCGTGAAGGAAGATCTCTTTCTCCTGACCCCGTTTGCTTTTCTTCTCATCCTTCTTCTCGTCTTTTCTCATTTCAAAAGGCCAACCCTCACCCTTCTCACTCTCCTTCCCCTTGCCATAGGTCTTCTCTGGATGATGGGAGCAATGGCGATCCTCGGAATCCATATCAATTTCGTCAATGCCGTCATCCTTCCTATGATCGTTGGAATGGGGATTGACAATAGTATCCATCTGATGCACCGATACTTAGAAAAAGGAGGAAGAGATCCCATCGAGGCCCTTCAAAAGACGGCTCGGCCAATGACTCTCTGTAGCCTTACAACGATGCTCGGATTCGGTTCATTGGTCACCACCCGTTATCATGCCCTTTCGACCATGGGATGGGTCACTATTTTGGGGATGGGATTCTGTCTGATCAATTCGATGGTCCTCTTGCCCGCCATTGTCCTTTTAGTGGAAAAGAGAAAAAAATGAGTCATAAAAAATACGACGCAATCATTATCGGTGCAGGGATAGGAGGGCTTATGACGGGCGCTCTCCTTGCAAGAGAAGGACTTCGAATCCTTCTTATTGAGAAAGAAGACCAGCCCGGAGGGTATGTCGTCTCTTTTAAACGAGGAGATTATATTTTTGATGCGACAGGTGTTTTTTTAGGAGGATGCAAAGAGGGGGAAGAATTTTACGAAATCCTCCAAAGGATCGGGGCCCATTCGATGATCGAGTTTCTCCCCATCCGGTCTATCCAGAATATCTATCCTGGATTTAAGATGACACTGGGGGATGGAGGATTTGGCAGTTATGCAGAGAGCCTTTTGGCTCTCTTTCCTGAAGAAGAAAAAGGGTTAAGAAGCTACCTGGCCTTGGTTCAGAAAATTGGCAACGAGGTCAAAGCCTACTCCGAGATGACCTTCCGTCGCACGCTTCTTTTCCCTTTCTATTTCCCCCATCTCATCCGTTATCATCGCACCACCCATCAGTCCATCCTGGATCGCCTGTTTCGGGCAGGAGAGATCAAGATGGCCCTCCATAGCCTTCCTGTGACCGATCCTCCTTCGAGGCTCTCGTTTCTTTTTGTGGCCACTCTTATCAGTAAGGCCCTGATGGGAGGGGTCTTCTATCCGAAGGGAGGAATGGGAGACCTCTCAAAGGCCATCCTTCATTCCTTTCTCCAATTCGGTGGGGAGGTCCTTTTTAGAAAAAGAGTTGAAAAAATCATGATTAAAGAAAAAAGGGTAAAGGGAATATGGGCAGAAGACGGAGAGCTCTTCGAGGCCCCCCTTGTCATTTCGAACATAAATCCTTATCGGATGGTGAACATGCTTCCTGAAGAACTCCAAACCCATTTCTATCGGAAGATCCATCGCCTCGAACCCTCCCTTTCCTGTTTTATCCTATATCTTGCTACGGACTTAAATCTAAAAGAGATGGCGATCCCTTATTTCACCTATCTCCGGAGTTGCTCAAACCTGGAGGAGGAAAACCGAATGCTCAGGAGAGGGGAACTTCCAGAAGCACCCACCATCAGTCTCTCCATCCCAACCCTTTTAGACTCCTCTCTCGCCCCTCCGGGTCACCACCTTATCAAAGCCCTTCTCATCGCCCCTTATTCCTATCAAGGGGAGTGGGGAAAGAGGGATCCTGCAACCTACCATCGGATTAAAGAAGAATTGATGAAGAAAGTGATTTCCTACCTTGATTCAAAATGGATCTCGGGATTAAAAGACCATCTCCTTTATAAAGAAGCCGCCACTCCCATTACCCTTGAACGCTACACGGGAAATCAATGGGGAGCAATGTATGGGCTTTCTTCTACCCCACAACAAATGGGCCGAGGGAGACCTCCTCACCAGACCCCTATCCCTGGTCTCTTTCAGGTAGGCCATTATACTCGACCCTCCCATGGGATTGTAGGGGTGAGTCTCTCCGCTCTATTTGCAGCCAGGCAGATTCTGAAACGATGGTCTCCGAAATAGGCCTGCCCCATCATAAAGTTGAAATCTATTCTTTCTCCATTTTAGAATTTCAACGATGTCAAAATTGGATTGCCTTTTCCTCCATGTCCCCAAATTAAACAATTACTATCGCCCTATTGATCAATTCCTCTGGATCAATTTTCTTCCTATGGGGCTTCTCGCTTTGGCTGACCTTCTCACACGACATCAAATCTCTACCGAGGTCGTCCACTTGGGACTGGAGTGGATTGAGGATCGCCAATTCTCCATTCTCCACTATCTTCGGGAAAAGACTCCCCGAATCGTTGCCCTCGATCTCCATTGGCATCATCAGTGTTACGATGTTATGGAATTAGTCCAGAAAATAAAATCCGAATTTCCCTCTACCTATATCCTCATTGGAGGATATACAGCCAGTTTTTTTCATGAAGAGATTATGAAGAATTTTGATTCGGTCGATGGGGTGATCCGCGGAGAGGGAGAACAACCTGTGCTGGAACTGGCCCAAACCCTTCTCCAGGGGAAAGGGGATCTCTTTTCTGTTCCCAATCTTACCTGGAGAAGAAAAGGAAGGATTCTTATTAATCCTCTCTCCTATGTGGCCACGGAAGAAGATTTAAACCGTCTCTCTTTTACCCATTTCCACCTTCTCAAAAATTATCAAACCTATATTCGTTTCATCGGTCAACCCTTCTATGTGAAAGGAGTTTCGAAGGAGAGAAATTTTTGGATCTATTCCCTTCGTTCACCCATCTATCATCTTCCTTTGGGGAGAGGGTGTCCGGTTCAATGTACCTGGTGTGGAGGGGGCCGTTCTGCGCAGGAGATCATCTCTGGGAGAAAAGGGGTCACCTTTCGAGGGATAGACAAGGTTCTCGAGACCATTCAGGAGGCTCTTTCTTACGGATACGAAACCTTTCATATCTGTTTTGATCCCTATCCTTCAAAGCCAGAATTCTTTCTTGAGCTTTTCCATCAGATTCGAAAGGCAAAAATTCGAATGGAGTGCTTCTTCGAATCTTTCGGGCTTCCAACCCCCGACTTTATTCGTTCCTTTAAGGAGACCTTCCCAAGTCCCAAGTCTTTGATCGCCCTTTCTCCGGACGTGGGTTCGGACCGAATGAGGAAACTTCATAAGGGATATCCTTATTCCAATCGGGACTTGATGGAGACCCTTAATCAGTTGAAAGCAAATGGAGTTTTCTGTGATCTCTTCTTCACGATCGGCCTTCCCTTTGAGACGCAAAGGGACATCCACGAGATCGTCCAGCTTCAGAGAACCATCCGTTCTCGTTACCCTAACGTGAGAGGGATTCGGACTTTTACCATTGAGATGGAACCCGGTTCTCCCTGGTCCCTCCACCCCGAAACCTATGGGGTGAAGAGTCATCTCCACCATTTTATAGATTATTATCATTACCATTCTGCTTCCCACAGTAGCTTCTCTTCTTTGGGTTACTGGATTCCAGGATATTTAGGAGATCATCAGGATGCTCACAGTTTTGAGAAAGCCTTGCAGAAGATGAAATGCCAACATTTCTGTTTCATCCACCCGATTGCAAGACGATCTTCAACCCCCTTCTGGGGAAGAAGACTCTGTGACCTTTCGAATCTATTCTGGAAAACAAAGAAATGGGTCAGAAAATAACTTTTCAAAACGCATCCAATTTGATAAACTAAGTTATCCTATCCAATAGAGGAGGTGTTGATGATGAGAAGGATGGTTTTCGCACTATGGCTCGGAGGTCTCTCTCTATTTCTGTTTTCTTTATCCCTCTTTGCAGAGGAGATAGGAAAAGGGGCAAAAATCACTTATTTAGGACACTCGGCCTTCCGGGTGATCTCTCCCAAAGGGGTGATCATCTACATCGATCCCTTCCTCAGTGGAAATCCAAAGACCCCTCCTGAAATGAAAACGGTAGAGAAGGCGGACCTCATCCTCGTAACCCATGGCCATGGAGATCATTTGGGAGATACGGTGAGTATAGCCGAAAAAACAAACGCCAAGGTCATCGTCATTCCCGAGCTGGGCAGATATCTGGCCAAGAAAGGGGTCAAAAATGTGGTGGCCATGAATAAAGGAGGGACCTATTCCACTCACGGAATGACGATCACGATGGTCCATGCGACTCACAGCTCAAGTGTGACAGAAGGAGATCAAGTGATCTATACAGGGGATCCAGCTGGTTTTGTCATTCGCCTGGAGAATGGGTTTACGATCTATCATGCAGGGGATACCGGCGTCTTTAGTGATATGAAGCTGATCGGTGAGATCTACAAACCAGAGCTTTCTCTCCTCCCAATTGGAAGCCACTACACGATGGATCCAAGAGAGGCTACCTACGGAGCCAAACTCCTCGGATCGAAATATGTGATCCCTATGCATTATGGGACTTTTCCCGTACTCACAGGGACGGTCGAAGAGTTTCTGAAACTCATGCAGGAGGTCCCCCAGACTAAAGTGATTGTCCTTAAGCCCGGAGGGACTGTTCACTAAGCTCCTGACCGTTGCCTGAATAGATCTTCCACCCTGAATGGAAGGCTCTCTTCCAGAAGGAGGGTTTTACGTTTCGAGCCAAAGAATTTTTAAGTGACCTCCAAGACTTTTATCTTCTTTCGTTCCGGGGGCTTGTAGCAATAGGAAAGAGGCCTTTCTATTATAAAGACCTTATCGAACAGATGGACTATGCCGGAACCGGTTCCCTCTTGATCATCCTCCTCATCTCCCTTTTCATCGGAATGGCCCTTTCCCTTCAACTCTCAGCGGAACTTTCCCGCGTAGGACTTAAAATGTATACAGGGAAGGTAGTTGGAATTTCGATCATTCGGGAAATTGGCCCTGTGCTCACAGCGGTGGTTTTTGCTGGAAGGGTAGGATCTGGAATGGCCTCTGAGTTAGGATCGATGGTTTTAGGCCATCAAGTGGATACGCTGAGAGTATTTGGTCTGGATCCCATCAAAAAATTGGTCGTTCCAAGGATTCTGAGTGCTCTCGTCATGCTTCCTGTCCTCACGATCATTGGAGATGCGGCTTCCCTGATGGGTGCCTATTATATTGCTGTCTTTGTAAGTCATCAAAGTGGAGCGTTCTACTGGAGCTCGATCCGGGAGGTTCTGGTTTATGAAAATGTCCTGGCAGGCTCCATTAAACCGTTTATCTTTGGATACCTCATTGCCTGTATCAGTTGTTATATGGGTCTTTCGACCAAAGGGGGGGCGATCGGTCTTCGTCGAACGACGACAAAAGCCGTCGTCATCTCGTTCATCACGATTATCATCGCTGACTTTCTGTTAACCCGGATCCTGCTCTATCTCTTGGGGTTCACGGTATGATCCTCTTTGATCGTGTCTCTTTCTCTTATGGTTCTCGGCCGGTTCTTAAAGAGATGAGTTTTTCTATAGAGGAAAAGGAGAAGGTGGCCATCCTCGGTGGAAGCGGGGATGGAAAGACCACCATTTTGAAATTGATCCTCGGTTTATTGAAACCCGATTCTGGAAGAATCTGGATCGATGGAGTGGATATCACAGACAAGAAAGAAGAGGAACTTCGAGAGATCCGAACCAAATTCAGTATCGTCTTTCAGGAAGGGGCCCTCTTTGATTCCCTGACGGTGAAAGAGAATGTGGCTTTCCCGCTGAGAGAGTATACGCGGATGGGTGAAGAGGAGATCGATCAGAAGGTGAGAGAATTGTTAAGAGGGGTGGGATTGGAGGAGGCAATGGATTTGATGCCGGAGGAACTGAGTGGAGGAATGCATCGAAGAGTGGCGATCATGCGCTCCCTGGCGGCTTTCGAGCCCAAGATGTTTCTCTACGATGAACCTACCTCTGGACTCGATCCTGTCAATGCGGATATCATCTGTCAATTGATTCTCAGCCTTTCCTCCAAAGGGAGGGGTTTTATCGTCGTCACCCATAAGATCTTCGATGCCTTTAAACTGGCCGAGCGGTTTATGTTTTTGAAATCTGGAAGAATCCTGTTTGATGGAGACAAAGAGGGGATGCTGCAATCCGACCTCTTGGAGATCAAAATTTTCTTAAAAGAACTCCGTTTCCCCTAATCTCAAGGAGGGATAAGAAATGTTCGATATGAAAAAGAAGCTGAGATGGTCTAAATTGAAGGTCGGGCTGGTCATCAGTCTGTCCCTTCTCATTCTACTCCTCTCTGTCTTTTTTGCAGGAAAGATCGAAAATCTCTTTATTCCGAGGGTTGAATTGAAGGCTCAGTTTCGAGATGTAAGGGGACTCCGAAAAGGAGCTCCTGTCTGGATTTTTGGAACGGAGGTTGGATCGGTCAAGGAAATTCAATTGAGCCCAACCCTCGGAGCCATTGTGACCATCTCCATTCAAAAGAAGATCCTTGATTATATGAGACGGGATGCACAGGCCAGTGTGATGACGATGGGGCTCTTAGGGGACAAATATGTCGAATTGACAGCAGGCTCCCCTCAGGCAGAACCGATTCGCGCTGGAGAGATGATCAGGGGAACGATTCCCCTTGAATTCTCAGATGTGATGGAGACGGCTTCCATCTCCATTGGAAAGATAGGAGACTTTATCCAGAAACTGGACAATCTCATTGTCAAAATTGAGACCGGAGAAGGGACGATGGCCAAACTTCTAACCAATCCGTCCATTTATGATCACCTGGATCGAACTGCAAAAAACCTTTCTCTTACCCTTGAAGAGATTAAACAATCCAGAGGAACCTTGAAACGTCTTCTCGAAGACCCGACCCTCTACCAAAAAATGACTTCTACCATTTCTACCATAGAGGCCTTTGCAAAAGAAATTCGTGAAAGTCCAGGGACTCTAAAAAGACTGATCGAAGATCCCTCCCTTTATGAAAAAACCGTGAGGGTGGTTTCTACCCTTGAAGAGGTCGGCCAAAAAATGGATAGAACCATTGAGAATGTTGGTAAAAAAATGGATACGACTATTTCGACACTCGAGGCCTTCAGCCAGCGATTAAACGAAAGAGAGGGGACGCTTCAACGGCTCATCGAGAACCCTCAACTCTATGACCATCTCGATCAGGGAGCGATTCGATTAAATGCCATCCTGGAAAAGATGGATCAAGGAGAGGGATTGGCCGGAGCGCTCCTCAGAGATAGGGAGATGGTGAGGGAATTAAGAGAAACCGTGGTGGAGTTCAAGGAGACCGCCTCTGAGTTGAAAAAGTTGATAAAAGAGATCAAAGAGCAACCCCGAAAATATCTGAAATTTAGCCTCTTCTAAAAGGATGCCCCATCTTATCGGATCACTTCAAAAACGCTCATCGGGACTGGATTCCCTTTGACCGAAACCTCCCCGAGGTGTCGGAGGCAGTAAGGGTGTTCGGGGGGAAGGGATCGAGCCACCTCCTTGGAAATGAGAATCTTGGCTCCCATGGGCTGGGTTAATTCTTCAAGCCGTTTTGCTAAATTGACTGTAAGACCCAATACGGTTGAATCCATTCGCCTGGAGGATCCAATTGTTCCCAGGACAGCCGGGCCTCGATGAATTCCGATTCCGATTTGAATGGAGTGATTTGAAGAACTCCAAGTCCTGTTAAACGATTCTGTTTCAGAAAGGATTTCTACACCGCAGGCAAGGGCTCGCCATGAGGAGTCTTCTCCTTCAAAGATACAGAGAAGGGCATCCCCCAAGAATTTATCAATCACTCCTTGCCATCTCTCGATGCTTTGAGAGAGTCCCCCATAGAGTCGATTGACCAATTGGATCAGCTCATCAGGATGGAGTTGGGCTGAGAGCTTAGTGAACCCCCGAATATCGGCACAGAGGATGGTAACCTCCTGAAGGTCTGCTTTGCCCAACCGAATCGATCCCAAGCCATGGGTTGCAATGCGGCGAAGGTAGGCGGGCGGAACAAATTTCTCAAACACATCCCGGGTTTCACGAATGGCCTTCTCCAAGGAATGGAAATGGAGCGCCACCGCCATGGTTAAAGATAAGGAGAGCCAAAAAGAGGTCAACCAGAGGATCTGGGGTTTTACGAGGATAACCATCCCCATGGAACGAAGACCATCATGGAGTCCTCCCAAGAACCAGAGAAGTAGACCAATTCCAATGGGGAAAAAATAGACAGGCCTGGGCGTTTGGCTCCGGAAAAGTCTTCCCATGCTCCATATGGAATAAAAGAGGCCGCTTAAGAAACAGTAAAGATAGATAGCCGGTTTTAACATCTTCGATTGAGGTCTCAAGATATGAGGATCAACCTGATGGGATTCAAGAGGAAGTCCTAAGAGCCAGGGTCCTTGCCCCACAAGAGCGAGGAAAGCCAGCAGGAGACTCAATCTGATCATCCATTTAGATAGCCCTCCTATTCGCTTTCCCGTCAGTGACGAAACAAACCAGATCCAGCTCGAAGGCAAAAGGGCCAGAGAGGCGAGATCGATTCGATAACCTGAAAGAATAGAAAGGGGAGATCTCTGGAAACTATAAATCAACCAACCAAAGAAGAGGAGGGCAGAGAGGAGGTAGAAGGTAAAAAGAGCCCAAAGAGGTCGATAGGTTCGATAGATGAGGAGGATCATAAGGGAAAGAAGAGAAAGGACAGCATAGGTGATAAAACCAATAAAAGGACCGATACTATAGGGAGGAAGAAACTCAGGAAACATAGCCGTTATGGAATGATTGAGAACTATTGAAATGCTTCTAATTCATAATAATCCCTGCCCTCTCTCTCAAAAACCCTTACCCTCCCCTCTTCCTTTAAAATCTCTAAATGACCTACGGCTTCAGAGATCCCCAAAAAGACTTCGAAAGGTGGAACGTCTGGGAACAGATCCATGGTGATCTCGAAGGGAGTCTTCGGCCCTTTCAAAAGAGAGGAAACGACATGCTCCATTCGTTCTTTGTGATGGGTGAGAATGGATTGAATCAAACCCTTGGGATCCCTCACCTCTTCTCCATGACCTGGGAGCAAAAGAGAAAGGTCATATCTTTCAATCTTCCTTAAAGAGCTTAGATATTCTTTAAGGCTCGGATAACCCACGGGGGCTCCCGCTTCTCGAATATTCAAAAATGGATTGGGGGTAATCTCCTTGAGCAGATGATCTCCGGTAAAAAGAATCCCCTTCTCCGGCCAGTAGAAACAGAGAAGACCCGGGCTGTGTCCCGGACAATGGATCACCTTCCAAGTCATGGAATCAAAGGGAATGATATCCCCATCATTAAGGAAGAGGGCTTCTTCTAAGGGATCGGCCATCTTCTGGGCTGCTTCAATATAATGGATGATTTGGCTGACCAATGCTTCAGGGGCTCCATTTCTCAAAAGAATGGATCTTAATAAACCAAAAGAATGAATCATCGATCGAATCCTTCCATATTCCTTTGGATGGAGAGAGATGGGAGCCCCTGACATCGAGGCGATTTTTTTAGCCTGCCCATAGTGGTCAATATGACCATGGGTGATGAGCACTCTTTCGATGGATTGGATGGAGAAGCCAATCTTTTCCAATCCCTTTCTTAAGGCCTCAAAGGAGGCCTCAGTTTTAATCCCCGTATCAATGAGTGTCCTTGGAGGCTCATCAATGAAGAAGACATTGGTTGTCTTCAAAGGGAAAGGGATAGGAAGCTCAATCCTATAGATTTTTTCAACGATCTGGATACCCATTAGTTATCTCTTTGAGGATCTGGCTTTAGCCATCGCTGCTTGAGCAAGGATTGAGACAGGATCAATCACAGGGACAGAAATATCCCCTTCTTTTAATACCAAAGGAACCTCTGTGCAGCCTGCGATGATGGCTTGAGCCCCTTCAAGGATCAACCTTTCAGCGGCTTTGATGATCAGCGCTCTGGATTCCTCGGAAGGACCCATCGTCTTAATTCCCTTCTTTCCATAGATGGCCTCCATAATATATCTTTTTTGGATCTCAGAGGAAGGAAGAATTAATCCTATCCCTGTCGAAGAAAAGGCTTTCTGAAAAAGACCTGTCTGAAGGGTTCCCGTGGTGGCGATGAGACCCAGCTTTTGAATCCCCTTATATCTTTTCTCCACGAACTTGACGGTCTCTTCAATAATATGAAGGATGGGAATGTGAACCCTCTTCTTAAGGGGTTCATAATAATAATGGGCGGTGACACATGGAATGATGATGAAATCCGCCCCTGCCTCCTCCAGAAGTCTTGCACTTTGAATAAGCTGGGGAAGGGGGCTTGGACCTTTCCCTTGGATAGCCCGGGTTCGGTCTGGAATCTTGGGATTATTATCAATCAGGATTCTAAAGTGATCCTGATCCTTCTTCACCTTTGTCCCCTTAACGATCTTTGTAAAGAGATCAATGGTGGCCTCCGGTCCCATTCCTCCAAGAATTCCGATTATCTTTTCTCCCATCCTCTCCTCAAATAAAAATCCCTCCTTCCACCCTATCGAAAATGGAAGGAGGGAATAGAACTTAGTGTTTATGCCAGGAGATCTTCGGGAAGTTTCTCTCCCTCCGACTTTCCGACCAATGCGGCAGCCACGGCATCATCCGTCACATTGATTGAGGTTCGGGCCATATCCAGAATCCGATCTATCCCTGCAACCAAGGCAATCCCATCGAGGGGAACTCCAATTGCCCCCAATACCATACTCAGCATGATGAGTCCTGCCCCTGGAACACCAGCCGTTCCAATCGAAGCAAGAAGCGCTGTGATCGCAATGATAATATAGTGGTAAAAAGTAAGCTGAACATTAAAGGCATTGGCAAGAAAGATAGCCGTAATCGCCTGATACATCCCTGTGCCATCCATATTGACTGTAGCTCCCATAGGGAGAACAAAACTGGTCGTTTCATTGGAGACTCCCGCATCCCTGGTGACCCTCATTGTGACCGGAAGAGTGGCTGAACTGCTACAGGTCGTAAAGGCAAAGATGGGAGCCTCTTTGATCTTATTCAGATAACGATAGGGTTTGATCCCAAATGCCCTCAGAAGACCTGCATAGACCACAAAGATTTGAATAGCACAGGCAAGATAGACCAGAAAGATGAGATAGGCATAGGGTTTAAGGACAGAGAGGCCATGGGTTCCAACGGTCACCGCAATCAGGGCAAAGACTCCAATCGGTCCATACCACAGGACATAGCCCACAAGCTTATACATCGCTTCTGCCAGGGCCCCTAAGAAATCCTTCAGGGGTTCAGCCGCTTTCCCTGCCGCGGCAATCGAGATTCCAAGGAAGATGGCAAAAAAGATAATTGGAAGGATATCCCCTTTGGCCAATGATTCGATGGGATTGGTGGGGATGATTGCCAAACCCACATCGACCAACTTGGGAGGAGGCTTGATCTCGATCTTCTTCAACTCTCCGATGGGAAATCCTGTCCCGGTCCCACTTATTCCGGCGATAATGAGCGCTACAATCATCGCCACAATCCCGGTGAAGTAATAAAAGAAGAAAGTCTTCCCAAACATCTTGCCTAACTTGGCTCCCGAAAAGGTGGATACTCCATAAGCCAGAGTGGAAAAAACCAGAGGAACAATGAGCATCTTTAAAAGATTGATAAATAGTGTTCCCAAGGGTCGAATCACCGTAATAGGTTTCCCCACAATGGCACCTACAATGATTCCCAAAGCGAAACCAATTAAGATCCAGCCTAACACCCCAATCTTCTTCATAATTCTTCACCCCCTTTTTTTAATTTTTCCATACTCCGATTTAACACCCTATCCCTTTTTTAAAAAAAATTCAACCCATTTTTTTATCTCCTCGTAATCCCTCATTAAGAAGTGGGGAATAAGCCCGAGA
>JBBIMX010000033.1:0-29786 GCA_037444165.1 Deltaproteobacteria bacterium | reverse complement strand
AAGGGACGGTTGCAGCCCAAAGGCCTCCATACGTCTCAGGTCCGAGATATCCATCCGGAATATGCATGGATCATTCCTTTCTCCAAATAAAAAAGCCACGAAAGCTTTTATGGTTTTAAAATTTAGCCTTCGTGGCCTAAACCCAACCTTTCTTAGGTTTATTTTATCTTACCAGAAGTTTCTAATTTGTCAAGACTCTCGACCGATAGGTCCCTTAGATTTCTTCTAAGAGGATACGATGGTCAAGGAGATTCATCTCTTTGATTCGTGCTTTGATTCGTTTCTGTTCGCCGAAGATATTCTGAAGGTATAACGATTCCCCTTCCGGGCGAAGGATCGAGAGATCCTCGAGGATTAATTCTTCTTTACCCTCTTTTATAAGATAAGCATTCGCCTCACACATCTATGGTTCCTCCTGTTTCAAATCCTCCAATCTCCTTCTGAAAAGGGGAGGGGGAGATCAAGGATTCAGACTGCAATCGTCTCCTGAATTTTCTTGATCAGGGTTTCCACTAAATGGGGAAGGGGCTCCTTTGGAGCCCCAAGAATTTCTACCCCTGAGATCTTTAATGGCAATAGAAATTTCGTCGCCGGAGAGGAGGCGATATGTTCTGCCATCTTAGGAGTCAATTCTCCCATCATTGAATTTGCAAGGACAATTCCCGTCGATCCGATAATGAGATCCACGGTTTTCACGGTCTGAACAATCGCGTTCTCTCCAGAGGCACCTCGATTTGCTCCTGCTTTAAGCATCGCCCCGGTGGCCATCGCATTAGTTCCTAATCCGATAATTTCGACTGCTTCGCCAAAAGCCTCGCGAAGACGCTTGATAATGACCGCCCCAATCCCACCCCCCTGTCCGTCCACCACGGCAATCACCTTCGGTTTTTTTTCCATGATCCGCTAATAAAAAAGCCACTTTAGGCCCTTTCAGAGCATCACCTTCGTGGCTGATCATTTTAATAATATACTTGGATAGGGTTTGTCAATAAATCAAGTCGAAATATTTTTGAATGGCATTCCCAATCGCTTTGGCCATCTTTTCTTGAAATTCTGGATGATTGAGCATTTGTTCATCCTTTCTGTTCGTAATATAGGCAAGCTCAATGAGGACGGAAGGAATATCCGGGGCCCTCAGAACAATAAAGTTTGCCTGCCGATAGGTGGTGTATTTTAGATGATTGATTTTCTTCATCTCTTCCAAAACCCCTTCAGCAAATCGAAAACTTTCCCTCATGGAGTAGTTCTGGAGAAGATCGAATAGGATTTGATTCACATGAGGATCCGGAGAAAGAGAGGCGGGCCGAAGGAAAGCCCCTCCCAGAATGTTGGACATGTTCTCTTTGTCGGCCAGAACTTTGGCGGCTTGGTCAGTTGCCCCTGAAAGAGAGAGACAATAGACGGAGGCCCCTCTGGCTTGAGGGTTGAAACTTCCATCCATATGGAGACTGATAAAGAGATCCGCTTTATATTCCCTCGCGATCCGAACCCTCTGTTCCAAAGGAATAAAATAATCTCCCTTTCGAGTCAGAAAGGCTTTTATTCCCTTTTGTGGGGCTAAAAGAGAGAGGATTTTTTCTCCCACCTTTAAAACAATATCCTTCTCCATGGTCTTCTGAGGGCCTACCGCTCCTGAATCTTCTCCCCCATGGCCCGGATCGATGACTACGATTTTGGTCCCCTTAGGTTGAATCTCTTTCTGTCGTTGTCGATCTTCCTGTTCTTTCTGTTCCTGGTGAAGGTCAATCAAATCGATGACAAGGCGATAGGGTTTGTTCAGGTAGGGTTTGAGAAGAAAGGGAAGAGCACTTAGGGGTTTTTTCTGATATAGAACTAAGTTCGCTTTTCCTTTTTCGATCAGGCTGAGGGTCAATTTAGAGAGATGGGGATCATTGATGTCGATCTCTCTTGTTTTGGGCAAGGAGGTGATGGAGAAAAGTTCCAGATGGTATTGGAGAGGATCCTCCTTGGATATCGTTTTATATTCGACGGGACCCGAGAGATCCAGAACGATCCGGGTATGATCTGGGGCAGACCAGAATCGAATATCAATAATCGAGTTGGCTAAAAGAGGAGATGCAAGAAATAGGATTGACAATAAAGAAAAAAGAGGAAGGAAACGGAATAGCTTCTTCATTCTTTAACATCGATACCACAACATCCCTTGGATGTCAAATGGCTTTCTTCCTCCGATTCCATCATCGAAGCAGATATTCCAAGCGATCCCTTATAGAAATAGGTTTTTTCCAATCTTCCTTTCAGATCTAAACTCTCCTCCACCCTTCGGTGAGGGGTTCCTTTGAAAATAACTTTTACCCCCCGCCCCAGGGTCCTTTCTGATCATTTTTATTGACAGAGCAGGTCAATTTCAACTATAGATATAGTGTTAAAGAGAGCTTATGGGACTTTGGAAAAGAAAAGGGAGATTAGAGGAAAAAGGGGTGCCGATAGAGGCTTCCGCCCAAAAGGAAGCTTTTATCGACCTTCTGATCCATGACCTTTCGGGCCCCCTTTCTATCGTCGCTACCAGTGTGGCCTCCCTCCTTCAGAAATCAGAAAGGTACGGACCTCTGACAGAGGCTCAACGAAGGGTTCTTGAACGAATTGCAAGAAATACCTTAAAGGCACAAATTCTTGTCCAGGAGATCATCGAGATTACCCGTTCTAAAGAGGGTTTGTTTGAGAAAGAACATTTCCAAATAGAAAGGGTGATTCGTGAATCCATTTTAGAAGTTCTCGAAGGCGCTGGGGTCGAAGGAGTTGAAAAGCTTTACGAAATGGAGGATGAAGACCAGTTTAGACAGTCCTTGACCTCCTATGGGATCTATGTGGAAGTGAGCGGGAAATGGTGCCATACCCCTTTTTGTCATGACCCCAAAAAGATCCGACAAATTCTTAGAAATCTGATCAGTAACGCCATGAAATACCGGAGAACGAGAATCGATCTTTCGGTGAAGGGAGAAAAGGATCTTCTCATTTCAGTAAGGGATGATGGCCTTGGGATTTCTCCGGAAGATCAAACCATCCTTTTTCAGCGGTTCCGGCGATTGGGTGAGAAAAAAGAGGGTGCAGTTCCAGGTTTAGGATTAGGACTGGCAGGGGTAAAAGCCCTGGTGGATGCTATGGAAGGAGAAATTGAATTAGAGAGCAAAGAAGGGATAGGGACTTGTTTTATGGTCCGGCTCCCTCCCTTTCATCTTTAATCCTTCGATGGACAACAGGAGGTGGAGGAATGGAATCGATTCTCAATGGTAAAAAGATTTTGGCTGTCGATGACGAACCCGATGTCTTGAAAATCTTGGAAGAAGAGATTTTAGAGGCGTGTCCAAATTGCCAATTTCACACCGCAAAGACATACGAAGAGGCCTGTGAAAAATTAAACTCTCAATCCTACGATATCGTCATCCTTGATATTATGGGAGTAAGAGGGTTTGATCTGTTGGAAATGGCGGTGAAGAAGAATTTGAAAGTGGTCATGCTGACCGCCCATGCCCTTAACCCCGAGGCTTTGAAACGTTCTTTCGAGATGAAGGCAAGAGCCTACCTTCCTAAGGAGAAATTGGGCGAGATCGTTCCCTTCCTGGAGGACGTTTTGAAATACGATTATTTACCTGGATGGAGGAGACTCCTCGAGAAATTAAAAGGGTTTTTTGATAGTAAATTCGAATCCGATTGGGAGAAAAAGACAGGGATGCACTGGCAAGAGTGGGGAAAACTCTAAACGTTGGAAGAAAGGAGGAGAGGCGATGACTGAATCGATATTAGATGGGAAAAGAATATTGGCTGTCGATGATGAGCCTGATGTATTAGCCGTCCTCGAAGAGGAGATCAAAGGGGC
This sequence comes from Deltaproteobacteria bacterium, assembly GCA_037444165.1. Taxonomy (GTDB): domain Bacteria; phylum Desulfobacterota; class BSN033; order BSN033; family UBA1163; genus CALIBK01. Next base: position 25,948 of record JBBIMX010000033.1, on the reverse strand, counting down.
CTGTAAGGACTGTATTTTTGATAAGGCAATGACTTATGAGGAGGCCGTGGAGAAGATGGTCTCATGGACCTATGACCTGGTCATCCTTGATATCATGGGAGTGAGGGGGTTCGATCTTTTAACCCTTGCAGTAAGTCGAAACTTCCCGGTGGTCATGCTGACCGCTCATGCCCTAACTCCGGAGGCATTGAAGCGCTCCATCGAACTCAAGGCCAGAGCCTATCTTCCAAAGGAGAAATTAGGCGAGGTCGTTCCTTTTCTGGAGGATGTACTCAAGCATGAGTATTTACCTGGATGGAGGCTTCTCTTTGAAAAGTTGAAAGGATTCTTTGCTGGTCGCTGGGGAGAGGACTGGCAAAGACCGGATGAAAAATTCTGGAAAGAATTCGAAGAGAAGACTTCTTCAAGCTCATCCAAAGGCGCTTAAAGAAGCCTTACCCCCTTCATCTTTTTTTGTTGCGTTAAGCCTCTTTTTCCTTAACATCGGCGTGGTGTTTGATCACCAGGGCATCGACCATAAAAATGACGTCCTCAGCGATGTTGGTGGCATGATCTGCGATTCGTTCCAGACACCGAGCGACAATCATGAGATGGACAGCCCGGGGGATCGTTTTGGGGTCGGCCATCATGTAGGTCAGAAGTTCTCGGACCACCTGATCATTTAGCCCATCCACCAAATCGTCTCTTTCACAAACCGAACGGGCGAGTTTGGAATCTCGGGTCACAAAGGCATCCAATACATCCTTGACCATGGATTGGGTAATCTCGGCCATTCGTGGGATATCGATGTAAGGTTTTAGTTGAGGCTCTTGGTTTAAGGAGATGGCCCTTTCCGCAATATTGACAGCCTGATCTCCCATCCTCTCCAGATCGGTGACAATCTTCATGGCCGAGGTGATAAATCGGAGATCCACGGCCATCGGTTGCCTTAAGGCAAGAAGTTTAAGGCACATCTCATCGATCTTAATCTCCATCTGATTAATTTGATCCTCTTTCTGAAAAACCTTCTGGGCAAGATCCGAATCCCTTTTGACCAATGATTGAACCGAATCACGGATAGTCTCCTCGACCAGGGCAGCCATCTTTAGGAGATTTTCTTTCAGGGTTTCCAACTCTTTTTGGAATTGGGTTTCAGTGATCATGGGCAGACTCCTTTCTTCTGCTTCGTTATTCGTTTAGCCAAAGCGTCCCGTGATGTAGTCTTCGGTTAATTTTTTGGACGGGCGGGTAAAGATCTTATCGGTTTTATCGAATTCAATAATTTCTCCGAGGTACATAAAGGCCGTATAGTCTGAAACCCTTGCCGCTTGTTGCATATTGTGGGTCACGATGATGATGGTCACGTCTTTTTTGAGTTGCATGATCAGTTCCTCGATCTTCGAGGTGGCTGTGGGATCCAAGGCAGAGGTGGGTTCATCAAAGAGAAGAATTTCAGGGTCCGTTGCCAGGGCTCGTGCAATACATAACCTCTGTTGTTGTCCTCCTGAGAGATTGAAGGCATGATCAAAGAGTCTATCCTTTACCTCGTCCCAAAGGGCAGCCTGTCTTAAGGCTATCTCCACCTTTTCGTTAAGGAAACTCCTGCGATTTTCTCCTCTCACCCGAAGCCCATAGGCCACATTCTCATAGATCGTTTTTGGGAAGGGATTGGGTTTTTGGAAAACCATGCTGATCCGCATTCGGACCTCAATGGGATCTACTTTTGGGCTAATAATATTTAAACGGTCAGGATAAAGAATGATCTCTCCTTCGTAGCGATTATTTGGATAAAGATCATGCATCCGATTAAAACATCGGAGATAGGTCGTTTTCCCACACCCAGAAGGACCAATCAAAGCGGTAATCCGATTTTCAGCGATTGGGAGATGGATATTCTTTATCGCCTGGATTTGATGGTAATAGAAGCTGAGATTCTTGACCTCTGCTTTTAACTTCTCTGGAATGATCATCTCTCTTTCCCTCTTTCTGTTACCATTTCATTCTTTTTCTGAATCGATATCGTAAATAGATGGCCAAGCCGTTCATCACTAAAGTCATCACAAGAAGAATAATCCCAGCTGCAGCCGCATTCAAATGAAACTCTTTTTGAGGCCGGGAGACCCAGTTAAACATTTGAATGGGCATCACCGTGAAGGGATCAAAAAGCCATTTAAATGAGATAAATGGAAAGGTAGGGCTTAGGGGAGGAGACGGTAAAAATGCAATGAAGGTTAAAGCCCCAACAGTAATGATGGGAGCCGTTTCTCCTATGGCTCTGGAAAGACCAATAATTACGCCGGTCAAGATTCCCCCCATAGAATAGGGGAGGATATGATCCTTAATCGTTTGCCATTTGGTTGCCCCTAAAGCATAGGAGGCTTCACGAATCGAGTTAGGGATTGATTTGATGGATTCCCGAGTGGAGGTGACCACCATAGGGAGGATCAAGAGACCCAATGTTAACCCTCCCGTTAAGATGCTCTCTCCAAATTTAAAAAAATAGACAAATAAACCGAGGGCCAAAAGTCCATAAATAATAGAAGGGACTCCTGCCAGGTTGTTCATATTAATCTCGATCAGATGGGTCAACCAGTTCTTTTTCCCGTATTCCTCAAGGTAAATTCCTGCCGCGATTCCAAGAGGAATGGCCGTGATGGCTGTGACCACCATCACCAGAGTAGTCCCCACCCAAGCAGAGAGGATTCCTGCTTTTTCTGGAAATCGGGAGGGATAAGAGACCAAGAAGGACCAGCTCAGGCGTGGAAACCCATCGATAAAGAGATCGATGATGAGAGTGAAGAGAACGACAAAGCCGATAAGGGTGGAAAAGAATCCCAGGATCCAGAAGAGATGATCGCGTAATTTATTCTGGATGATTCTTTCTCTTATTTCTTGAAACGAGTTTTGCTCAGGTTCCATTCTCAATAGACCTCTCGAATCTTCCGTTTAAACCAAAAACCGAGGATATTTAGAAAAAGGGTCATCAAAAAAAGAGTAATGCCAGCCGCAAAAATAGTTTTGTACTCAAGCGTCCCGTGAGGGAGGTCTCCAAGACTCACCCCCACGATATAAGCGGTCAAGGTCTGAACGGGTTTAAGGGGATTGAGGGTAAGATTGGGCATCATCCCAGCAGCAATGGCCACGACCATGGTCTCTCCAATAGCCCTGGAGATACCAATAATAAAGGAGGCAGCGATCCCTGAGAAAGCGGAGGGAATGATGACCCTAAAGGCTGTCTGAAATTTTGTCGCTCCCATGGCATAAGACCCCTCCCGGATATGCATTGGGACTGCCCTCATGGAATCTTCGCTCGCCGAACTCACGTAAGGGATGATCATTATGCCGATGATGATTCCTGGACTTAGGGCATTAAAGCCTGAAAGATCAGGAATTAATTGTTGAAGGATGGGGGTCAGGAAGAGGAGGGCAAAATATCCATAAACCACCGTGGGGATAGCTGCCAGCAACTCAAGGGTGGGTTTGGCCATTTCCCGGATCCGGTGAGAGGCATACTCACTGAGATATACTGCCACAATGAGACCGATAGGTAAGGCAACGAGAACAGCAATCCCAGTGACCAAAAGGGTACCACAGACGAGGGGCAAAATTCCAAATTTAGGCTGGGCAAAGAGAGGAGTCCATTGGGTTCCAGTCAAGAATTCCCTTAGGGGAATATCTTTAAAAAATCCAAACGATTCGTAAAAAAGGATAACGACAATGCTTAAGGTTATAAAAATTGAAGAGAGGGCGCAAAGGAGAAGCGTTCCTTCTATCGCCCTCTCTTTGAAGATGATCAACAGGGATCGTTTCAAGGGATTTTATTTTTTCTCCTCTAATTTGAGGAGTTCCTCGATTTTGATTCCGATCTTTGCTTCCCCACCAAATACAGTTCCAGCAATTCGTTTAATAAATTTCTCTTCTGCAAGTTTATAGGCCCGCTCAGGGAGAGGAACATATTTAACTTGCTTAACCAACTTAAATGCATGTTTTAAATAGAACTCTACAAACTCTTTTACTTCAGGCTTCTCCATGGCCTTTTTATTCACATAAATAAAGATGGGTCTGGAGAGGGGCTGATAAGTTCCATCCATAATGGTTTTCTCAGAGGGAATAACGGGGCCCTTCCCAGCATCAATGGGGACGATCTTCAGCTTATCCATGTTTTCTGCATAATAAGCATATCCGAAAAAACCTAAGGCGCCTCGATCGGTGGCAATCCCCTGAACCAGGACATTGTCGTCTTCACTGGCTGTAAAATCCCCACGACTTGCCCTCGATTTTCCTACGATCGCTTCTGTGAAATAGTCGAAGGTTCCCGAGTCCACACCAGGGCCATAGAGATTGAGCGAGACTTCTGGCCATGTGGAGCGGACATGGTTCCATTTCGTGATTTTCTTTTCAGCCGCAGGTTCCCATATCTTTTTAAGATCCTCTGGAGTCATCGAGGTTACCCAGTTATTTTTTGGATTAACCATGACGGCAATCCCATCATAAGCGATTGGGAGTTCGATATACTCGATTCCAGCTTCTTTACATGCCTCTATCTCTTTTTTTACAATGGGCCTGGAGGCATCAGAAATATCCGTTTCGCCCCTACAAAACTTCTTAAAACCTCCGCCGGTACCGGAAATCCCGACCGTCACTTTGATGGTCCCTCGTTTGGCCTTCTGGAATTCTTCCGCCACAGCCTCTGTAATCGGATAAACCGTACTCGATCCATCAATCTTCACGATTTTCTCTACAGCCAGACCAGGAGTAATGGAAGGCCCGAAAACGGTGACTACCCATACGGCTAATACTAATATTAAAAGTTTTTTACCTAATTGAATCTTGCTCATTTGGTTTACCTCCTTTTTATTTTAAATTTGTTACAATTCTGTTACAACTCTTTAACATTTTTGTTAATTTGATCCCTCACCTCCTTCCTCTTTATCAGGAGCCTTTTGAAAGTGTTGACTTTCACTTGATCAATCATAATAGGCCTGTTTTACAATGGGATGACAGGATTGTTAAATTTAGATTAAGATTTTAATGCTCTAAAAAGGAGGGTTTTGGAAGGATTGAGGAAGAATCACATGGAAGGTAGAGCCTTCACCAAGGGTGCTTTCAACCCAGACTTTTCCTCCGTGAGCTTGGATAATATGTTTGACGATGGAAAGTCCCAATCCAGTTCCCCCTAATTCACGACTCCTTCCTTTGTCGACTCGATAAAACCTTTCAAAGATCCTCCCTAAATCCTCTTTAGGGATTCCAATCCCATCGTCTTTGATGGAAATCTCTATTTCCTGCTGGGGGTCTTTTTCTTTAACCGAGATTTCAATCCTTCCTCCTTCTCGCCCGTATTTAATCGCATTATCCAAAAGGTTCAATAACACCTGTTCCAGATATTGTCGGTCTCCATTAACTTGAAGGGTAGGGGAGGTTTCGCTCACCCCAACCTTTATTTTCTTTCTCTCATAAGATTCTTTTAGTACCCCTAAGGCTTCCCTAATAAGTTCGGAGAGATAAAGAGGTTCCCTATTTAATTGAAATTCATTGGATTCAATCTTTGAAAGCATCAAAAGATCTTCAATAATCCTCTCCAACCGATCCGAATGTTTTTTAATAATTTGGAGGAATGGGTAAGCCACCTCTTCCTTCAATGCCCCTTCCAGAAGGGTTTCAACATAGCCTTTGATGCTTGTCAGGGGAGTCCTGAGTTCATGGGAGACATTCGCAACAAAATCTTGGCGAATCTTTTCAAGTTCCTTTAATCGGGTGATATCATGGAAGACAGCAATGACACTTCTATAGCCTGAATTCTCTATCGCCATTCCGTAAGAAGGTGAAACAACCCGTGCAATATTGACTTCAAAGATTCTTTTTTGGGGCTCAGGGAGCCTTAATTCTAAGGTTTTGCTTTGACCATCTTGAAGAACCTTTTGGATGGTCTCTTCTAATTCTACATTCCGGAGGATTTCAAGAAGGGTCCGTTTTTCAATTTCAGGGGGGAGTGAAAGAAGTTGATGGAGGGTTGGATTGGCAATTAAGATCTTTCCCTTCTCGTCTACCACTAAAACACCCTCTACCATTCCTCCCAGGAGTGTCCGAAGATAATCCTTTTCTCTTGATAGGTCTTCAATTTTTTTCAGCAGCTGACGTCTCATCTCCTCGATGGCTATCGAAAGTCTCCCTAATTCATCATTGGATTCCACCAAGGATCCTCTGTCTAAGCTACCAGAGGCAATCCGATTCGCTAATTCTGTAAGGCTTTCAATGGGTTTTATGATCCTCCTTAAAATTAGGTAAGTTAGAGGAGTAACAATAGAAAAGGCAAGCATTGAGGAGAATAAAAAGGAGCGATGGAGTAGAGAGATGAGACTAAATTGAATGAGAATAAAAAAAATGAAAAGGGAGAGAAAAAGGAGTATTAATTTGAGGCGAAATCGAGCCCTCATTTCATCACTCTCGAAATCGATACCCCACTCCCCGGAGGGTCTCGATCCAATTCCCTTTTTCACCCAGTTTTTCTCTCAATCTTCGGATATGGGTATCCACGGTTCTGGCATAACCTTCGTAAGTATATCCCCAAATCTTATCGAGAAGCCTCTGGCGGGTTTGAACCCGGCCTCTGTTAGAAACCAGTTCTACCAGAAGTTTAAACTCTGTAGAGGTTAAATAAAGCGGCCTATTTTTAAGGAAGACTTGATGACGATCCATATCGATTAAGAGGTCCTCGATTTGGATCACTTTTTCCTCCCGTGAAGGCGACTCTTTACGCCTTAAAATAGCCTTCACCCTTAAGATAAGTTCCCTTGGACTAAAGGGTTTGGTGACATAATCCTCTGCTCCCAGTTCAAATCCGATGACCCGATCCATCTCCTCTGATTTAGCAGTAAGCATAAGAATTGGAATAGAGCGAGTCAAAGGATCTGACTTTAGAGCTCTACATACATCTTTCCCATCCATTCCCGGAAGCATGAGATCGAGGATGACCAGATCTGGACGCTCTTTTTTTGCTTTTTCCAAACCCATGGGTCCCTCAAGGGTTGCAATTACGGAGTAACCTGCTTGTTCGAAATGGTAAGTAAGGAGATCAACAATATCCTTTTCATCTTCAATAATGAGAATTCGATTGGGGATATTAATCCCTCCTTTCTTTCATTTTTTGTTCTTGACTAATAACGGGTTTAATTTTAATATAATTTAAAAAATTATACCAAAAAGGAGGCGTTATGAGCAAGAAAGTGATTGATCTATTGAATGCGGCACGAGCCAGAGAGTTGACAGCCATATCTCAGTATATGGCCCAGCATTACGAACTGGAAGACCAGGATTTTGGAAAATTAGGAACGAAGTTTAAAGAAATTGCGATTCAAGAAATGAAACATGCAGAAAAGTTGGCCGAAAGGATTCTCTTTCTAAAGGGAGAACCCACCTCTGCTCCTGATGCGACGGCAAAGAAAGGACAAAGCATTGAAGAGATGTTGAAAACAAATTTAGCTTTGGAGGATCAGGCCATTAAAATGTATAACGAGGCCTCCACGATTTGTGCTTCGGAGAAAGATCAGATTTCTAAAGAGCTGTTTGAAGAGCTTCTCAAAGATGAGGAAGAACACTTCAATTACTTTGAGAATGTGAAAAACCATGTGGAGAGACTTGGAGCAGCCTACCTCGCCACGCTCACAGGTTAAGATCTTCTAATTAAAACCCCCTTGCCCTTTTTGAAAGGACAAGGGGGGTTATTATTTTTCTAAAGGGAACTTTTTTTCTAAGGCCACTAACACTCCTGCCAGGATCACCCAGAAAAGAATAACGACCATCCAGTGATTCACCCCGATTAATTTAGGGATGGTCATTTTTCCAAAATCTCCCCATTTGAGTAAACTGTCTTTAATAAAGGTGTAAACCTCAGCGAAAATTCCTGCTCCAACAAGCATCCCTAAAATTCCACCCCAGAAGGCATCCCATCTCCCTTCTCCAGTGGCTCCAACGGCAGTTCCAGGACAGTAGCCTAACATTCCCCATCCCAATCCAAAAATCAATCCACCCAAAATATTGGCTCCCAGTAGGGTAGGTTTGATGCTGAGTTTTCCCCATCCCATATCGACAAAGAAATAGATTCCAACCATTCCTACCAGAATAGCAGAGAGCATCAGTTTGAGGATGGTAAAGTCCTTTAGGCGGAGCATCCCAATTTGTCTGTCATAGCGTAGCGCCTGACCTTTTTGAAGGAAAAACCCGAAGAATATCCCTGTGAGAAGGCCCAAAAGGAGTGTTCCCATTTTAATCACCTCCCTTTCCATAGAGGAGACGAACCATAATCATTCCTCCGATAAAGAAGCAGATAAGGGAGATCCATCCACTCAGAGCTAATTGCAGCGAACCGCTGATTCCATGACCAGAGGGTCAACCATCGGCCATTCGAGCCCCGAACATCAAGACGATTCCCCCTATAAACGCCACAAACCATCGCTTAAATCGGTCCGGTCCAAATCGTTTCTCCCACATCGGAGGAACAAACTTGCTTTTGAATTCTCCAGAGAGTTTAGAGGCGATAAAGGCTCCGATAAGAATCCCGAGAACTTCCATCCATTGCCAGTCAATGATCGGTTTCTCTTTGATAAAGTAGGGTAGGGTGGAGACATGTTCAGGAACAAAAAGAGACTCTATCATTCCGATGGTTCGAACAAAGGTCGTTGAGACCCCCAGATACTTTCCTGCCGTGAGGACGGCAAACCAGCTTACCATCCCAAGCATGGCTCCTGCCAGATAAGGCGACCATTGTGGTTTCTTAAGGATATTCATGAACCATCCCCTCCTTTTTTATGGAGTCGATTTTGTCTTCTTCTTAATTTCGATCCAGTCTTTCATCTGTTGTAGAGTTTCGGTCAGGCTCCACCACCCATTCTTGAAGGTGGCATAATCAGGGGCTCCGGTCATCGCCGAAGCATATTTGATCGAGTTGGCATAGAAGAGCCACTGTCTGATCCACATCTGCTCAATGGTCTCATCAAATGGATTTTTCCCATGAGGAAGACCTTCGGCAAGACGGTGGGTCCATGCCTCAAGGAGCAACAGGGTGGAGGCAAGGGTCATTCCATCCACTTCACGAATAGTGTGTTCGAGTTTTTCAAAGTGGGCATTGGTCCATGAGGTACTGTGGCATTGAATACATATATTTGAGAGGGCTGATTTTCTCTTTTTTTGCTCCTTCTCATCGATGAGTCCCTCTTTTGCTACCTCTCCCGTGAAGGTGGTGGGTAAAGGAAGACCGTCTTTATTTTTGAGGATAGAAGTGTTCCCTTGAATCGGTTGAGGATGGGAATGAATCAACCCAAAGAGCCTCACCCACAGCCTTGAGCCGAAGTCGTGAGTCCTTTCGGCCACCATTTTCCCAGCCGGAGTGGCGAGGAGACTGTTATGACATGCCGCACAGGTTGGGGTTTGGAAATCCTTGCCCACCTTCCACGGGACCGCATTGAAATTCCATTTTGAATCATTGGAAGAAAAAATATTTCCGTGCTTGCTTTCTTTATAGACATTCCATGCAGGGACATCGGGTTCAAGATGGCATTGAGAACAGGTATAAGGTTTCCGGGCGACCTCCATAGAAAACTGATGCCTTGTATGGCAAGAAGAACAGGCCCCCAAACTTCCATCCGGATTGATTCTCCCCACTCCTTGATTGGGCCAATGGATTAACTTGGGAACCTCGATGGTTCCAATTTCGGTCTCAATGGATTGAACTCCTGAGACCTTTACTTCTGTTCCGTGGCAGCCAAAACAGGTCTCCTGTCGAGTCGATTCCGAAACCTCGTTTTGGATCACTTTTCCCTGTTCGATGCTCTTCTTGCTTATGATGGTTTCGACCAGAGTGTGATAGACCGGATTTTTGGTCAGATTTCCAACGGCATGGGCCTTTTTACTCCTCGAATATTGGTTTTCTTCTACTGGATGACAGGTGGCACAATCTTTTGGCGTAACAATGACGTTGATCTTATACCCCATATGCTCAAAATTATCTTTATGGGTTTCGGGATTCAATCCATGACACTCAAAACAACCCACCACGACTTCGGCCAAAGGAGAAGGAACTCTATTGGTTGAAATCTTTCGGCTTTTTTCTGGCTTCTTTATGGCCAAAGAAGGAATGGTTTTAGCATGGAGGCTTCTCTGCCAATCCTCAACAATCCCGGGAGTATAAAGCTTGTGACATTCCAGACAGGCCTGAGTTTCTTCACTGATATGGAGAGGCTTTCCTTTTTTTGCTGTTCCCTGAGCAAAAAGAACAACCGGAATGAAAATGATCATGAAGGTCAGAAATATTTTCTTCATCCTTCCCCCCTTCATCCTTGTTTCTTTTTTTAAGAGACGGGTATGAAATATTCAATTTAGGCGTAGGTTTCAATAATCTTTCTTAATTTTGGGAGATCCACTTTCTGCCCAACCAGTGGTCCTTTTTTTAAGGGTGCGAAGCGATCTTCGTAAGGAAGTCTATCATTTTTATAAATTATCCCTATGGGGATTTCCTCCCCCCATTGTTGAGCCACTTTCATGGCCTTCTCCCAATCGTAGGGGTCATAGGAGGGCGGAAGGGGTTTACATCGGTCTCTATACCATTTAAAGGTATTGATTCGATTAAATGAGACGCAAGGTTGGAGAACATCGATGAGAGAGAACCCAGGATGGTCTATGGCTCGAACAATGAGGTCTACCAGATGGTCTTCCATCCCAACAAATCCACGAGCCACAAATCCAGCATGCATGGCAACGGCAATGGCAATGGGATTGAAAGGGGTTTCAAACACTCCGTCAGGCTGAGCTTTGGTGACGAAACCCTCCTCAGAGGTTGGACTTGCCTGACCTTTCGTTAATCCATAGACCTGGTTGTCATGAACAATCACCGTGATATCAATATTACGCCGAATAGCTCCAAGAAAATGGTTTCCCCCTTCTCCATAAATACATCCATCCCCACTTTCAGCAATCACAATAAGATTAGGGTTAGCCAGTTTGGCACCGGTTGCCACGGGAAGACTTCGACCATGAAGACCATTAAAGACATTCGCATTGAGGTAATGAGGAGTTTTGGCAGCCTGCCCTATCCCAGAGACGATAAGAACCTGGTGAGGCTCGAGTCCTTTTTTGACCAAGGCCAGTTTTATTGCTCTTAAGAGCGGAAAGTTACCACATCCTGGACACCATGCCGTCTTATATTCCCCATAGTCCTTTAGGGTCACCATCTTTTTCCCCTCCATTTAGTCAAGGTTTCTAAGAATATATTGAGGGGTAATGGGTAATCCATCATACCTCAAGATCTTATGGTCGATAAGGAACCCTGTTTCCCTTCGAATCAGCTGAGCCAATTGTCCTGTAGCATTGCTTTCCACACAGATCACTTTTTTAGCCCGTTTAAGATAGTGAAGGAATTGTTCAGGGACCATGGGCCAGACCTGTGAGAAGTGAAGCATTGAAGCCCCTTTTCCTTCTGAAGAGAGTCTAAGGGTTGCCTCTTGGACCGAACCCTTGCTCGATCCCCAGCACACAAAGAGGATCTCGGGATCCTCATCTCCCAGGAAAGTGGGTGGACTCACTTCAGAGCCGATCCCTTGAGCCTTCCTAAGACGTTTATCCACCATCTTGGGCCGAATCTTAAGATTCTCTGTCATATGACCGTCTTCTGTGTGTTCATGGCTATCTGCCACGACAAGGTGTTTGCTTAACCCAGGAAGTAAACGCGGGGAGACACCGCTTTCCGTGATTCGATAACGGAGATAGGGAGGCTCTATTTGATTCGGATCTACGCCAGGTTGAATGAAAGAGAGGGCCTCTACGGGGATAGGGTCGATGTCTCTGTAAGAATCGGCGATGTAATGATCCGTGAGGATAAAAATTGGACCCTGATATTTCTCTGAGAGCTCGAAAGCCTTTCTTGTGATGTAAAAACACTCCTCAATGGTTCCTGGTGCAAAAATAGCCCGTGGAAACTCTCCATGGCCTGCGTGAAGGACAAACCAAAGTTCTCCTTGTTCCGTTCGAGTCGCCAATCCCGTGGCAGGTCCGGGTCTTTGAGCAATCACAACCACGATCGGAGTTTCGCTGATGGCTGCAAGACTGACGGCCTCTACCATCAAGGCAAATCCTCCTCCGGAGGTAGGAACCAAACTCGGAGCGCCAGCATAGGAAGCCCCTATTGCCATATTGATGGCTGCAATCTCATCTTCTGCCTGAAGGACGATCAGGTCCATCTCCTTGGCCCAATCAATGAGGGTTTGGGCGATTGAGGTGGAAGGGCTCATAGGATAGAAGGCACAAAATTTTAATCCCGACGAAATGGCTCCTAAGGCCAACGCCTCATGTCCATTCATCAATAGACGGGGTGAAGGATTCGAAACGGGTGGTAAGGGGTCCATCTTAAAAGGTTGCGTTTCGAGCCATAGATAGATTGCTTCAAGAACCTTAAGATTTGCAGCCGCCTTTTCTTCTCCCAGAACCTCTCTCATCACTTTTCCTAATCTCTGCTGATCCAAGCCTAACAAGCCTGCAGCCACTCCGATGGCAGCCGTATTCCAATAGATTTCCTCTCCAAAGGTCTTGAAGGGAACACCCATCCAGTTTTTCTCCTTTCGATTCCAGTCCGAGTTTCCAATCATGAAACCGGTTGGAGAAAGTTCATCTCTATGAATCGCAAGGCTTTCTTCGTTGAGGGCGATCAAAAGATCGATCCTCTCCTCGGGGGCCAGAATCTTCTGAGTCCCTACGCGGATGGAAAAGGTATTATGTCCCCCTCGAACCCTCGATTCATAGGTCTGATGAACATGAACAGAATACCCGCTTCGGACCAGAGCCTTCGAAAAGATGAATCCAATGGTCTGAAGCCCCTGACCTGCCTCCCCCCCAATCAGGATATGGATGGGTTTACTCAATGCTTCTCCTTTCCTCTTAACCTTTCTTTGATTCGTCTTTTAAAAGCCTTTCACTTTCTATCTTCATACATCTTCCAGCAATCACGTTGAACCCTTTTTGATTCAGGTCCTCTTTTACTTCTTCATTGACCGTTCCAGGTTGCATCCAGAAGGTCTTAAACCCTTTTAAGAGAGCTTCTCTGGCTATTTCAGGCATGTCCTTGGAAGGCCTGAACACAACGACGACATCGATCTCGGACTCAATCTTCCTTAATGATCCGTAGACTTTAATCCCCAAGATCTCCTGGCCTTCATATTTTGGATTCACTCCATAGAGTTCAAACCCTTTTTCCTTTAAGGTTTTGGGGACATAGTGACCTGCCTTTAAAGGATCGGGAGAGAGGCCAATGATGGCCACTCTCCGGCTTCCTTTTAGAATATTATAGATGTCAATATCCTGCTCGATGATGGGCATCTCTCCCTCCTTGGGGTTCAAAGTGATTTGAGCCTTTTTTCGACCTCCTTCCATTTGATATTTTTAAAGAAGGCTTCAATATAATCGGCTCGCTTTAGGCCATAATCGATCATAAAGGCGTGTTCGAAAACATCCAGGACCAATATCGGCAAACCTCCTGAAGGGTGGCCTGTATCGTGTTCATTGATCCAGCAGTTAAACAGTTTACCCGTCCAGGGATCTTGATATAGGATGGCCCATCCAATCCCCCGCATCGCTCCGACGGCTCGAAATTCCTTTTCCCAGTTCTCATAGGTTCCAAAGTCTTCGGAGATTTTTTTAAAGAGTCTCCCTTCCTTGTCTAACCCTTCCTTCCCTCCGAGATTCTCGAAATAGTATTCATGGAGTCTCATCCCATTAAACTCCCATCCCCATCTCCTCTTGAGTTCTGAAAACTCGGGGGTTGCCATTTTTCCCTCCTTGACCATTTGATGAAGGATTTCGATTAATTTATTGGTATTGGTCACATAACCTTGGTAGAGGGTAAAATGGTTTCGTAAGAGGGTCTCACTGAATCCTTCCATTCCTATAAGTGTGGTGTAGTCTTTGGCTGTGTAACTCATCTTTTCCTCCTTTCTATTTTGGGGATAAGCAACATGATTAGGTTGAAACAGGAATGGGAAAAGTCCCATTCCCGAAAGAATCATAAATTTACGCCGGGTCAAAACCCACATCCAATTTTTTCCCGCCGTCCTATTTCAGGATTTCAATAGCTATCCAGATCGGTTCCGTTGGTCCGTGGTCTTCGTGCCACACATAATAGATTTTATTTCCTACTATTTGAAATTGAGGGTCGTATTTCCCATAAGGGGAAATCGTTCTTTTTTGAGATTTCCAACCCGATCCATCCTTATTGGAAATCGCTGTCCAGATCTGACGGTACTTTCCATCTGATTCTTCCCATACATAGTAGATTTTATCTCCATGGATTTGGAGTTGAGGGGTATATTTATCAAAAGGATTGAAGGTTCTCTGAACGGCCTTCCAGCCCGAACCATCTCGATTCATTTCGGCTGTCCAGATCTGATAGTTCGCCTTTTGCCAGTCCGGTCCGTCGGCTTCATGCCAGGTATAGTAGATCTTTGTCCCATCGACAAGGAGTTGAGGATTATGTTTATCAAAAGGGGTATCCGTCTTTTTTTCAGCTTTCCAAAATTTATCTTCTCTGTCCAACCAGCCTGTCCATATCTGAAAATGGGTGCCATCGGACTCCCTCCAGACCAAGTAGATGGTCTCTCCAACGACCTGAAGTTGAGGTTCAAATTTATCAAAGGGAGAAGAGGTTCGTTTCGTTGCTTTCCACCCTGATCCATCCCTATTCATTTGAGCTGTCCAGATCTGTCGATATCTCCCGTCCGATTCATTCCACGCATAGTAAATTTTATCTCCCACTACCTGGAGTTGAGGAAACTGCTTATCAAAAGGGGTAAACGTCCTTTGGACTTCTTTCCACCCCGACCCATCCAGATCCATTTCCATCGTCCAGATCTGGCGGTTTTTGGTTTCGTCAGGTTGCTGACGGACGTAATAAATCTTATCTCCGGCCACCTGAAGCTGGGGAAAGACCTTATCAAAGCGACCAAAGGTTCTTTGAGTGGGTCTCCATCCACTTCCATCGAGATTCATCTCAGCGGTGAAGATCTGGCGAAAAGGTCCATCGTATTCATGCCAGACCAAATAGACTTTTTCCTTTCCTACCTGGAACTGGGGCTGGTAGCCCGTGGAGGGGGTCTTTTGAGGAAGAAAATTCTGAGCGAGGGTTGGGGAGAAGGTGAAGAAAAAGACAAAGATCCATCCCATTGTCAAACGCTTAGCCCATGAATAGGCTAACATTTCTAAGTTCTTCTTTCCCATAGAAATCCACCTTTTTGAAAAGGATGGCTCCTTCTATTAGAGCCAGGTCGTAAACTCATCAATCGGTCTTCGAAAAGCTCTGGGTAAAAGTTTTATCCCTTCCTTCAGATATCCCACTGCGATAAGCATTGGAACGATTTTGTCCTCCGGAATTCCAAACTCTTTTTTGACCGCTTCTTCATCAAAACCATCCATTGGATGAGTTTCCAGACCCAATCCTTTGGCGGCTATCATTAGATTCATCGCAAAGAGAGCCGTGTTCTTCACGGCGAAGATCTTTCTTTTAAGGCTCTCCTCGGTTCCATAGAGGGCCTTTGCCATCTCCCTGGAACTATCCCTTGCCTCCAATTTTAAGTATCCAAGTTGTTGCCAGCTATCAAGGACTCTTTCCAGATTCTCCTCCACCCCCTTGGGGTCGGCAATGAGGATAAGAACCAGAGAAGCCTCCTCTACTTTGGGCTGATTAAAAGCACAGTTTCGAAGAATTTTTTTCTTTTCTGGATCCCTTACTGCGATGACCTTCCAGGGCTGAAGATTGAAAGAAGAGGGAGCGAGATTGGCCATCTCGAAAAGCTCAAAGAGGATCTCTTTGGGGATTTGCCGATTGGGTTGAAAAAAGTTGATGGACCTTCTCTCTTTGATCGCCTGAATGACCTCCATGATCGCCTCCTAAATGGAATTAAATCAACATAGGGAGTCCTCTCCATACCACCTTATGGATACACCGAGGACAGGTATAGGTCTTTATGTCCTTCCCTTTTTCTTTTGTCATAATGGGCATATCCTTATTGGTCTCCCGGAAGAGAGAAATTAAATTTGATTAAAGGAAATTAGATTTTTTGTAAATAAATTTAAACAATTTTAAATTAATAAAAATTCTAATATTCGAAAATATAATTGTCAAGTAAGGAAAAAAAGAAAGACTATTTCCCATTTCTGAGTGAGGGATTACGGGGATGAAGGATTTAAACTTGACATCCATTAGAAATCGGGATTAAATTGAAAAAAGACCGATGGGCAGATGAAGATATCGGCCATTCTTCTTGGGGCAGGCGAATCTAAACGTTTTGGAGTCAATAAACTCCAACTCCCATGGGGAAAGAAAACAATTTTAGAAAAATGTCTTCACACCTTTCTTCGTTCAAAGGTCGATGAGGTGATTTTAGTTCTCAACGAGAAGATGAAGGGAGTAGGGAGTCCTTTAACCCATCCCAAACTGAAGATTGTCCTCAACCCGGAATATCGAAAAGGGATGAGTGCCTCCATTCACTCTGGACTTCACACCCTCCATTCCAAGACTCAGGGGATCCTGATCGGTCTGGGAGATCAACCTAATCTCAAAACGAGAACTATCAATGCCCTCCTTCGTCGTTTCCAAAAAGGGAGGAAAGGGATCGTTGTTCCATGCTATTCGGGGAGGATGGGGCATCCTGTCCTCTTTCATCGGAAATACTTCAACGAGTTGCTAAAATTAAAAGGAGATAGGGGAGGAAGATCGATCATCAAAAAAAATAAGGAGGATGTATGGTTCATGCCCACCACCTCCAAAGGAGTGATTCAGGACATTGATACATGGGAGGACTACCGAACACTTCAGAGAGAATGTTCGTCTCATCGGAGGAGGTAAAAGAGAAATTCTGTCATGAAACCTAAAAAATCTCTTCATGAATTAGTCGTTCTCATCCGGGGAGCGGGGGAAATGGCCAGTGGGGTTGCCCATCGACTCCATCGCTGCCATTTTAAGGTTTGTATGCTCGAAATCCCTCAGCCCCTTGCCGTAAGGAGAGAAGTCTCTTTCTGTGAGGCCATCTATGAAGGGAAGAAAAAAGTCGAAGGGGTTCAGGCTTCCTTCATTGAATCTCCCGATGAAATCTTCTCCCTTTGGGAAAGAAAGGAGATCCCCATTTTGATCGATCCGGAAGGGAGGAAGACGATAGAATTTTTAAAACCCGATGTTTTGATCGATGCCATCATGGCAAAGAAAAACCTTGGAACCAAAATTGATCATGCTCCTCTGGTCATTGGTCTGGGACCAGGATTTACCGCCGGCAAAGAGGTGCATGTGGTCATCGAGACCAATCGAGGTCATCATTTAGGAAGGGTCATCTTAGAAGGTTCTGCTGAACCCGATACCGGAATCCCGGGAGAGATTGGAGGATATACCATCGAACGAGTCCTTCGAACTCCTAAGAAGGGAATTTTCCGTGCCCAAAAATCGATCGGGGATCGGGTAACAAAAGGGTCGGTGGTGGCCGTGGTGGAGGATTACCCGGTGATCGCCCAGATTAATGGGGTCCTCCGGGGACTCCTTCGGGATGGAGTGGAGGTTCATCGAGGAATGAAAGTAGGGGATATAGACCCAAGAGGGAAAAGGGAATTTTGTTTTACGATTTCAGAAAAGGCGAGGGCGATTGCCGGAGGAGTTTTGGAGGCCATCCTATCCCGGTTTAATGAATGATTCCTTGAAAGGATATTCTTTAAGAGAAGCATTAGCCCTGCGCTCCAGAGAATTGATCGCTCTGGTGGGAGCAGGAGGAAAGACGACATTGATGTTTCGTTTGGCCAAAGAGTTTCTTCTTAGTGGGCGGAAAGTGGTGACCACCACAACGACCAAGATCTTCGAGCCTTCTCAAGAGGAAACCCCGTTGCTATTTGTTGAAAGAGAAGAGAGGAGGATCAAAAGAAAGCTTATTCCCCTTCTCGAGAAATATCACCATCTCACCTTGGCCGCTGAAAGAGTGGGTTCAGGAAAATTGGCTGGTTTTCCCCCGGATGTCATCGACAAGTTCTGGCAAGACCATGTGATAGATGGAGTGATTGTGGAGGCCGATGGGGCAAAGAGACGACCCCTTAAGGCTCCGCGGGAGGGGGAACCCGTGATTCCATCCCGCAGCACCCTGATCATCGGTCTTTTAGGGTTGGATGGATTGGATAAAGAATTAAATGAGGAAAATGCCTTTCAGGTGGATCGCCTTTCTCGATTAACCGATACACCCAGAGGAGAGAGAATCTCAGAGGAGACCTTCATCCATTTGACCCTTCATCCTGAAGGACTCTTCAAGGGGGGGCCATCGGAAGCGAGGCGAGTCGTCCTTCTGAACAAGGTCGATCTTTTAAAAGAGAAAGAGAGGGCGATCCGATTGGGTCAAAGAATACTCGAGAAGGGTTCTCCTAAAATCGAGAGGGTTCTTTTAGGTCAGCTCCAAAAAGAACCTCCTGTCCTCGAGGTGATCGGAGGGTAAAAGGATATGATCCATCTTTTTAAAAGAATGATGATTCTCTTCTGTTTAGGCCTCCCCCTTTTGGTTTGGGCAGAAGAGGATTCCCTCAAATACTTCATGAGGAAGGTGAACGATAAGACCTTCCAGCTGAACCCAAAAGAAAGATCGGAATTATTTCAACAGATAGAAAATCTTTTAGGGAGGATGGTCGAGGTTCACCAGAAATTGGTCCACGGGATTCAAAGCGGCGAGATTGAACTTCGGTATCACGAAGGAAGATTTTGGCTCTCTCAATTAGAAAAGGATCAGGAATGGATGAAGAGGGCTCAAGAACAACTCGCCCGGTTAAAGAACCATTCCACCCATTTGGTTGCTGCCATGGAACTCTATCGGTCCCTTAAAAACCTTTCGTTCCATTTTAATGCCTATAATAATCAACCCCTTTTCTCCGCTTCGATTGGCGATCTCGGCCCTGAGATAGAGTTATGGGCCGATCCGATCTTTTATCAACTTTTTCTCTTACCTCTTGCCCGTTCAAAGGAGAAAGGAGTAGAGAGTTCCCCTAAGAGTGGAAAACCTGCTCCGAAGCAAAAAAGCCCTTGATCCCTATGGAGTCCCTTCGCCTCATCAGGGAAGGAGAGAGAGGAAAAAGAAGTTAGAAGAGGCATAGGGGGAATGAGAGATGGATATCTATATAGAGATTATAGAGGCTCTGAAGGCAAAAGAGAGATTAGCCTTAGCCACCATCATTCACCGAACCGGATCTGCCCCGAGGGCCGCAGGAGCAAAATATTTAATTAGAGCTGATGGAAGGACAGTCGGCTCTATCGGAGGGGGATGTGTAGAGGCAGAGGTATGGCAAAATGCCCAGGAGGTTCTCAGAGAGGAAAAGAAGAAAATCCTCCATTTTCGTCTTACCCCTGAAGATTCGGCAGGCAGTGGTTTAATTTGCGGAGGAAATATCGACGTCTTTTTAGAACCTTTAAAAGAGGATTTCTTAATAATTTACCAGGAGATCAAAAGAGTGAAACAGGAGGGGGGGATGGCCATCTTAGCAACCTTGATCTATCCTGAGGAAGATCCTCGGCAGGGTAGGGGAACCAAATTGTTGATCAACACCTCGGGAGAAAGGGTTGGATCTTTATTGGGGGAGAAGGGATTAGAAGAAGAGGTCCTCAAAGAGGGGGAGAGGCTATTTCGTGAGAAGAAGCCCATAGTCCTGGTTATTCCTTCAGGAGATCAAAAGGTGGAGGTTCTCCTGGAGCCGATTCTATCCGAACCTACGGTCTTTCTGTTTGGTGCTGGGCATATCTCTCAACAGCTTGCCCCCCTTGCCAAAAAGGTGGATTTTAAGGTGGTCGTCATTGATGATCGGGAGATATTTGCCAACTACCAGAGATTCCCAGATGCTGATGAAGTGATTGTCACGGAATTTGAAAGAAGTTTTGATCACCTCTCCATCGATGAGAGTTCCTATATTGTCATCGTAACAAGAGGCCATCTCTCCGATGGGATCGTTCTGCAGCAGGCCTTGAAGAGCAAGGCGCGGTATATCGGGATGATCGGTTCTAAGAAGAAGATCAAGACTCTGTTCGATCATCTGGTGGAGAAAGGGACTCCCAGGGAGGATTTGAATCGGGTCCATGCCCCCATTGGAATCGAGATTCATGCGGAGACCCCCGAAGAGATTGCCGTGAGTATCGTTGCCGAGTTGATCAAGGTGAGAAGAAGTCAGGAGAACTGAAGAGGATGGCTGAATTAAGAAGGGAACCGATTACCAGAATGTGGGTGGTGGTCACCACAGACCATCCCAAGGGACCTGCAGATTACCTTCCTTTTAAACCTCCTTACAAGGTCTTCGATACCAAAGGGCCCTGTCCCTTCTGCCCCGGCAATGAAGCCTTGACCCCCAAAGAGCTCTTTGTCGTGCCTCAAGAAAAAGGGGGATGGTCTGTTCGAGTCGTTCCCAATAAGTTTCCTTTCTTCCATATCGAGGGAGACTTTGATCGGAGACCTGAAGGGATGTATGATGTGATGGAGGCCATAGGAGCCCATGAGATCGTCATCGAGTCTCCGGACCATCACCAACACCTTGCCCAAATGGAAGTCCACCAGATTGGAAAGATTCTCCTTTCCTATCGGGAGAGGATTCTGGATCTTAAAAAAGATCTCCGATTTATGCAATTTCTTATCCTAAAGAATTATCCAGGGGTATTTAATCAACACCCCCATTCCCATCTTATCGCCATGCCTGTGATTCCTCGTCGGATCGATGAGGAGATCTGGGGAGTGATGGACTATTACCAACGGAAAGAACGCTGTATCTTCTGTGATATGGTCAAACAGGAGCTCTCGGAAAAAAAGAGAGTCATTTTAGAAACGGTCCATTTCTTAGTTTTCTCTCCCTTCGCCTCTCGTTATCCTTTTGAGACCTGGATCCTCCCAAAGGTTCATTCCCCTGATGTTTACCAATTAAATGAGGAGGAGATCGCTGATCTTTCGGTCGCCCTCCAATCCTTATTTGTTCGTTTCTATAAATTGTTATCGGATCCTCCCTATAGCCTTGCTTTCCATACCTCTCCTGTTCAGCAGCGCTTTCATCGGTCAGAATACCATTGGCATATTGAGGTACGTCTTCGGATAGGATTGAGAGAGGGTTTTGAATGGGGAACGGGTTTTTTTGTCAACCCCACACCTCCAGAGGAGGCTGCCCATTGTTTGCGTCAAGTGGAGAAGGAAGGATAATGAGGATGATAAAAAAGAGGCGTTGAGAGGGTTCTCAGCTCATGAGGGCTAAAAAGAAGATCCTCATTGTAGATGACGAGAGGGATATTGTAAAGGTCCTCACCATCCGACTCCAATCCAAAGGATATCAGACCATCGTGGCTTTTGATGGAGCCCAGGGGGTCTTTATGGCCCATAAAGAGAGACCCCATCTCATCATCCTCGATATTCGAATGCCGGCTGGAGATGGATTCAGCGTGGCGGAGAAATTGAAGGAATCGAAGAGCACGAGAAAGATTCCTGTTATTTTTTTAACAGGGAGCCCCGAGCTCGAGGCGGAGGAGAAGGCCATGGCCCTGGGAGCTCGTTTCTATATTAAGAAGCCCTATGATCCGGAGGAACTACTCGATGCCATCGAAAGGGCACTCGAGACCAAACGGATTGAGCCTTAAGAAATGATCCGAGAAGATTTCGTCATCCAGTCGGAAATAAGGAGGATGCTGATCCGTTCCAATATCGATTATACAAAGATCGATTTGGGAACAGTCAAAGGGGTGGTTTATTTTCGAGGAATCTTTCGCCCCTATCTCCCCCCTCAGTTGAGAAGTGAAGAGTCCATTCGACTCTATATCGAGAAAACCCTTCTGGCCCTTGAAAAGAAAATAAGAAGTATTCCTGGAGTTTCCGATGTGATTTTTCAATTCAATAATTGGAAGAAGGAGAAGGGGCGATGGTTTCCCACCCAATCCATCAGAAAGGAGGAAAGGAAGGAGGAGAAAATAAAAAGAAAGGAAGAGGAAGGGGAAAAGACCGTTGAAGATCAAATGGATTCCAAGGTATCAACGAATTTTGAGTGAAATAGAAGAAGAGGCAAAGAGCCATCCCAGGTATGCTGACCTCCAGTGCCAGTTGGGAATCCTATTGCTCCTGAAGGGTGAAAAAAGGAAGGCAGAGAATCATTTGAAGAGAGCCCTTCAGATCAATCCCAACTATCAGGAGGCCCTTCTCCATTTAGGCTATCTCTATTTGATGACCAAAAAATCGATGCCTCTCAAAGAGGGTTTCTTTAAACAATTAAGAAGAAGGAAGGGGGAATGGATCCATGCCCTTTTCGCCCTATTCCATCTCCAAACGGGGAGAAAGAAAGAGGCTCTTTCTCAGGCTCGAAAGGCAATCTCTTTGGAAGGGAAGGGATGGGGGTTAAGAAAAAGAAAGGTGGAGTTGGACGAGGAGCTGAAATCTTACCTGGAGGCCCTCCTTTTTAAAAATCTTCTCAGCCGTTTTTATTATTTGATGGCCCATTGGCTTTCTCGAAGAGGAAGAGTCCAGGAGGCCGTCGAGGAACTCAAACGAGCTCACCGGATCAAATCGAATGAATTTCTATTTCACTTTTATATGGGGAGAATCTATTTTGATCAGGGTGCCTATCGAAAAGCGATCGGCCATTACCGAAAAGCCATCCGCCTTCACCCTCGAGATGGAATGTCCCATGCCCATCTCGGTTTGATTTATGGAATCCTTCGCAGACCTCGAGAGGCCTTAAAATGGATGAAGAAGGCGGTGAGGCTTAACCCAACCTACGCGGATCTTCATTATCATCTGGGACTTCTCTACAGCGATCAGAAGCAATATCCTGAAGCGATGGAAGAGTTAAGAAGAGCGATCCGAATCAATCCCAACTACCTTTTTGCCAGAATCAATTTAGGGGTTCTTTATGAGGAGCAGGGAAAAATGAGAGAGGCAAAAAGGGAATATCAGAAGGTTCTTCGAATCACTCCTGAAGATGAATATGTTCGGAAACGTCTCGAGAGGATTTCACCCCGGAGGAGATAAGGGGATGGCTCTATCCTCCTTCAAGTTTCCTTCAGAAATGGACTCGATGCTGATCATCCATCAAGGGGCGATTGGAGATTTTATCCTTGCCCTTCCTGTCCTGGCCTCTCTGAGAAAGGCCTTCCCGAAAGCGAAATGTGTGATCATGGGATATCCAAGGATTCTTCAATTGGTTCATAGAAGGGTGTATGCCGAAGAGATCGTTTCTATCGATCAGAAAGGAATGGCCACCTTCTTTGTCCAGAACGGAGCCCTGGATCTCGCCCTCTCTCAATTCTTCCGATCCTTTGACCTCGTTGTTCCTTTTGGAAAGGATACGGATGGAATCCTCATTAAAAATCTCAAAAGAGTGGTGAAAGGTCAGCTCCTTCCTATGAACGCTTTTCCCAAATGGGATGGGGGAGTTCATGTTTCTGATCATCTCTTAGGGCAATTAGAGGCATATGGAATTCCCATTGAAGACCGATTCCCAAAACTCTATTTAAATGAGGAAGACCGGACCTGGGCAGAGGAGTACCTAAAGAAAATGGGGTTGAGCAGAGGAGCCAAAAACCATCTTATTGTCATCCATCCTGGAAGTGGAAGTAGAAAGAAGGTTTGGCCCTTGAATAGGTTTCTTTCCCTTCTTCAACATCTCCGCCTCAGAACGGATTCGAAGTTTTTGATCATCCTTGGCCCGGCAGAGCCTTCAGACTTTCAACAAAGCTTCGAGGAAATGAGAGATGAAAGAGTTCTCATGGTCAAAAATCTATCCTTACTCCAGCTGGCTTCTATCATGGAGGGATGCCGCCTCTTCATTGGAAATGATTCAGGCATCTCCCATATGGCCTCCGCACTGGGACTTCCCACCCTGGTCCTCTTTGGTCCCACCGATTCAAGGGTGTGGTCCCCCAGAGGGGAAAAGGTGCTGGTGCTCAGAAGAGAGATGCCTTGCTCACCCTGTCCGGAAGAACGTTTCTTTTTCTGTAAGGAACCCGAATGTTTGAACGGAATCGGAGTGGAAGAGGTGCTAATGGGATTGACTCATTTAGGATTAAACCTATCCATTTCATGAAAGGAGGATATAGAAAATGGAAGAAAAGAAAGTGGGTCAGGTCATTAAGTTCTTCGGAAAGATCAGTGTGGCCGCTATCCGTCTTACTGAAGGGTCGTTAAAGGTAGGAGATAAGATTCATATCGTTGGCCATACGACGGATCTCACCCAGACCATTGAGTCCATGCAGATTGAGAACAAGAATGTCCAGGAAGCAGGCCCCGGAGCGGATATTGGAGTCAAAGTGAGTGGAAAGGTGAGGGAAAACGACGTGGTCTATAAGGTTGTAGAGTGAGAGTAGGATTCACCCATCTCCAACACCCCTCTCAACAGAAGAGATGTAGGCTATGTGAGAAGGAAACCGTCTTTCTATCTAACACCCTTCCTTTGTGCTTGGAATGTCTTCGGTCAGAGAAAGAGGGGATGGAAGCGATTATTTTGGAGGCCCATCATCGTGCAAGGGAGCCGTTTCAACTGGTGGATCAACCTCCGAAAGAGACTTCGGGAAAGAGCTGTCAGATTTGTATCAATGAATGCCAGATCCCGGAAGGGGGGACCGGTTACTGTGGGTTAAGATCGAACAAAAGGGGTTCTCTTCAGGGTGTTTCCACCGAGGAAGGGAAGTTAAGCTGGTATTATGATCCCCTCCCCACGAATTGCGTGGCCGATTGGGTCTGCCCAGGAGGAACAGGAGCCGGGTATCCAGAGTTTTCCAATTCAGAAGGCCCAGAATATGGGTTTAAGAATCTGGCTGTCTTCTACCATGGCTGTTCCTTTGACTGTCTTTTCTGTCAAAATTGGAGCCATAAAGATCGAATTCGAGATCAAAGAAGTATTTCCCCTGAGGCACTGGTTGAGGCCATCGATGAGAGAACAAGTTGCATCTGTTATTTCGGTGGGGATCCTACTCCACAGCTTCCCCATTCCCTCAAGGTATCAAGGATGGCCCTAAAGAAGGCTCGAGGGAGAATCTTGAGGGTCTGCTGGGAGACCAATGGATCGATGCATCGTGCTCTTCTTGAAGAAATGATAGAGTTGTCCCTTTCTTCAGGAGGGTGCATCAAGTTTGATATCAAGGCCTGGAATGAATCTCTCCACCGAGCCCTTTGCGGGGTGAGTAATCAAAGGACTAAAGAGAATTTTGAATTTGCTTCCCGATGGTTTGAGAAGAGACCCGTTCCTCCGCTTCTGGTTGCCAGCACGTTACTGATCCCGGGCTATATCGATGAAGAGGAGGTCGGAAGGATAGCCAGATGGATTTCGTCCCTTCACCCCGATATTCCCTATGCCCTTTTAGCCTTCGCCCCTCAATTCCTTTTTAAAGATCTGCCGACCACTCCAAGAAAACTGGCTTTTCGTTGTAAAGAGGTGGCCGAGGCAGAAGGGTTACGAAATGTAAGAATAGGAAATATTCATCTCCTGATGGGTTAAAAATGGGACAAATCCCATCCTTCATCGAGGTGTTGGACACGAGAGAAGATGACGCGTTTTATTGCCGATTTTCACATTCATTCCAAATATAGTCGGGCTACCAGTCGAGAGATGGATGTAGAGAGATTGGCGGAGTGGGCAAAGAAGAAAGGCATTGGTGTGCTTGGAACGGGAGACTTTACCCATCCCACCTATTTCGCAGAACTGAAATCAAAACTGGAACCTGCAGAGCCAGGTTTATTCCGGTTGGCTCGGGGAGGGGAGGGCGTTCGATACCTTTTAACCACGGAGGTGAGTAACATCTATACTCAAGGGGATAAGGTTCGGCGGATCCATATCCTCATTTTTGCGCCCTCCTTTGAGGTCGCTGAGCAGATCAATTCTAAACTCAGCCATTACGGGAAGCTCTCTTCAGATGGAATGCCCATCTTTGGATTTACGGCAAAAGAGTTGGTCCAAATGGTTCTTGAAA
>JBBIMX010000032.1:0-30153 GCA_037444165.1 Deltaproteobacteria bacterium | reverse complement strand
TTGATTTTATATTTTATTATAATCTCGCAAACAGTCAACCCTTTTCACCCGAATTACCATAACCCCTCACTCAGAGGTGGGAATAAGCCTGAGAGGGGAAGTGGAGAAATTCTATTGATAATTCAAATTTTTTCTGGTAAAAGAGATACTATGGATTCCCTCAAGATTTTAGTTGTAGATGACGAGGCTCCGATTCGAGAGGTCCTTCAAAAAGGACTTTCCCAGATGGGTGGATTCTTAGTCGATACGGCAAAAAATGGTCAGGAAGCTATTGAAAAGGTTGAGAGAGAGACATTTGATATGGTCCTGACCGACCTCATGATGCCTGAGATGGATGGGATGGAACTTCTTAGAATCGTGAAGGGAACTCGACCAGAGTTGCCGGTGATCATGATGACCGCCTATGGTTCGATTGACAATGCGGTCGAGGCCATGAAGATCGGCGCGAACGATTATATTACCAAACCCGTCGATTTCAAGGACCTTTTCATGCGGATTTCGAAAGTCCAGCAGGAAAATCTTCTTATTAGAGAGAATCGACTGTTACGGATGGAGGTGAGAAAAAAATTTGAATTTTCTAATATCATTGGCAAGAGTAAAAAGATGCAGGAGGTTTTTTCCCTGATCGAAAAGGTTGCTCCAAGCAATAGCACTGTTCTCATCTATGGAGGAAGTGGAACCGGAAAGGAACTTGTGGCTAAAGCGATTCATTACAATAGTTCCCGTGCGGATTACCCCTTTCTTCCCTTTAACTGTGGGGCAATTCCAGAAACCCTGGTTGAGAGTGAGCTTTTTGGCCATACAAAAGGAGCCTTTACGGGAGCCATCCAGGCCAAAAAGGGACTCTTTGAAGAGGCCAACGGAGGAACCCTCTTTTTGGATGAAATCTCCACGATCCCTCCCTCTGTTCAGGTCAAGCTTTTACGGGTCCTTCAGGAAAAAGAGGTGATGAAAGTTGGCAGTACCGAAAGAACGAAGATCGATGTTCGTCTCATTGCGGCCACCAATGAAGACCTGGAAGGACTGATGAAAAAGGGGAAGTTTCGCGAAGACCTCTTCTACAGACTTCACGTTTTTCCCATCTTCCTTCCGGATCTGAAAGACAGAAAAGAGGATATTCCTCTGCTCGCCTATCATTTTCTTGAGCGTTATTCTAAAGAGGCAAAAAAGGAGATTAAGGGTTTCTCAAAAGAGGCGATGAATCTTCTTTTAGAGTATGATTGGCCAGGAAATGTGCGGGAATTAGAAAATGCTATTGAACGAGCGGTGATCATGGCCGATAAGGATTACCTTACTCCAAATGATTTTCCCAAGGATCTTGTAGAAGGAGTTCCTGCCCTCATTAAAAAAGGAGTAAAAGAACGAAAATCCCTGGAAGAGATTAAAAATGAGTATATCCATCAGATATTAAAAGAGACCAACGGGAATAAGAGAGCAGCCGCCGAAATTTTAAAAGTCAATCCGAGAACCCTCTATCGTTTTGAAAAAAAGATCCAATCTAAAAACCAACTCTAACGATTCCTCAATAGTAATAAAAAATGTCACCTTTTGACAATTTGTCTCGAATTTTTTCCTCCTTTTTATCAGCGGAACTCTATTTCCAAATAATTTCAATATAAATTCAATAGGTTATAAAATATTCGAATCTGGCATACCTTTTGGCATTTCATAAAAAGGAAATAAATTTACCACTTCTTTTAGAGGAAAAGGATGATTAAAAAATTAATCGTAATTCTTGTGGTGATTCTGGGATTAATTGAATATTCACTGGCGGAAAATAAAGTTGCTGTCATAATATCCGCTCATGTTTTACCTAAACTAACCCAGAGGATTCTCCATCAAGAGATACGACTCTACGTTTCGGAGAGGGACATTGAGAGAGGATATATCGAGGTTTTTTCAGGTACAATTGTACAGATATCCACGAATGATAAAGGGGGATATGGCTTATTTTTCGAAAGGTGTGGAGAATTTTTAAAGGAGGTCTGGGTGATTGAGAAGGGGAGAACTACCGTTATTTCCTCTGATGGGGGTTTTGTTTATCAACCTTATTCAGGAGAGAAGGTGGAGGTAAAAGAGATTTCTTACAGACTTATTTTTAAAGAAAATATCCAGCCAGGTCTCTATCCCTTTCCCTTAAAAGTGAGAGCCGCTCTTATCTAAGAGTCTACCAGTCCACTGTTATTGTTAATGAGTCAGAATAATCTCCTGCAGGGACATCCTGTCCAGGAGGAATTCTCGCGTAAATCGTAATCTGACTGCTCCAGGGTTCTTTGGCTGGCGTTCCAGGAGGTTTATGGACTCTTATGGTCTGGGTTCCTCCTGTTCCATCCCCAAAAATTACGGTCCTTGCTGGATCAGTAAAGATATTGTATTCCAAAACATCGCTTCCGCCTGATCGTTTCATCCTTCTCGGATTGAAAGTCCCTGAGGTTGAGCTTACCCCTAATTTCAAATCTACCCATGGGACATTTTCACAATTCAGATTAATAATACCTATCGAGTCTGTGGGAGAGGGGGAGAATATATTGTAATTGCCAAAATTGATGGAGACTCCCCCGATGCTACATCGAGATTGGGAAAAAGGGGTCTCTATCTGAATGAAAAGGGTAAAGATTAAAACCAATGGGAGGGATATTTTGATATTTTTACTCATAGTTCGATTTTAAAAGGGTAAGATTTATGCCTATTCACATATAATCTCCCCTAACTCCACGATCATCTCTTCGGTTTTTGGAATGATTATATCAAAAACATACTTTTTGTCCATATAAATTAATTCTCCACGGTATTTGCCTGGATTTACATTTTCAAAATAGAACTCACCTCCCTTTCCGGTTGGAAGGGGAAGTTCCTTTCCATCGACAATGATTTTAAACTCAACATATTCCAGTGGCTTGACCTCACCATCCTTCCTCAATTTTAACCTCCCCGTGAAGGCCTGAAACCTTATTGCTTTAAATTCAATAAATGAGCCGCTTCGGAAAGGAGGGTTCACATATTTCATCACCTCTGAGAGGGTATACTCCATTGGAATATCCTTATCGTTGATCGAAATCTGACTATCATAATAAGAACCTAAATTTGGGATGAGGACTTTTCCTCGGGAGTCAGTTTTCCCAATCTCCTGGCCACTAAGATAGACCCTTACCCCTTTTAATTCACCGACCTTCACCACGGCAAAGCTATCCTGGATGGGGCGGCTGAAGCTTAATGTATCTTTAACAAAGGAGATCCCTCCTGCGGTCATCAGGGAATATCTCTCTTGGTGATTTGAGTTGATGAATTCTCCACCATACTGGCCATACCTGGCATTATATTGAAGGAGGAGATTATAGTCGTAGTATTCCTCCATCTTTCCGTGATACCTCTCAATGGATGCCCTTCCTCCAACTCCCTCACCCACGGGGAGATTCTTAATGACCTGGATTCTCTCATTATATGTCCCATCGGTTCTCTGGTGGCCTGCTGAGACAGTGACTAAATGTTTAAAATGATAGTGGAGACTGAGAAGAAACTCACTTTGATGGGACTCTAAATCTCTTTTAAACGTAACAGAAAGGGTGGAAGGACCTATGAGTCTTCTGGAATAGCTTGCCAATACACTCTTTGTATCCACGCCTCGATATTTGTTGACCTGTGAAAATCCTATAGAAAAAGAACCCAGCCATTGGGAATGATAACCTCCCCCTGTACTTATCTCGTATTTAGTTCTTTCAGTGGTGTTTAAGAGCGACACATTGAAATACTCTTTTGTAAATCCTCTGAGGAGAAGAGATAAGGATAGATTTCTGCCCTGATAGAGATAATTGACCATCCCTGCCAGGCCATCCCGCCTTCCTTCCGTCGTACTCCAGGCAAAGGAGGCATCCAGAACTCCCATCCTCATCGGAAGAAGAAGCGTGGAAGAGAGACCAAGATTGAGAACCTTCTCCGTGGCTTCTCCTCTTGCCCCTACTGTTAAAGAATCCATTACCCCATACCGATGATATCCTAAAAAGGCGAGGTCTTCGTATTCATTGCTTT
Organism: Deltaproteobacteria bacterium; assembly: GCA_037444165.1. Lineage (GTDB taxonomy): Bacteria > Desulfobacterota > BSN033 > BSN033 > UBA1163 > CALIBK01. The sequence goes on along the minus strand of JBBIMX010000032.1, from coordinate 26,127 downwards.
TCAATCCGAAATTCTTTCTCTGGAAGCCAAGATGATAACTGAACTCCTGAAGTCCTTTTTTGAGAAGGCGATCGGTAAAATAGTAGGGTTGAAGAATCCTTTGCTCCCTTCCAAAGGGATCTCGTAAAACCACCTCAATTAGGCCACTTCCTACATAGGTCGGTATATCTTTAAGAATAACCTCTCCGGGTGAAATTCTCTCCTTTCGAATGAGGACTCCATCTCGATAGACCTCTACCTCTGAAGGAAGGGAAAGGAGACCCGAAAAACTGATCTCAGGATATTTGATGAAATAGGGATCAATAAGATAATTCTTTGAAAAACTGATACCCCCAATGTTGAGGGTGCTTCCGAGATCTCCCGAGGTTGCAAAAGAATCTCCTAACACTCCCCTGAGCAGATCCTCCCTTCGATCGTAGGTGAGATGGCTCATCAATCGCACAAAGTTTGCCCCTTCACCCTTTCTCTGGGAATAAGAAGAATCGGTGAGAAAAAGGAAGTCTCCTTTTCGAAAACCCAATTGATTAGCGAGCTGGGTCTGTTCGTATTTGAACTGATCCCCTGCGTAATAGGTGAGATTATAATTGAGGAATCCCGCCGTATCCTTCGGATAATAAACCTTTTCAGTTTTTTTTGGATAGCGCATAGAAAGCACTCTTTTCCCAAAAAGATGCGGTTCGGCATGGATTGAGAGGGCCAGTTTTTTTTCATCAAACTCAAACTTCACCCCTTCAATCGATCTGAGGGATAGGAATGCTTCTTTTTCAATAATAGAGATCTTCCCTCGGGCCTCAGAAAGACCCATTTTCGTAAGATCCTCGGTCTTGATGAGATAATCCCCATCTTCTTTAATAAAGACCAAGAATTCTCCCTTTTCTTCCTGATTGAGGGTGACTTTCAAAATAGCCATCTCTCCTCCCTGGCCGAGGAGTATGGAGGGAACGAGGATGAGGATAAGACTAAGGTAGGCACATTGCCTGGTCGACATCCAGCTGGCCATTCAGAATAAATCGATTTGTCCTGACCTCAACACCAAGTTTTGATATCGCCTTACAGGTCTCTTCGGGAAGAGTGGTATGATAGATCCTCGATACCCCTGCGAGCAGGTACCAGCCACTGAGTTCCTTTGAAAAGATCTCTTCTCCCTTTGCGTTCTTCCCTTTGAGGTTGATCGCCTGGATAATGAAATGGGTATTTCCGGTATTTTTCACGGTGATATTTAAATTCCCCTTGGAGAGTTCTATCTTCTCAATCACACCCTTCACTTCTTCTTTGATGGGCTTCACAAAGATAGGGACACCAAATCGGATGGCTATGGCAACATTGACTCCTTCTCCCTTTCTGGGTTCGGGGATCTCCTCTATAAAGAGCCGATAGGTCTTCTCCTTTGTGGTGGCTGGAATTTTGATGCCAGCCCTCAGGATCTTCTCTTCACCCTTTTCAAGAGACATGATTTTTGGAAAGAAAATGAGATCATTGGTTTCGGTATATTGATCCTTTCCCTGAGCATCCTGTGTCCATTCGAATGCCTTCATTTGAACATTAAGTTTATCGCTTCCTTCATTGACAATAGTCACAACCCCGCTCTTCGTTCCTCTATCAAAATCTAACCGGATTGGGGTAACCCTGAACTCCCCTGAGTGGACCAAGAGGGGAATCAAAAAAGGGCTTAGGAGTGAGCCGATTAGAATTTTTTTGATGGAATTACTTACCATTGGGTAATTACTATAGCAAATTTTAAAAACAGGATTCAACAAAAAATTTTAAGGGATGATCGTGATGGTCACCGTGTCGGTGTAACTTCCCATTGCCACATTTTGATAATCAGTCCCTTTCACCGTCCCCATGATGGTAATGGGGTATGATACAAATGGATTTCCAGCAACGGTTCCCGATCGAGGATTTAATGTAAAGGCATAAGGCAAGAACTCATTGGTAAGAGTGACATGCCTCATTCTCGGCTCATTTACCGGAGGAGTTTCATAAAGTCCATGGTCATCTTCAATATAAAATGTTACGGGTCGATTAAAAAACCGAAAACAACGAAAACCTATTTGAGTATTCACTGAAACATCGACTGGATTTGAAGGATCGAGATTTCCAAAATTGAGGCTCGAAGTAGATGTATTAAACCAGCAGTAACCTCTCGAAATGACTGTTGCCGTTACAGAAACGTTGCTTGTATCGGTAGCGTAACCGAGACCATTTAGAATAAAGACCGAAAGAGTGATGAAAAACAATTTTCTCAACTGAAGACCCCATTTAGACTCCATTTATAAAAATCTCTCACCCTGCCCCCAAAGAGAGGAGAGGCAGGGTGAAGAAGGGTGTTTTACTGCTTTTCATTTAGGGAGTTATGGTGAGGGTTACAGTATCCGAATAGTTACCAGCCCCTACATTTTGATAATCAGAAGACCTAACTATCCCGGAAATGGTTAAGGTAATAGGGGTTGCTCTTCCTTGCCCTGATCCTGAAGCTGGAGAATAACTGAATGTATAAGGGATATACTCATTCGTATCAGTTTCATGCCTCATTCTGTTAGAATCTGTCCCACTTTCATAAAGGCCGTCGTCATCGGTGATCGAATAGGTTGCATTCTTTGTGCACCAAAATTGGACCGTAGTCGATGCATTTACATCTCCCCCAACACTTGGATCCAAACTCCCAAAATTAAGAGTCGAAGTGCTTGAAAGGAACTTACATGTCCCTACCACATTTGCTTGGACTGTGACAGTATTGGTGTCGCTTGCAAATGAGACCCCAATACTCAAAACCAAACCTAAAACCATTGCCAAAACCAACAACCTTTTCATTTAAACTTACCTCCTTAAAAGTTTTTGTATTTTTGTCAAAATTAAACAGCAAAACCCGTGCCAAAACATGGTTTTTATACAAAATAATTTTGGATATTCTTAAATTATTAAATAAATTCAAATAGTTTAATTTAACATGTTCGAATTGGATATGGAGGGCGTTTTTTTTAAAAAATTTAAAGAGATGGCCAATTTTTGTCTCAAAAATTCAATAAATCGTTAACACCAATTATTTAATTTATGAAGGGCTTGTTTATATTTTTTAGGCTAACAGGGTTTTGACTTTAACGTTAAACTCTGTTATCCATATAAAGTGATCAAAAGTCTTAAGAAATTCTGGATTATATTTCTCCTATTCCTTCTCTTTTTTGCCTGTTCCGGAAAAAGGATTCTCTCAACCCAGGAAATCCCCCCTTTGTCCGCGCCTCATGAGGAACTCCAGATTATTCCTGTAAAGAATTCTCTTCCGAAACCATCGGCTTATTACCATTTTCTCATTGCTCAACTTAAATTGAAGGAAGGAAAATTGGATGAGGCGATTGAGGAACTCAAAAAAGCCATCCTTCATGATGAAAAAGAGCCACTCCTTCGTGTGGAACTGGCTTCTCTCTATATCTATAAAGGACGATTAAATGAAGCCATAGAAGAATGCCAGAAAGCCATCCTGTACGATCCTAATTATCTTAATGCCTATCTTCTGTTAGGTGGGATTTACTCCTCTACCAAACGAAATCCTCAAGCCATCGAATCTTATAGAAAAGCCATCGAGATCGCCCCCCATCATCGAGAAAGCTACCTCTATCTGAGTTCTCTTTATGCCGATGAAAAGGAGTATGAGAAAGCCATCGAAATCCTTCATCAGTTTCTCAAAATCGAACCCAACTCAGCCATGGGCCTCTACTACCTTGGAAGAATCTATGCAGAGACAAAAGCCTTTGAAAAGGCGAAGGAATATCTACTCAAATCGCTCGAGATCGAACCTCATATGACCACTGTCCTCATGGATCTGGGGATCATCTATGAAATTCTAAACGAGACCCAAAAAGCCTTGGAGGTCTATCAAAAGATCCTCACCCTAAACCCGGATCATAAACAGGCAAGAAATCGAATGGGCCAAATCTATATCAAGGAAAAGAAGCTTGATGAAGCCCTCAATCAGTTTCGAGAACTTCAACGATTAGGGGCTGAAGATCTCACTCTTCGAACAAAGATTGGGCTCATCTATTTGGAACAGGGAAAGTTCGATCAGGCTATTCTCGAATTTAACTTCGTTCTGGCTGCAAATCCCAAGGACGATCGAGTAAGATATTATCTGGGAGCCGCTTATGTGGAAAAGGGGGCGTTAGATCAGGCGATAATCGAATTTAAAAAAATCCCACCCCAGTCAGAACTCTTTGCAGATGCAAGACGCAATATAGTGGTCATCCTCAGAAAGCAGAATAAGCCTGAAGAGGCCATTCGCCTGATGGAGGAATCGATTCAAATCAAGCCGAAGGACGCTGAGCTTTATCTCATTCTGACTTCCCTTTTTGATAAGGAGAACCAGCTCCAGAGGGCTTTAGAGACCCTTAAGCGGGGATTGGAGGAGAATCCAAATCATATTGACCTCCTCTATCAATTGGGGGCCACTTATGACAAGATGGGAGATTTTGAAAAGACAGTTTTCTACATGAAGGAAGTGTTGAGACTGAATCCTAATCATGCCGATGCCCTGAATTACTTAGGTTATTCCTATGCCGAGCGCGGGATTCATCTCCAAGAGGCTCTGGAGCTGATTCAGAAAGCAATGACTTTAAAACCCAATATGGGGTATATCATCGATTCTCTGGGCTGGGTCTATTTTAAATTAGGAGAATATGAGAAGGCGGTCGTTGAACTCGAAAGGGCAAACCAATTGACTCCGGACGATCCCATTATTACAGAACATCTTGCCGATGCCTATTTAAAGGTCACCCAATTGGAAAAGGCGATGGAATACTATGAAAAGGCTTTAAGGTTAGATCCCAAACCGGATCAGGTGGAGCGATTGAAGAAGAAGATTAAGGAACTGAAAGAGCAGAAGAGATAATTGATCTCTATGATTAATTCAACCTCCAGCTACAGGGGGAAAGATACTGACCACATCTCCATCCTTTACAATCTGGTCCTCTTTTCCATGAATCCCATTGACCAGAATGATTTTTGGAATATCCTTCGGGATTTTAAGGCGATCCAAAAGATCCTTGATTCGGGTATGCCCATCCACCTCCATTTTGCAGGAGAACTTTCCACTCCCCTTAGGAAGATAATCTCTTAAAGTTGCAAAAAGTTTAACCTCCACTTCCATTAGAATAGAACCTCTATTCCACCCCTTTATTTTATTTAATTTATAACATTTCTATTTCAATGTCTCAATCTCTTTGATCGCATTGAACACCACAAATATCCTTAAATTATTGCTCTCCTTCTCAAGGGGGACAATAAAGAAACCCTCTCTCGATCGATTAAAACCAAAAGTTGTTCCTACCAAGGTCTCCCCATCAAAAAAGGTTACCCTTATCTTTCTCGCACTGCTCTGATTCTCCTCTTCATTCCATAACATTTCATGGGGTGGGAAAACCCCTCTCCCTTCAAGAGACTTTACGAAAAAGATAGCCTTCAGTTCAGAAATCATTACCTCAATTCCCTTTTTCGAACCCTCTCGTGAGAGGGGAAGAACATGGAAGAACTTTCGATCCGCCGAAAAATTATAGGTCACCCCTTTCACCATTCTTCCATCCCGATACTTGGCTACCACAAGGTTCTGAACCATCCCTAACCCCTCCTCTATTTGGAAAGCTATTATATCAAAAAAAATTCATTCTACAAGATTATCATGTCATAATTATTTTCCCCTATCGGGCTTATTCCCCATCTGAGCGAGGGATTACAAAGTGCTTAAAAAAATACTTGACAAATAAAATTAGTATTTGATATTTGATATACAAAATGTCAAATACTTTACAAAAACTTAAATCCTTTACCAAACCCATCCTTCGCAACGAAGTCTACCTCAAGCTAAAGGAAGCTATCCTTACCGGAGAGATAGCTCCTGGGGAAAGACTATCCATCGGACGTCTTATCCAAGAGATTGGTTTTAGTCCCACCCCCATTCGAGAAGCCCTCCTGAAATTGGAACAAGAGGGGTTTGTCAGCCGTCAATCAAAGGGTGGTTTTATCGTAAGCCGATTCACCAAAAAAGATATTGAAGAGATTTTTGATATTCGGATTCTTTTAGAGAGCCATGCCGTGACTTTGGCAATCCAGCATATCCAGAAGGAAGATATTCTTTGGTTAGAAAAAAATATCAAAGAATCAGAGCAATATATCACAAAGAATAAGCTAAATAGAGTTAGTGCCTTAAATACGGAGTTTCATGACTACCTCAACCAACTTTCAAAAAATGACCGTCTTCTTTCCCTCATCAATGGGTTAAGAGACCAAATCTTTCAATATCGGTCAGCTATCCTTAGGGTTCCAGAAAAAGCAAGGATTTCTATTGAGCACCATAAAAAGATGGTAGAAGCCATTAAAAAAAAGGACGTCGAAGCCCTTAAAAAAATTATCCAAGAACATATCCAGGTGGGTAAAGAAGTCATCCTTTCTGAAATAGACAAGGGGACCCTTAAAATTTAAGGGCCTTAATAGATATAACGAACACATCTACCCAGCCTGAAGAGATGAGTCGGCTCTAATAAGTATTTAGATGATCATGGAAAGGAGGTGAGATTTTAAGTTTTTTAAAGAGCTAAGATTTATTATTCCCACAAGGGAATAACTCTTATCAGAAAGGAGAAGAAGCATGAAGAAGATTCTTTTCGGGTTGTTTATCATAATGTTCATCGTTGTCCCAAATATTTTTATTACATCCTCCACAGCCTTGGAATTAAAAATGGCAACCTTTCTGCCTAAAGACGACGTCAATTTAACAGCTTGGTGGGCTTTTGTGGAAGAGGTCAATAAACAATCTAAAGGCGAATTAGTGATCAAATTTATTGGAGGGCCTGAGGCCATTCCGGCATTTAAACAATTCGAAGCACTTCGGACAGGTGTGGTGGATCTCATATTTGGGTGTGAATCTTACTACGGTGGAGCAGTCACTGGAGCCGCTTACACCCATTTAACTCGCCTCAGTCCAATGGAAGAAAGGAAAAGCGGATATTACGACCTGAGAGTGGATCTATTGAAGAAACAGAATGTATTCTATTTGGGAAGAGCAGAATACGGAGTTTGGTTCCATCTCTTTACTAATAAGCCCGTCAAAAGGCCTCAGGAATTGGCTGGACAGAAGATTCGGACCTCTGCAACCTATGAACCCTTTGTGAAATCTTTAGGCGCTGTGCCCATTACGCTACCTGGTTCAGAGGTCTATACCGCTCTTGAGCGCGGGGTAGTAGATGGTTATGCCTGGTCCGTATTGGGAAATATCTCAATGGGTTGGCCCGAGGTATGTAAATTTATTATTGAACCCAAAATTTATTCAATGAATATCGAAGGCCTTATTAATCTAAACACATGGAATAAAATTCCAAAACCGATGCAGAAACTCATGTCCGACTTGATGATGGAGAATGAAACCAAATTTACAAAAGTTTTTGAAGAATTAGGTGAAAAAGAACTAAAGGCCATGCAAGCCAAAGGGATGAAATTGATCAAATTCAGTCCCGAAGATACCAAATGGTATGTCGAGCTTGCTTATAAAGCTGGCTGGGATGAAGTCCTGAAGAAGGCTCCGGAGCTTGGTCCTAAACTCAAAAAATTACTGAGTCCTTAATATTTAATCTAACGGGCCCCTTCATCCCTCAATCCATTACTAAAGAGATAAAGGGGCCCCCTCCCTCACGATGCTTATGGGAAGTATGGGAAAAAAATTTGATAAACTCCTTGTCCTTCTCTTTTGGTTTGCAGGGATTCTCTTAATGTTCTCAACGGTTGGAACCTGCGTGGATGTGATTCTCCGATATTTTTTTAATCGGCCCATTCATTGGATGTTAGAAATTACAGAATATATTATGCTTTATATTCCCTTTTTAGGAGCTGGTTTTGTGCTGAAAGAAGAGGGACATATTCGTGTGGATATTTTAATCAACCATTTTAGCGAATCTACAAGAAGAGTGCTTAATATCCTTACCTCCTTTATAGGCGGGATGGTCATGCTTGTCTATACCTGGTTTGGAGGACAAGTCACTTGGGAGTATTTTAAGAGAGGAGTTCCCGCACTGGAATCACTGAAAACACCTATGTTCCTTATTCTCATGGTCATTCCTATCGGAGGATTCTTTTTTACTATTCAATTCTTTAGGCAGATGATCCACTACTATTCGAAGCCAAGATCTCAAATAAGAAAGTAAGCCTATGGAGTGGTGGCTCTCCCTTCTATTGCTTATTGGTGGTACTGTTCTTCTCTTATTTTTTGGCCTTCCCGTAGGGGTCTCTTTCCTATTTGCCAATCTTTTAGGGGCCTTCGTCTTTATGGGTGGTATTTCAGGATTTAAGTTACTTATTCTCAACCTTGAAGAGAGTTTAACCTCTTTTGGCCTCCTGACCGTTCCGATGTTTATCCTCATGGGTGAGGTGATGTTTCATTCAAAAATGGCTCTACGAGCCATCGATGCCCTTGATTGTTGGATTGGTCGAATTCCGGGTAGATTGAGCCTTCTTGCCGTAGCCTCTGGAACTATCTTTGCAGCCACCAGTGGTTCGACCATTGCCAATACCTCCATGTTAGGCTCCTTACTAATTCCTGAAATGAAACGAAGAGGATACAAAGAGATCATGACCATTGGTCCCATCATCGGAAGTGGTGCCCTGGCCATGTTGATTCCTCCAAGTATTTTGGCGGTAATTCTGGCGACCTTAATAGAAGTCTCTGTAGGAAAGATGCTCATTGCAGGAATTCTCCCGGGGCTCCTTTTGGCCTCCTTCTATGCCCTCTATATCATTTTTAGATGCAGGCTTCAGCCTGAACTCGCTCCCCCTTATGAAATTCCTCCTCTCCCTTTATCTAAGAAACTGAGAGATACCGTACTCTATGTATTTCCCCTTGGATTGATCATCTTTTTAGTGGTAGGGATCATCTTTTTAGGAATGGCCACCCCCTCCGAAGCGGCCTCGATGGGAGCGGTGGGCTCCATTCTCCTTTCCCTCCTCTACCGCGGAATGAATGGGGAGGTATTTAAAAAATGCCTCTTTGGAACGATTAAAATGACGACCTTTATGTTTATCATCATCATGGCATCCATGGTATTCAGCCAGATCCTTGCCTTTTCGGGTGCAAGCAGTGGTCTCATTCAAGCGGTCGTTAAGTTGAAATTGCCACCCCTATTGATTCTTATCTCCATGCAGGTCACCCTACTTTTTCTTGGTTGTTTCATGGACAATCTCTCCATAGCGGTCATCGCTGTTCCCATCTATATGCCTGTCTTAAGGGCTCTTGGTTTTAATCCCTTATGGGTGGCCGCCATGACGCTGATCAATATGGATATGGGAAACCTTACACCCCCTTTTGGGCTTCAACTGTTTGTGATGAAAGGACTCCAACCCACTACTCCCATGGCTGTGATTATTCGTTCCACCCTTCCATTTGTGTTGTGTGAGGCCCTAACATTAATCGCGATCATGATCTTTCCTGATATTGCTCTTTATTTACCCAATTTGATGCGGAAGGGGTAAACCGTGTTCAAAAAAATAAACCACATTGGTATTGTCGTACAGAATCTGGATGAGGGCATAGAAAGTTATTCTAAGAGTTTTGAACTGAGGCCCGATCAAATTTTAGAGATTCCCGATGTCTCCCTTAGAATCGCCATCTTTAAAATGGAGGAAATAGAGGTTGAACTACTGCACTATGGAAATCCCCATCTTCCAATAGTTAAGGCCCTGAGAGGTGACCAGATAGGAATAAACCATCTCTGTTATGAAGTGGAAGATTTCGATGATGAAATGGGAAGATTGATGAAGCATGGATTTAAACTGATCGAAGGATTTCCAAGAAAAGGGGTCCATGGAAGGATTGCCTTTTTTATCCCACCCCATAGCCCAGTGGAAAGAATTGAAATTTTAGAGGTGAGAAGAAATGGAAAATAAATATTGGAAAGAGCGCAAACTCTGGAATGAAAAGATCGAGGCGATGTCTCAAGATGAGTTAAGGGCGCTTCAATGGAAGAGGCTCAAAAGACAGCTTACATATAATTATGAGAATTCGATCTACTATCGGAAAAAATTTGAAGAGGTGGGGTTCACTCCTAAGGATATTCGCTCGTTTGAAGACTTTCAGAAAATTCCCCTCATGACTAAGGAAGAACATCGAAGGATTCAGCAAGAATCGATAGAACGGTTTGGACATCCCTATGGATTAATCACCTGTGCCCCCCTTGAAAAGATCATCAGGATCAGCTCAACCTCGGGGACGACAGGGATTCCCACCCTCTATACCCTCACCAGGCATGATGTTCAAGTGGTCAATGAAATGCATGCACGAAAATATTGGAGAGCAGGGCTTCGTCCAGGTCATATTGTCCTCCAAGCCCTCTCGTTGAGTATGTTTACCGGTGGCCTTCCGCTTTCTGACGGGCTTCAGGCAATGGGTGTCTGTTGCGTTCCAGTGGGGATGGAAGGGGGAACAAAGAGAATCGTTGACTATCTCCTGCTTACCCGTCCCCACGCCATCATTACCACTCCTTCTTTTGGAGAATATCTGATCGAAAAAGCCCCTTCCCTCATCGGGAAGGAAACCCATGAGCTTGGAATTCGTTGGTTCTTTTGTGCAGCTGAACCAGGAGGGGGGATCCCCGCTATCCGGGAGAAACTTCGCAACGGTTTTCAGGCAAGAGTGTTCGACCATACAGGTGGAGGTCATGCCTTTCATGGGATCTGCTGCGGAGATGAGGAATATCGTGGAATGCATTTTGTTTCTCCAGATCATTGCATCCTTGAATTGGTCGATCCAGAGACCAAAAAACCCATTGAGATGGTGGATGGGGCGATAGGGGAGATGGTTTTTACCTTTATTAATTGGGAAGGGGGGCCTCTGCTTCGATACGTGCTTGGAGATATTCTCCAAATCTTCACCAAACCCTGTGAGTGTGGATTTCCAGGAATTCGCTTCAAAATTATGGGCCGTGGGGATGATATGCTCATTGTTAAAGGAGTGAATGTATATCCTTCTGCTATAAAGGAAGCCATTGCCCATTTCTATCCAAGGACGACTGGAATCTTTAAAATCCTTCTCGATCAACCTGGCCCCCTTGTTAAACCTCCTTTAAGGCTTAAGGTGGAATATGGGTCAGGGCTCAAAAGTGAGGAATTAGAATCCCTCAAGGATGATCTAAAGAAATATATGAGAGAACACCTCCGAGTCCATCCAGAGATTGAATGGGTCCCTCCGGATTCGATTCCCATTGAAAAGGGAGCAACCGGAAAAGTGAAACTCGTTGAGGTAAGGAAGAAAGACTCATGAAAAAGGCCACCAAGAAAAAGAAAACGGATAAAGGAAAAAGGATAAGGATTGATAGGGTTCTCGTTTCTGTTCTCCAGCGAAGGTTAAAATCGATTACCGAAGAGATGGGTCTCACTCTCCTGAGGACCACACGCTCACCCATTCTCAATGAAGCCAGAGATTTTGTTACGGGTCTCTATGATGCTAAGGGAAGAATGCTTGAACAAACGGAATATATTCCTGTCCTTGCCTTTGCCCTTCAACCGGTCTGTCAATATATTGTGAAATACTTTGGAGACGACCTCTTTCCTGATGATGTGATCCTCCATAATGATGTGTTCACCCATGGAAATCAACTCGCGGATGTGGCGGTCTTTAAACCTATCTTTTACAAAGGGACCCTTGTTGCATGGGCTGCTTGCAAGGGACATCAGGCCGATGTAGGAGGAGCGGTCCCTGGTGGTTATAATCCCCAGGCCAAGGAAGTGTGGCAAGAAGGATTACGAATCCCTCCCGTCAAGATCTATGAAAAAGGAAAATTAAGAAAAGATGTATGGAACCTGATCTTCTCCAATATTCGCTATAGCATCGTTGAGGAGGACATTCGTGCCGAGATAGGGGGATGTGTGGTTGGAGAAAGGGGGATTCTTTCCCTTCTGGATCGCTATGGAAAGGAGGTGTTTGAATCCCATATCGAATATCTCTTTGATTCTACAGAAAAGATGATGCGTAAAGAAATTGAGGCCATTCCAGATGGGGTCTATCGAGGAGAAAGTTATGTCTATTATGATGGCTTTCATGAAGGTTCTAAATTTAAAATCTCCCTCACCATTCAAGTCAAAGGAAGTGACATTTACTTTGATTATACCGGCACAGATCCCCAGACAGAAGGTTTTGTCAACGCTCCCTACGGAGCAAGTGTTTCGGCTATCATATTAACGTTTCTCATGATGGTCAATCCCCATATGCCCCATAATGATGGGATGCTACGACCCATCCATATTCATATCCCAGAAGGAACCTTTCTAAATGTTAAATTTCCAGGGGCCTCCACCTTTGGGAATAGTATCACCGGTCCTCATTCCGATGCCATCTTGAAGGCACTTTCAAAGGCCATTCCTGAGAGAGTTACGGCAGGGTGGAATCGGATGCTTGCCTTTGCTATCGCAGGAAAAGACCCAAGAAAAAATACCCCTTATGTGGATATCCTCTTCAATGCCTTAAAAGGAGGTTCTGGAGCTACCTATGGAGTGGATGGATATGACCATATTGGCCTGATTAACTGTGCAGGGGGAATTCTTGCTCAGGATCCGGAGATGTTTGAACTCACCACGCCTCATCTTCTGATAAAACACGAGTACGTGACAGATTCCGGAGGGGCAGGCCAATGGAGAGGAGGGTTAGGGGTGGAGACGATATTTAAGATCGATGGAGAAGAAGTCACAGGAATTGTCTTTGGAGACGGGGTAGATGAGGAGGCGAGGGCTTTTGGACTCTTTGGAGGGAAAAAAGGCATGATCAATCAATTGGAACTCATTTATCCAGATGGCCGGGTATATAGGCCAAAATCGAAAGAAGTCATTCGAGACATCCCAAAGGGCACGACTTTCCATGAAATCGCAGGAGGGGGAGGAGGTTATGGAAATCCATACAGGAGGCCGATTGAAAAGGTCTTAAAGGATGTCCGTAATGGAGTGGTATCCATCGAGAAGGCCAAGGAGGATTACGGAGTTGTGATCGATCCCGATACTCTTAGAATGAATGAAATAGAAACCTCGAAGCTTCGAAAAAGGACCATAGACGAGCCGATAGGAGAGTAAGTCAGAATGAAATATAAGATTGGAATCGATGTAGGTGGAACCTTTACTGACTTTCTTTTAACTGGGGAAGATGGCACAAGCCAAGTCTATAAAGTGCTCTCTACTCCTGACGATCCCTCTGTAGCCCTCATGAATGGCTTGGAGGAGATGGCTAAGGACCGTAAACTCTCCCTTAAAGAATTCGTCAAAAATGTAGAGACGATTGTTCACGGGACTACGGTAACCACCAATGCGGTTTTGACTTATCGAGGAGCCAAGACCGGACTGTTCACTACTCATGGGCTAAGGGACACTCTTGAGATGAGGAGAGGCATTAGAGAAGAACAATATAATAATCGCTTCACCAATGTCGAACCTTTGGTCCCTCGATATCTTCGTTATCCTATCAAGGAACGGATCGATTATAAAGGGGAAATCATTACTCCCATCCACCTCTCTGACGTAGAGGAAGGATTGAAGGTTTTTAAAGAAGAAGGGGTTGAAGCCATTGCCATCTGTTTTATGAATTCTTTTGCCAATCCCGAACATGAGATAATGGCCTCAAAGGTGATTCGGGAAAGAATACCCGAGTGCTATCTTACCGTTTCAAGCATGCTCCTTCCTTCCATTCGATTCTATGATCGAGTCTCTACTACAGTCCTTAATTCCTATGTGGGTCCTATCTTAAAAAGCTATCTAACCAACCTTCTCCGACGCCTCAAAGAGGTTGGATTCCAAGGAGTCCTCCTGATTATGCAGTCCAATGGAGGAGTCATCTCTCCTGAGAATGCGATGGAGAGGCCTGTAGCCACGCTTCTATCCGGACCTGCAGGAGGTCCTGTAGCGGGGATGGCTTACACCTCTGTTCAAGGATATAAGGATTGTATCACCGTGGATATGGGGGGAACGAGTTTTGACGCAGCCCTGATTAAGAACCAAACCCCTCTGATCACCACGGAGGGGGAGATCAATCGATTCCGATTGGCCCTTCCCATGCTCAACATTGTGACCATCGGGGCCGGTGGTGGATCCATTGGTTGGATTGACGAAGGAGGGCTTCTAAAAATGGGCCCTCAAAGCGCAGGAGCTAAACCTGGACCTGCCTGTTACGATTTGGGTGGAACCCTTCCTACCTGTACCGATGCAGATCTGCTCCTTGGCTATCTCGATGAACATTACTTTGCTGGAGGAAGAATTCGCTTAAATAGGGAAAAAGCCGTCCATGCGATTAAAACTCATATTGCAGACAAGCTGAAGATGGATGTCCTTGAAGCGGCAGCAGGGATGTATCATGTTATTAATGTGAATATGGCAGCAGGAATTCGGGAGGTGAGTGTAAAAAGGGGAGAGGACCCGAGAGAATTTCCTTTAGTGGTAGCAGGAGGGGCAGGACCAAACCATGCTTGTATGATTGCTCTTGAACTGGAGATTCCGGTGATCCTCATCCCACGGAATTCCTCCATCTTCTGTGCCGCAGGAATGTTGATGAGTAACCTCCAACATGACTTTGTTCGCACCTATGTAAGTCCTCTGGAACACATGGATCTAAAAAAACTCTGTCAAACTTTTAGAGAAATGGAAAACCAGGGGATCCAACTTTTAAAAAGCGAGCATATTCCGAAAAATCGAATTCAATTTATCTATTCTATGGATATGCGCTACTTGAAACAATATCATGAGGTCAATGTTCTTGTGAGTCCCGAGGAGATCTATAAGGGGAGGATTGAAAAGATAGCCCAAAAATTTCATTCTGAACATGATCGCCTCTATGGATATTCCCTACAGGAAATTGGTACCCCCATTGAGGTCATCAATCTTAGACTCACCTGCGTTGGTCAAACTGATAAACCCCAATGGCAAAAGATGAGGTGGAATGGGTCTGATTCTTCTTTCGCCTTTAAAAAGAAGCGAAACGTTTACCTCCCAAGACAAAAACGATTTCAATCCGTTTCCGTATTTGATGGAGATCGCCTCCGTTTCGGAAATCAGATTGAAGGACCAGCCATCATTGAACAGATTCATACCACCACTTTTGTCAGCCCTGAATTTTCAATGATCTGTGATGCCTTCGGATCATTCACCCTCTTTCTAAAATCTAAAGAGAAAGAGGTGAAAAAAAGAATTTTATCAGGGTGAAGGAAAAAGGGAAGGTCCTTTCATCTTAGACTCTTCCTGGTTGACGAAAGGCTATTCTTTCTCACGCTTTCCAATCCTTTGGCCAATGAGTTCGAGCTTCTTCAGAGATTCTTTCCACTGCTTTCGAAAGGCCCTAAAAAAAGGTTTCAGAGATACTTTTTCAAGCTTAACACGTCCCCAGTCCTTCGATGAGGGATGAGTCGAAGAAACGATGGAATTGACAATTTTTGAGAGAAAGGGATAATTTGAGGGTGATGAAAGAGGTGGCGGGGGTTGCCCTCGGGCTCCCGATTACAAAGACATTCTATTACCTCATCCCAGAGTCAATGAAGGAGTCTCTTCAAATTGGAATGAGAGTGGTCATCCCTTTTAAAGGAAGAAGAGCCACAGGGTTTGTGATCCAGATCCTTGATCTCCCTCCTCCGGATTTAGAAGAGAAGTTATTGCCCATCGAAGACCTTCTCGATGAAACCCCTTTGATCGATCCTCAAATGCTCCGCTTCTATCAATGGGTTTCAGAATATTACCTCTATCCCTTAGGAGAGGTGATTAAGACAGGACTCCCTCCAGGCCTGACTCTAAAGAGCCAGTGGAGATTAACTTTAACGGAAGAAGGGCGAAAAGCTCTTGAAAGAGAGGATGGAGATCCTCTTCAGAGAGAGATTCTCAAAGAGATTGCCCGATGGGGAAAAGTCCCACTGAAAAAGGTGCTAAAGACTTTTTCGAAAAAGGTATCGAGATCCTATTTCTTTTCCTTGAGGAGAAGAGGGCTCCTCCATATGGAAGCTGAAATGGAGGGGGATGGGGTGAAGCCTAAATTTGAGCAGATCGTTCGATATGCGGGAAAAGAATATAAAAAACACCTCACTAAAAAAGAGCAAAAGATTCTTGACTGGTTGAAAGAAAGGGGGGAGAGCTCTTATTCTGAAATAAGAAAAGAATTCCGTCTTCCTTTAAAATCGATCCAGTCTCTCGAAGAGAAAGGCCTGATTTCTATTCATCAAAAAGAGATTTTCCGTGATCCCTCGGCTCACCCTGATCTAACACCCTATCCCAAACCCGAACTCACTAAAGATCAAGAAAAAGTCCTTGAAGAAATTATAAATGGAATCCAATCCAGACGTTACACTCCCTTTCTCCTCTATGGAGTGACGGGAAGTGGTAAGACAGAGGTTTATCTTCGAGCCATTGAGGAAGTCCTTCTCCAGGGAAGGGAAGTCCTTGTCCTTGTTCCAGAGATCTCTTTGACCCCACAACTTCTCTCACGATTTAAGGATCGATTTGAAGGAACTCTTGCCCTTCTCCACAGTGGTCTTTCTAAAAGGGAACGCTATGATCAATGGAGAAGGATTTGGAAGGGGGAGGTAAAAATTGTCTTGGGGGCTCGGTCCGCTATTTTTGCCCCTTTCAAAAGATTGGGAATGATCATTGTGGATGAAGAACATGATCCATCCTATAAACAGGAAGAGAAATTAAAATATCAGGCAAGAGATCTTGCCGTGGTGAGGGCGAAAGAGGCGAATGCCGTTCTTCTTCTGGGTTCAGCCACTCCATCCCTTGAATCCTTTTACAATGCAGAGAGAGGGAAATATCGACTTCTTCAACTCCCGGAAAGAATCGAAAAGAAACCTCTCCCGCCCGTAGAAATCGTGGATATGCGGAGAGAGAGGGGTCTTCTCTCGGAGAAGCTAAGAAAAGCCCTCGAGAAGAATTTGGAAGGGAAGAGACAGAGCCTCCTTTTTCTTAATCGAAGGGGGTTTTCTAATTTTATCCTTTGTCAAGATTGTGGTTTTACGTTCAAATGTCCAAACTGCAGTGTTACCCTGACCTATCACCTTCGTGAGAGATCCCTTCAGTGCCATTATTGTAATTTTAGGAAGAAGGCTCCTCGAGAATGCCCAGAATGTCAAAGCCTTTCCCTTCAGGGGATGGGGATGGGAACCGAACGTCTGGAAGAAGAGATCAAGACCCTCTTTCCACAGGCCTCCGTGAGTAGGATGGATCGGGATACGACCTCCAGAAGACGGTCCCATCAGCGAATCCTCAAGGGAATGGAGACCGGAGAGATTGAGATTTTAGTGGGTACCCAGATGATCGTCAAAGGTCATGACTTCCCCAATATTACTTTTGTCGGTGTTGTTTCTGCGGATACCTCTCTTCACTTTCCTGATTTTCGCTCAAGTGAAAGGACATTTCAGCTCCTTACCCAAGTTGCTGGAAGGGCTGGGAGAGGAGGGGCTTATGGGGAGGTCATCATTCAGACCTACAACCCAGATCATTACAGTATCCAGAGAGCAAAAGAGCATGACTTCTTAGGGTTCTATAAGGAAGAAATGGAATTCCGAAAGACACTGGGATACCCTCCCTTTTTAAGACTCGTCAATTTTCGACTCATTGGAAATAACGAGAATAAGATAGAGATGGCTGCCCGGGAAATGGGAAGGCTCTCTGAACAATTATTAAACAAGGGGTATGGGAAGGGAATTGAACTCCTGGGTCCAAGTCCAGCTCCCTTTGAGAAGATGAAGGGAAAATTCAGATGGCAGATGATAGCCAAAGGTAAAAGCCCCAAGGTTCTTCATCAGTTTACCAAGGAATTGCAGGAACCTTTAGAGCGTTACGCTAAAGGAAAGGGAGTTCATCTGGATATTGATGTGGATCCAATTTTTATCCTATAATGGACAAAAATAAAGAGATGAAATAAACGCAGGATGGGAACGCAATGATCGATCGAACTTGTGGCTATTACAATGAAAAGAATGAAACGATGTCAAGGGAAGAACGAGAAGTCTATAAAAAGGAGAGGCTCTCTGAAATTCTTCAGTATGGTTATGAGCATTCAAAATTCGTTCGCTCCTTATTGATCAAGGCAGGATTTAGACCGGAAGAGATAAAGGAACTGAAAGACCTCGAGAAACTCCCCATCACGAAGAAAGCCGATTTGGTAAAGGCTCAGAAAGAGAATCCTCCCTTTGGAGGATTTGAAACCCTTTCGGGAAAAAATCTTAAAAGAATCTACATCTCCCCGGGCCCCGTCTTTGAACCCGGAGAAAGGGATTACAGGGATATCCGATGGGCACAGGCTCTTTATGCGAGCGGTATCAGAGAGGGGGATATTGTTCTTAATACCTTTAATTATCATCTTACCCCTTTGGCCCTAATGCTGGATGAATCACTCCAGATGATTGGGGCTACGGTGGTTCCCGTGGGTCCTGGAAATATCTCCATGCTGATTCAATTAATGCGTGAACTTAAGGTCACAGGCTATATAGGGACTCCCAGTTTTCTAATGGCCATTGTGGATGCGGCTGAAGGAATGGGACTGAATCTTCAGAAAGAGATTCACCTCCAGACTGCCTTTGTGGGTGCAGAGATGTTTCCTGAGTCCCTTCGACAGAAACTGGAAGGAAAACTCCACATTCTGATCCAGCAAGGTTATGGGACGGTGGATGTAGGATGCCTTGGGTATGAATGCCGAGAAAAGAAAGGGATGCATATCCCTGAAGATGTGATCGTTGAGATTGTCGATACAGAGACAGGGAAACAGCTTGAGATGGGGGCAACGGGAGAGATTGTAGCGACGAACTTTATCAAGGCCTTTCCTATGATTCGGTTTGCCACGGGAGACCTCTCCTATCTCATTGAGGAACCCTGCCCCTGTGGTCGAACTTCTTTCAGGCTCGGAAAGATCTTAGGCCGAACAGATCAGGTCACAAAGGTCTCCGGGATCTTTATTCATCCCTGGCAGGTGGATGAGATCATGCATAAGTTTCCAATGGTGGCCAATTATCAGGTGGTCGTCACTAGAAAAGAGTATCGAGATGTGATGAGCCTCTACATAGAATTAAAGGAAGAGGTTTCTGATCAGCAAACATTAAAAAGGAGACTGGAAAGAGAGGTCGAAGAAACCCTGAAGGTGAAAGGGGAGGTGATCTTCACGATTCGGGGTGGAATCCCGGATCGAGCCAAAAAGATTGATGATCGAAGGGTTTGGGAGTAATAGGAAATGGAGGGCGAGCCAAAGATAAAGGTTGGGGGTATTATGGCCTCAAGCGGTCTGGCCACAGTAAGTATTCTTTCCTATCCCGATCGACCGGATATTCCAGGGGTTATCCTTCAGGCCATGGGGAAGGAAAATATCAATATCGAATTCGTGGTTCATAATGTGGATATTGAAGGTAGTGGAAATATGACCTTCTGCATCGACCAAAAATATTTAGAGAGGGCAATCGAAGTGCTTGAGAGAGTGAAACCTTTAATCGAAGCCAAAGGCCTATCCTATCATCCTAATGTCGCCACCATCAGCGTGTTTGGACCCCATTTCAGGGAGAGACCCATGATTTCTGGACTGATGTTCAATGCCCTTGGACGGGCCGGGATAGAGGTTTTAGCCATCAGCACCTCTATCTCCAGTTGCTCATGTGTGGTCCAGGCAGAACAAATAGAAGAAGCCCTCAGGGCTCTTCACAATACCTTTGAGGCACCCCATCAGATCACGAAATTTGCGCCCTGAAAATTTACTCTAACTCATGGAGGAATTCCATCACTGTGAAATATGTAATAAAATTATCGATTCCCAATTCTATGAATTCTGTCATCGATGTAGAAAAATTCTCTGTTTCGACCTTACGGAAAAAGGAAATGCCTGTGCTAAACCCCACCCCTCTCATCTTGGATATTATTACTGTCCCTATTGTCTGGATGATCTCTTCCTTTGCAGGATCTGTCGGCAGTATAAAACGAGAAGGGAACGTTTCCCCCTTAAAGAACATATTTGTGAGGAATGTGAGGAAAAATTGAATAATTCAAATCAATGGAATGATCTCGGGAGGAACAATCTCTCGGGCAAACCTTCAAATAAGGAGTGATTTATGGAAAGGGCCCTTGAAAGATTAGCCGATCAAATTCTTGCCTTCGACGAAGCCTCTTTAACCAGCTTAAGGGAGAAATTCCGTTTAAGGATTGAGCAGTTCGATGGGACAAAGGAGTGGGAAAGAGCAGTCATTATCTATAGCATTATTAATGCGGTCAGCCTCAAAAACACCCTCTTTAACGAGAATGTGTTGAAACGTGAAAGGGAAAGGCTCCTCTCGGGGAGAAAAGAAAAGCGAAAGGGACCCGACTTGAGACGGATCAAATAGGAGGAGAGTATTGACAGATGGAAGAGATTTGTGTTAAGTTTGTGAAAACTTATTACAAGATTCTTAAAAATGGAGACAATCGATCCTATTATATTGAAAGAGATCCCTTCTCGGCCTGCCAGGCGATTGAAAACCTATTCCCTATTTTTTCATCTTTTTTCTAAGATCCTTCTCCTAATCACGGTCATAAGTATTATTCTTCATCTTCCCGATCTCTCCCAAAAACCTCAAAAAGAGGAAGAGGTAATTCAAGAGATCCAAGAAGTTTTAGCAAGAAATTCTAAGGATTTAAGCAACGAGACCCAAAGAGAATTGGCAAGATTAATATACGCTGAATCTCTCCGTTACAACCATGACCCCAAATTCATTTTGGCTCTGATTGCCATTGAGAGTTCGTTCAAGAACAGATCTGTTTCTGAAAAAGGGGCTAAAGGTTTAATGCAATTAATGCCAGAGGTGGCAGAATCGATTGCAAAGGAACTGGGTATCGAATGGAAAGGAGATCTTACCCTCTTTAATCCTTACCTGAATATCCGAATGGGGATCTATTATTTCTCTCAACTTGTCTCTGATTTTAATGATGTAAGGGTTGCCCTTACTGCCTATAATTATGGTCCTACCTATATAAAAGAGCTTGTGGATAATAAAAAGAAGATCCCAATAAACTTCACCAAAAGAGTTTTTACAGTCTATCAGACCCTTTAGTTTTATACCAAGATTCAAGTAGATCGTTTCTTCTTCCTCCTTGTAGATGATTTCGATGTAATCCTTTAGAAACGATGAAAGAATGATTCTCTTTTTGCCAAGGATTTACGAGGGGTTACTCCCGGGTTAGTATTTCTTCGAATTTTATGATAAATTAATATCAAAGATCTCTGGTCATAAAGGAAAGGAATCTCAAGATGGCCTTCATTCCTTCCTATATCGAGCTCCATAAGAAAGGGGAGCTTGAAAAAAGAATTACACTTCTCCTTGAATTTCTTAAGGAGTGTCGACTCTGTCCAAGGGCTTGCAGAGTGAATCGATTGAATGGAGAGATTGGATATTGCAGGGCTTCAGCCGAACTCATGATCTCGAGTGCCTTCCCCCATTTTGGTGAAGAATCTCCATTGGTGGGACGCCACGGATCAGGGACAATCTTTCTTACCCATTGTAATCTAAGATGTATCTTCTGTCAGAACTACGATATCAGCCATCAAGGGCAGGGGACTCCGATGACTCCTTCAGGTCTTGCCCGAACCATGATTCGACTTCAGGAGATGGGATGCCATAACATCAATTTTGTTACCCCCACCCATTATGCCCCTCAAATCATTTCCTCCCTGCCAGAGGCTATTGAAATGGGGCTTTGCCTTCCTATCGTTTATAATTGTTCCGGGTACGAATCTCTCGAGGTGATTCAACTCCTGGACGGAATTGTAGATATCTATATGCCCGATACGAAGTTTATGGACGAGAGGTTTGCAGAGAGGTATTCCAAGGCTCCGGATTATCCAAAGGTCATTAAAGAGGTTCTAAAAGAAATGCATCGCCAAGTTGGAGATCTCAAGATTAATTCAAGCGGAATTGCCGAAAGGGGATTGCTGATTAGACACCTGGTGATGCCAAATGGAGTGGCCTCTTCAGAAGCCATCTTCAAATTCATTGCTCAGGAGATCTCTGTCCATTCCTATGTAAATATCATGGCTCAATATCGACCTGAGTATCGAGCTCATGAACACCCTGAAATTAATCGAAGGATCACCCATAAAGAGTATATGGAAGCAATTCAAATAGCCAGAAGTTTCCATCTCTATCGAGGGTTTTAATTGACCTCTAAAGAGATTCTTAAGAAGATTCATTCTCTTAGAGAAAAGGTCGAGGAACTCCACCAAGAAGTCCAATCCCTGAAGATCTATTCTTTTCACCGGTCTTTGCATCCCGAAGGGTTACTCAAAATGAGGGGGATTGAAGTGTATCGGAAGAATCCAACCGATCGGCTCTTCTTCCCTTCCACCTTATCTCCTTCTCATCAAAGTCAATTTTTTGAGATGATGAAAAGATACTCTTTCCGTCTCGTGATCCGAGATATCATCAAATATCATGAGGGATTCTCAATAGAAGACCTGACTCATTATTGTTCATCCAAAGTGGTTAAGGGATATTGTGACTTTTTACTCGAGATAGGCATAATCGAAAAGGAAGGTCGAGGTAAATATCGGACGGTGGTCTCTCCTCTCTATAGTTTTGGCCCTACTCTGGAATGGTTTATTTCAGAAATGTTTAAAAGAGAATTCTTCTCTCCAAGTATTTATAACGTGAGTATAAAGAAGACCCACTCCGGAGGGGATTATGATGTCATCGCTTCGTGGAATCAGAGGCTGGTCTATGTAGAGGTAAAATCCTCCCCTCCCAAAGGGATAGAGATTGGAGAGGTAAGGACTTTCTTCTCCAGGGTGGAAGATCTTCTGCCCGATGTAGCCATTCTTTTCAATGATACCCAATTGAGGATGAAAGATAAATTGGTGGTGATGGTAGAGGAAGAACTTCTGCGAAGATATGGAAAAGACTCTGAAACCCTTTATCCGGTAGAAAGGCTGATTGAAGAACTTTTTCATGTCTGTCATCGCCTATATATCGTCAATAGTAAGAAAGATGTGGTGGAAAACTTCCGCCTCTGCCTTAGGGATTATCTTCGTTCTCTCTGCCTTCCTTTCCCCAGCCAAGAATTAAGAAAAGGCATAGACACTCTCTTTCAAAAGAGGTGAAGGGAGATGAAAAATAAAGAAATGGCAGATCTGTTCAATAAGATGGCCGATATCCTTGAATTCAAGGGGGAAAATCCTTTTAAGATCAGCGCCTACCGAAAAGCGGCACGAATTCTGGGAGACCTGACCCAGGACATTGAGGAGATTGCCAAGAAAGGGGAACTTAAAAAGATTCCTGGAATCGGGGATGGAATGGCCCAGAAGGTGGAGGAGTACCTAGAGACAGGAAAGGTTGCAAAGTTTGAAGAGATCAGACGGGGGGTCTCTGACGAATTGATCGCCATGATGGAGATCCCTGGAATGGGGCCTAAGACCTTGTCCCTGATATATAAAGAACGGGGCATCAAGAATCTCTCCGAATTAGAAAAGGCCTTAGAGAATGGTTCTCTCATTGACCTTCCTGGAATGGGTGAAAAAAAGGCTGAAAATATCAAGAGAGGGATTCAACTTTTAAAACAGAGCAAAGGAAGGATGAATCTCGGCATGGCCTTCCCGGTCGCCAAAAGAATAGTGGAGGCCTTAAGGGAGACAACCGGCTCCAAGAAGATTGAGTGGGCAGGCTCCCTTCGAAGGATGAAAGAGAATATAGGAGATATTGATATCCTGGCGACCGGCCCGAAACATGAAAAAATCATAGAGGCGTTCACTCACCTCCCGGAAGTAAGACAGGTCTTGGCCTCCGGAGAAACCAAGGCCTCTGTCATTGTAGAGGGAGGGTTGCAGATTGATCTTAGGGTGGTCGATGAGGATTCCTATGGAGCAGCCCTCCAGTATTTTACAGGGTCCAAAGCCCATAACATCCACCTCCGAGGAATTGCCAAGGGAAAGGGGATTAAGATCAATGAGTATGGAGTGTTTAAAGGGGAGAAGAAGATCGGAGGGAGAGAAGAAGAGGACGTCTATAAAGCCCTCGGGATGGTTTGGATCGAGCCAGAACTTCGAGAGGATCGTGGGGAGATTGAGGCGGCTCAAAAGAGATCCCTCCCTCTCCTCGTTAAAGAATCCGATATCAAAGGAGATCTCCATCTCCACTCCAAATGGAGCGATGGGACTTCTTCCATCGAAGAGATAGCTCAGGCGGCTCAAAAAAGAGGGTATCAATACGTAGCGATTTGTGACCATTCGAAATCCTTAAAGATCACCCATGGTCTTGATGAATCCCGATTGTTGAAACAGATGGAAGAGATCGACCGAATCAACGAAAGAATGAAGGGGTTTAAGATTCTAAAGGGAATAGAAGTGGACATCCTTGGGGACGGGAAATTGGATCTTTCTGATACTATTTTGAAGAGGCTGGATTGGGTGGTGGCCGCTATCCATAGTGGGTTTAAACAGGATAGGGAAAAGATGACCAAAAGAATCATAAGGGCATTGGAGAATCCTTTTGTCCATGCCCTGGCCCATCCCTCCGGGAGACTGTTGGGGGCAAGAGAGGCTTACGAAGTGGATATGGAGGAGATTTTGAAAGCAGCTAAACGTTTTGGGAAAGCCTTAGAGATCAATGCCTACTTTGAACGCCTGGATCTCGACGATCTCCATTGTCGAAAGGCAAAGGAAATGGGAATTCCATTAGCCATTGGAACAGATGCTCACCATATGGACCAGATGTGGATGATGAGTCTGGGTGTGGCCGTCGCCCGAAGGGGATGGTTGGAGTCTCGGGACCTTCTCAATACCCTGTCCCTCCATGAACTTCTTAAGTGGTCTCAACGATCGAGATAGATTCATTTTAGAACCATCCGAAAGTCCTTTTCACCTCTTCAGCAAATTGAGGGAAAGGGGCAGGGGTAAAGGAGAGGAGGAAGGTAAGAAACATGAGGCCTCCTATCCATTTTCTCTTTCCATCAAGAGGGGTCTGGTCATCGATGGGGGTGGGGTGCCTGAAACCGAAAAGAATCATTAGGATAAGCATAAGGATCCATCCTGGATTATAAAATAGGGTAATAAAGGCCATGGCTGTAATGGCCATAATAAAGATGATCCGACTCCCTCTCCCGAAAAGGGCGTAGGCAATATGTCCCCCATCTAACTGCCCTACGGGGAAGAGATTAAGAGCCGTCACAAAAAGACCCACCCACCCCGCATACCCAATGGGATGAAGCATCACGTCAAAATTTTCCGGAATTTCTCCCAGGACGATCCTCTGAATAAGAGAGAAGAGGAAAGGATCGGCTAAACGGATTGTCCCCTCTTTAATCTGGGAGGTCGGGATAAGGACAGAAAGTTTTAACCCAATAGCAATTGCCGGGATACTCAAAATAAGACTCATGAGAGGGCCCGCCACACCTGTATCAAAGAGAGCCTTTCGTGATGAAACTGTGCTCTCCATTCGGATAACCGCTCCCAGAGTTCCAAAGGGGGAAAAGGGGAAGGGTAAAAAGAAAGGTAAGGAAGCTCTCATGCCATGCCTCCGGGACATGAAATAATGACCCATTTCATGTCCCAGAAGGATGAGCATAATTGGAATAGAATAACTCAAGCCCCCGGTTAACCAAGTGGAGGCTACGGTCATGATGAAGAGAATAAAGTGAAGGGTATTTCGACGCATGAATCCATCTTATTTCTTTTTCTTATGACGATCCCGATCGAGCATCTTTTTGTGTTTGTGTTTCCGCATTTTTTTTCTTCTCTTTTTGACCACACTTCCCATGATCTCACCCCTTTCCTGTTAAAATAGTTTAGACTCTTTTCTAAATGATTCCATCGGAAACATCCTTCCAGCCCTAATCGACAATCACATTGGTTTGGGTTCTTAGCACTCCAGGGAGGGCCTGAATCTTGGTCACAATGAAATCACCCAGGATGTTAATATCTGGAGCCTCCACCAATGCAATGACATCATAGGGACCTGTGGTTGCATTGGCTCGTTTTACTCCTGAGATTTTTGTGGCCTCTTTGGCTACATCCCTGGCCGCTCCTGCCGTACATTCAATAAACACATAAGCAGAGATTGGCATAAAATCACCTCCTTGAACAATAACTTACCGCAATCCTATCCCAATTTCAAGCCTAAAATATTCCCTCACTAAAAGGTG
>JBBIMX010000031.1:0-31340 GCA_037444165.1 Deltaproteobacteria bacterium | reverse complement strand
GTCCATCCAAAATCTTCGAACGGAGTCCTGATTGAACTCTGCGAACTCCCAAAAGCCCACTAAGCAATCGAAGAACCAATTGGAATGAGAAGTTATAAGACGACTATAAATTTATAAGAAAGAAAAATTCCCAAATAGTGAGAAAGGAGCAGAGGCGGAAGAAATCGCTAAGAAGGTGACCTATTTGGAATTAACCATTGAGTCAGACTTTCAAAAAGAATTCATGGAGGCTATGCATATTCCTCATATGAGGGATCCCTTCCCTCATCTGCATCTGTAGCGCCAGTGTCCTGGAACCCAAACCCTTTCCCAGCCATAAGGTGTCCACCGTTCTTCCCAATGACCAGGAACCCATTCTCGATACTCACATCCATACCCATAGTAACGAGGTTCTTCATAATAATATCCTCGAAACACAATGGGTGGAGGTGGTGGTAAAAGAACGGGTGGAGGAACGATGACTCGAAAACTGAAATGAGAACGGGGTCGATAATGGTAATGTCTATCCCACGCTGAGACGATATTGACTGAAATAAGAAGAATCAAAAGGATGAATAAAGATATTGCTAATAGCCTTGTTCTCATTCTTCTCCCTCCTTATCTCTTTTTCTGATCTATTAGACGAAATCTCTTGAAATTTTATTCAAATTTAAATTTTTAAGGTTTACGAGGGGTTAGGCAGTCTTCCCTGAAACAACATTCCAGTTGATCACAATAATCTTTCGCCGTCCCAAAACAATCAAAATTTCCCTCTGCCCTTTGAATTTTCTTGATTAAAGCGGCTTTCGATAGTCCGAATGTATCCTTCAGCCCCAAAGCCTTAGCCTTTTGCCTTACTTCTTGCATTTTCATTTTTTTCCCTCTTAAAAAGAAGCGGTTTAATTAAATTGTTTTACGATTTTTTTCATTTGTCAAGTGAAGTAT
Source organism: Deltaproteobacteria bacterium (assembly GCA_037444165.1). Classification (GTDB taxonomy): domain Bacteria; phylum Desulfobacterota; class BSN033; order BSN033; family UBA1163; genus CALIBK01. Next base: position 30,416 of record JBBIMX010000031.1, on the reverse strand, counting down.
AGGAGACCTCTGAAAAAGTCATAGAAAGACTGGGGAGGTAGGGTTCCAAACCCTTCGAATGCGGGCATTGAGAAGTTAATTTGCTAACCATCGTTTAATAGAAAAACAAACGTTTTCAGGGAATTAATCCATAGTGCCAAACGGTTAAAGGTATCCGCTCGAAGGCTTTTTCCACCCCACCTCCCCAGTCTATAAAACTCGTTTTAAATAATTTTTCAGAGCTCTCTATAGCTATCGCGAATTTTTTTAATCCCTCGCTAAGGGGTTGTTTCAGAAAAGACTTTTTTATCGCATTAAGACCGAAGGAAGCAAAAGAGCAATCTGTGGGAAAATGAACAGGATGGCTGCACAGAGAATCAATGCAATAAGGAAAGGAAGGACTCCTCGATAAATGACCCCAAAAGGAATTTTGGTGATATTTTTGACCACAAAAACATTGATCGCTACAGGAGGAATGAGACACCCAATCATTACAAAAATATGGAGGATAACCCCGAACCATATAGGATCATAACCCAGCTTAATGATGACAGGGAAAAAGATGGGAGTGGCCAGAACCATGAATGCAAGATCGTCAATAAAAGATCCCCCGATCTCATAGATGATTAAAATAAAAATCATGATCAGAAAATGGGGATAAGGAAGCCCTGCAATCCAATCGGCTGCAAGCATGGGAATCTTGGTGACAACGAGAAAATGGCCAAAAATGGTTGAGCCTGCAATCAGAACCAAGACCATGCAAGCGGTTCGGAGAGCCTCTGCAACAGATTTGAGAAACCCATTGAAATTGATATCTTTTTTCGCTATCGAAATGAGAAGAACTGCAAAGGTGCCAATACTTCCAGCTTCTGTGGGAGTAAAGAATCCCCAGGTAAGCCCCCCTATGACGACAATAAAAATCACGATGGGCCAGATCACATCTTTCAGAGAAATAATCCTCTCCTTCCAATTCGATTTTTCACCCTTGGGGCCCAAGGATGGATTCATTCGGCACCATCCATAGACAATTGAAAATAAAAAAAGGGTTATGATCAAACCTGGAAAGACTGCGGCTAAAAATAGTCGACCAATCGACTGTTCAGTGATGATCCCATAGACAATCAACGTGACACTGGGAGGGATGAGGCTTCCCAGGGTTCCGACAGAGGCAACAATTCCAGCCGAAAGCTTCTTGTCATATCCATATCGGTCCATTTCAGGCACAGCAACACTGGCAAATGTAGCGGCCGTTGCTGGAGAGGATCCAGTAATCGCACCAAAGGCAGCTGCTCCTCCTACAGTGGCCATGGCGAGTCCACCGGGAATATGACCTACAAATTTATAGGAAGTATGATACAGCCTCCTGGCAATACCCGCATTGAAGGCAATCTGACCCATGAGGATAAAGAGAGGAATGACGGTAAACCCATAGGTTGCAAAAACATCAAACACATCCTTTGCCAAGAGGTTAAGGGCAGCCTTCGTTGAAACGATGTAACTGAACCCTAAAAACCCTACCAGGGCCATGGCAAATCCTAATTCAATCCCTGTAAGGAACAGGGCTAAGACGACCACTAAACCTATAATTCCAATGGATACCTCATTCATATTTTCCCCCAAAGATCTTTAGAATATCGCAAAAGAGAACCAGACACTGAATGAAACAGCAGATTCCTACTCCATAGGCAACCGGATAGAAAGGCATCTGGAGGGTAAGGGAGACCTCTCCCGATTTATAAAGATCTTTTCCATAAAGAAATAGATTCCAGCCAATCATCAAAAAGAGCCCAATGGCAAGAAATCGAGTAGCGATATGAAACGTATTTCTTATTGTCTTTGGAAATCGACCGACAAAAAAATCGACAAAGATATGGCCTCTTAGCCAGGAGGTATAGGGAAGAGCAAATCCAATGACCACCGCCCCTGAGAAAGCAACCAATTCATAGGTCCCAACAATGGGCTTCCTCAAGAACCTCAAAATGACATCGGAGACGGTCAGTAACATCATGAAAGTGAGTGTACTCCCAGCGATGATATTAAGAAACCGGCTGAGCCTAAAAATTTGATTTAGGAATCCTTTCAGAATCACCCCTTTTTCCCTTCCATTCCTACCCATAATAAAAAAAGGAAGGAAGGAAAAATTCCTTCCTTCCCTCTTCCTAAGGTCTATTTCTGATATTTATATATCGTTTGTAGGTAGAAGCTGAGAACCTCTTCTCCAGGCAGTCCTTTATCCTTCATATTCTTTTTATATTCGTTGAGAATGGGTCTGACCATTTTCTCCCATCTCTGATCCTCATCCGGAGAAAGGGTGATAATCTTATTACCGCGAGCGATCGTGTAATCTCTTCCTGCCTTATCGATCTCATCCCAAACCTTTCCCTGTTTCTCCGCATACTCCTCATTGATCTGCTCAATAATTTTTTGAACATCGGGAGGTAAAGAATTCCACTTGCTCTTATTCATCACTACAAACATCCCGGTGCTATATGAAGAGCCAAAGTTTTCGATCGTGTATTTCACCACTTCTCCCCATTTCCATCCCTGGAGGGCCTCTTGGGGAGCCATGGAACCATCGACCACTCCTCTACTTAATGCATCGTAGGTCTCACCCATTGGCATGGCCACAGGAGTTGCTCCTAAGGCGGCCACGATCTTAGCCGCCATTCCGGTGCAACGAATCTTCATCCCTTTAAGATCCTCAAGCTTATTTACAGGTTTCTTCGTGTGAAGAATCCCCGGCCCATGGCCATGGAGATACATGACCTTAACGTCATCGAATTCTTTAGGTCTGAACTTCTTATAATATTCATTGATCACTTTTGTGGCCACTAAACCACTCTTGATCCCCAAGGGTAAGTCCGACACTTCGGTGAGGGGAAATCTTCCTCGTGTGTATGCCATCACGGAAAATCCAATATCAGAAATTCCTTTTACTACCCCATCATAACACTTATCTGCAGGGGTTAGTGTTCCTCCATAAAACATTGTAATTTGAACCTTTCCACCTGTTCTTTTCTCGATCTCCTTTGCCCACTCTGTGGCTAAGATCGCATTTTTATGAGTCGCAGGGAAAAAGGTGGAATAATTGAGTTTTATCTGAGCCATTACCGATGGAATCATTAAGAAAAGACTCACCATTAACAAGACTGACACCGATGTAAAAAGCTTCCAATTTCTCATAAACCAGTCCCTCCTTTCAAGTTTTTAGTTTTTGAAGTTTAATATTTATTCTTTTTTTCACCTCCTTTCTCTATTAAATTTTGACGAAAGAGAAAATCATTTATTCGATTTAATCCAAGTTTAATTCATTGAGAATTTTTTAACAAGTATATTAATAACAAAAATTTTGTCAAGTGAAAAACGAAGAAGGTAAGCACTACCCCTCATAGGGGTGAAATAGGCCTAAAATGTCCTTCACCTTTCATTGAGGCATTAAGGGGGTCCGGAAATCCTTTCGGAAAGAGAATGAATCTCATTCCGAAAGGGTAATAATTTTATGATGGAGAAATAATATGTGTCTTTTTAAAAATTCTCGAGGACCAAAAAATGGATTGCGAAGGGGGTTATAGAAAAGAGGCAAAAAAGGGCTCGATCTTAAGCCTGGTTAAGGCCCCTTTGTGGTGAGCCAAAAAGGTCTCTATTCCTGCCTTTAATTTTAGAGGGAGCATTTTCTCCTGGGGAAGTTCTTTCTCTAAATGGGACAGGGTGACTCGAAGGGCCTCGACGATTCCTATGACCAGTTCTTTGGATTCCACCTCTTCCCTCAATTGAATCGTCCCATCTCGATAATCAAACTCTCCTGCAAAGGGATCCAAAAAACCGAATTGCTCCGATTTCTCTATCAAAGCCTTCTTGAAGTTCTTGAGAAACATCCCCTTTCTGGATAGGGTATCGACAATCCGTTCGGATTCTGAAAGGAATTCTTCTAATAGGGAGAGGGTTTCTTTCAGGGTCTCGTTACCAGACAGGTTCTTTTCTTCCTGAAGATTAAGCGGGATGCTTTCATCTTCTTCTTTCACCCTGGGTGACACATTGTCTTGATGAGGAAGAACCTCTTTCTTTTCTACAACGACAGGTTCTTGAGATAATTCCTTATTCTCTCTCCCGTAGACATTGAAAAGGGCTCCATGTTTCTTCACATTTTCAATAAAAATTTGTATTGACATTCGACCGAATACCGCAGGTCCATTTTTGGGAAGGGTAAACATCTCGACCGGCTCTCCCCCCTCCAGAAAGAGAACTCCTATGGGTTGGTGATCTTTAGTCATGACTTCAATAAATCCATTATGTTTCCCCTCCTTCAATTTGGTAAGAAGCTGATCGAAATGGATAAAGTTAGTCGAGAGGCCTTTAAAGAGGGGTTCACATCTTAGATTGTTAGCCAGAAGAACGACTTGCTCAGGAAGTAATCGATAAAGGCTAAGAATCCCATCCTTTTGACTGGCCAAACGGAGCAGGTGTTGGATTGCCTCCTCTCCAAGGATCCTTTCGGAGCCATTGTCCCCTGTGGCTTCTGCATCCACAATCTGGCCCGAATCAATAAGAAGAATCCCCCTGGTATCTGGAAAGTCAATTTCTATGGTTCCGCTGAAATTCTCTAACTTTAAAGTTGAAATGAGAGCGGAAAGATCGGTAAAGGAGGTCGAAAGATTTTTATGAACCACTTCTCCCTTTGGAAAAATCATGTGGAATCTCCTGGGCTCTTAGGCCTCTGGGCTTCCCTTCTTCTCTGCAATCTTTCAATTGCCGCCTTTACACTGGCCTGCATCCTTTCAATGGATTCGGCCAAAACGGCTATTTCTCCTTTTGCCTTTACATTGACTGGGGTATCCAGTTCTCCTAAGCTGATCTTATCGGCCACTTCAGAAAGATAAAGAATCGGTTTGACCACGGAGCGTGCAAAAAAGAAGATTCTCACTAAAAGAATAAGAAAAACTCCCAGAATCACGACAAGGAAAATCGTTGTTCTATTCTCATACTCTTCCAGATATCTTGCTTCAATAACATTCATCTTTGCCTCAATCGCCTTGGAGGGTTTTGAGAATTCATCAATATAGGTGGTTGCGGCAACGATGAGATTGGTATCCTTGACAGGACAGAGATACATATATTTAGGGCGGATCTTTCCATCCGCATCCTTCCAGTCATAATAACCCTGAGCAGGCCCTTTTAAACTGGCTTCGAGGATCTTCCAGAAAGCAGGAAGTTTTTCAGAGAGTTGATGCAAATCCATTCCTACGATTTGAGGATTCACATGAAAGTAGTTAATCGCATTGGTATCATGGACGGCTGTATAACCTGTTTCTCCCACCTTCTGGACCGCAATCTCTTTTAACCAGGGATCCTTCAATAGATCCTCCCACTTTTTCTTAGGATGCAACTTAATATAAATCTCCATCTGTTTGGCGACATCCATCGCTTTCTCTCGAATGATCTTTTCCCCCAATCTATCCAAGGAGCCCTTTGACTCATAAAGGGCCGTGGAGGTTAATTCCTTTAGACTCTCGGAGCCCACATCTTTGATGCTGGTGAATCGGAACGAACCCAGATCCCAGCTATAAAAGATCAGAACCCCTGTGATGAAAAAGGCAATGAAAATCGGAATCATCACTCCCATAAGTAATTTGGGAAGCAGTCCCAATCCTATTTTTTTCTTGATCGCCATAGATCCCTCCTAACTTTCAGTGTTCTAACCAAGGGCCTTGGTCATCACCTGAATGAATTCATTCCTCTTGAAGGGGTTTGGAATCTCAGCACTCAAAGACTCGATCAACGAAAGGGCCTTTTCGTTTGGAAAAGAGGCCCTGGTCTGTTCATATTCTTCGAGTTTATCTTCGATGATAAAGGGGGCTACAGGACCGATAGCCTTCTTTAACTCCTTTTCTAACAGGAGAAAAAAATTCTCGCCCACCGGCCTCTTCTGCACAGGTTTAGAATCTTCGACGGCTTCAATTAACCCTATCTCAATGAGCTGATAAGTGGTCTTTAACAGTTTATAATCATCCCATTTTAGGATCTTCCCTATTTCAGAAATGGTCTTAACCCCATTCGTTAAAGCCAAGAGATTCCATTGATCAGCCGTAATATTTTTATCTTTCCCATTGGTTTGGATGGAAAGTCGAAAGATACAACTCCCAGACGGAATCAACTCAAAAATTTTCTCAAATTCCTGTTTCCTTGAGGACCAATTCAAAAGGAGCTGCTCGGTCTCAATGGGGATGGTCTTTTCCCTTGGAATGAACTCTGAATCAAATACGACCTTTCCACTCTTTAAGCCCATCAGGGAGAAAAAGGCACATTCCCCATTGAAATGATCCGTCTTCGCATGAACTATATCTCCAGATTCAAGATAGATCTCTCCACTCTCTTTGCCTCTAATCAAAATCCTCCCTGTAGACCTATCAATGAGCAAAGGCTTAAGGAGCTCAAAGAGTTTAAATTGGCTCAGATCGCCAAGATATTTTTCAGCCACGATGAAGGTTCAAGCAAATTGAGTGCCAAAAATGACAGGCAATTCCCTGGAGAGGATAAAGAATTTAATTTATTGAAAATTAAATATTTTTTCTTTCAGAGAAAAAAGGGGAAAACAGAGACGGAGACCTATATGGTCAATATTGGTAAAAAATTGGCCATTTTCGTCAATTAACCTCACTTTACCTCAATCGACATGATCATATCCATAAAGCTCTTTTTAAATGATTCGTAAATTCTCTTTTCATTCCCGGAAAGTCTCTCTTTCTCCCAATCTATTCCTTCTGTGGAGATCTTCAGGCCAAAGGTCTGAATCTCTTTTGAATAACGGATTAACACCGCGTGTTCTCCTAAATAGATAAACTGGCATTGCCCTTGGAGGGCCCATTGGTGAGGAATGGTCACTCCCTTTTGAATAATGGGTTTCAGGGAAGGGGCCTGGGGATTCCATGCGATTAACTGGATGAGATATTCTATCTCAAGATCCCCTTTTTTGAGCTTTCCCTTAGAATAACTTCTCTTTTCTGTATAAGGTTTGAGAGGGGGAGCCATGATTGGGGAGGCCTGGGGATTCGTTTTATCTGCAATTTGAAGAATGAACATTTCCTCTACCTTTTTCCCCTTATCTTTTATATAGAAGAAAACTCTTGTCTGGGAACTTTCCTTCGGGTTTTCATGTGAAAAAGAATGGATGAGTCGAAATTCTGAAGGGAGCTTCATTGAAAAAGGAGGTTTAACTGAGAGAAGCTCCTTCCCTTTTATCTCCAGATCTTTCTCCCCAGAAAACCCAACACTCCCCATCCATAAATAAAGGGTTATAAAAATTATGAATAACTTTTTCATCAACCTTTCTCCTTAAGGAATTATGCCTCCTCTTCTTATTCTTGCTTCTCTATAGGAAGAGGAGGCCTAAAAAATTACTTTCTCTTTGTCAGCAATTCTCTTAGCTTAGGACCTGTATCCGGACATTTTCCCAGGATGTCATTCCAAGCTGATTCATAGGTGAGCTTCAAAAACTTCTCTTTCTCTGCTGAGGGAAGTTCAATCACCTGGATTCCTTCCTTTAGAAGCAATGGTCGTTCTTTCTTTTCTAATTCAATGAAATTTGCAACCACTCTTTTTTCCGCTTCGATCGCAGCCTCATTCATTATATCCTTCAACTTTGGAGGTAATTGATTCCAGGTTTTTAAATTGACAAGAAGTGGATTTGGAACTTGATAAAAGCCAGGCTCTAAAATATATTGAGTCTGTTTATGCCATCCCCAATCCATAATTCCCACAGAAGGCCACCCATACCCATCTACCACGTTTCTTTCAAGAGCCACATAAACTTCTGTGGGTGGAATGACAACGGGGTTACCTCCAAGAGCTTTAACCATCTGAAGATACATAGGAGAGACGCGGATGTTCAACCCTTTAAGGTCGGCCGTTTTTATAGGTTTTTTAAGATAGAGATGAAATTTTATGCCAAGACCTAGTCTTCCAAGATAATGTACCCCTATCTTTTTCTCATGAATCTCATTGATATAAGCCCAAGCTCCGCTGACTCTTTCTTCAGAAGGGGGAAAGTCCGACAGCTTAATCGCATCCACTTCAGGCAAGACGGATAGGTAATAGGCAGTGGTTGTAAAAACCATATCCACCATACCCCGTTGCAAGGCCTGAATTTGATCCGGAGTTTTCACAGCCTCTGGCCCACCAATATACTGAATCTTTAGTTCACCCGGGGCTTTTTTGGCAACCATCTGCTCTAACAAATCCTTAAAGGTGGTAAAGGCCTTGTACTCACTGGCTGTCTTTGGCCAAGCCGTAATGGCTTTGAAGGTTGTTTGAGCTTGGGTCACTCCAAAAGAAATTATTAATAATATCCATCCAACAAAAATGGCAATCCATAAGATCTTTCTTTTTCTTTCCATCTCTTCCTCCTTTCTAAATAGAATTCTGTTGATATTTAGTTCTCAAATTCATCTTTCTCCTAATCCTTTTATCCCTCCTTTCTTCCATTATTTCATTCCCATCATATTGGGAATGAAAGTGACCCAGAATGGCATGACGAGCAAAAGGGCGATACATAATACCCCGATTATGACAAATGGGGTAACTGAACGCCAGATATCGGATATGGTGATTTCAGGAGGGGCCACACCTTTCATCACAAAGAGTGTCACTCCAAAAGGGGGTGTAATCAGACCGGTCTCCAAAGCGATGAGCATGATGATCCCATACCAAATAGGATTAAATCCAAAACCATTTATCACAGGCATGAAGATAGGCAGGGTGATCATCATGATGGCCACCGTTTCCATAAAACAACCGAGAATGAGAACCGCGACAATCATGGCAATAACGATGAGAATAGGAGGGATGGGAAGATGGGTAATAAACTCTGTCATTCCGGAAGCTGCACCACTGAAAGCCAAGATTTCGCCATAGGTATTGGAAACCATAATGATCATGAAGATCATGGTGGTCACTTTAATGGTTTCAATGACGGACTTTTTGAGAGTCTCCCAGGTCAGACGGTGATAAAGAAGAGCTAAGATAAAAGTAGCCAAGGTCCCAGTTGCAGCGGCTTCTGTAGGGGTGGCGATGCCTAAGAAGATAAAGCCAATGACCATGAAAACAATTAAACTAAGGGGAAGGAGATACTGGATGGTGGCAAAGACTTTCTCCCTGAGAGAGACACGGGGGACTTCATAAGGTGGAGCCTCTTTGGGCCTAAGGGAGCACCATATGAATACATAAAAAATATAAAGGATGGCCATCATCATTCCAGGTAAGATCCCGGCAATAAGAAGTTGTCCTACATCAATCTTTGCGAGGCTTGCAAAAACAACCGTAAGAGCGTTGGGGGGGATCAAGGCATCAATCGTCCCTACTCCCATAAGGGGGCCAAGACTCATCATTTTACTATACCCCCGCCTTAGCATTTCAGGTAGAAGAATCGTACCAAGAAGGGCGCAAGTAGCAATGGTAGAACCGCTTAATGCTCCTATGATCACCCCCATTAAAATTGCCAAAATGGACAGTCTCCCTGGTAACTTCCCAAGCCATTTATCCAACACATTGATCGCATTGAGGCCCAATCCGGTATGAAATATCAAAGAGCCCATTAAAATAAAAAAAGGCACAGGAAGAAGAGTAAATGTGGTAATCGAAGTAAAGGCTCCCGTCACTAAACTGATGAGGCCTGGGATTCCACCTAAGAAGAAATAGGCTCCCAACATATTCACGACCAAAAAGGCAAAAGCAATGGGAAGCCCGGTCAACAATAAAAGAACCATTCCAGAAAAAAACAAGGTCAGCCCTACCCACCATTCCATCTTCTAACCCTCCACTCTCTTTTTAGAGACCTCTTCCCATGCCATTCGAAAGAACTGAAGGGTTAAAAAAAGGCTTCCAATCGGAATAATCACAAAAATGGCCGCTTTAGGGACAGCGATCGCCCGTACATCCATTACCCTTCGAACGATACATTCATAAAGATGTTGAGTCCCCAGAAGGAACATCAAAGCACAAGAGATTCCTCCAATGAAAAACATGATCCCATTGAGTCTTCTCCGGATATTTTGATCCAAATGAGCAATCAGGATTTCAGTAATGACATGTCCCTTTTCCCTCAACAACCAAGTGGTGGCCAAAAACACGATCCATAGCAAGGCGTATTCGGTAATGGGAATGATCCAAAGAGTTGTCCTGGTGAATAAAAACCTCATTCCAATGGTGTAACAGACAGCTGCCGTGATAAAAAGGAGGATAAAGCCAGAAAGGGAAGCCATCCGGTCAATCACCCAATCAAAATACAACCAAAATCCCTTCTCTCGATTCACTTTTCCTCTTCTTCACCGTTTTTGATTAAACCTTTGTCATCTCAATGATTGAGAAATCGAAGCGGGTTGCTCTGCTTTCTGTTTCAATCTTTCCCACTCTTCATCTACATCCTTTTGAATCTGCTCGATCTGTTCTTTTTTTAAATGTTTAAATCTCCCCTGCTTTAAGAGATAAACCTCTACAGGGAGTCCACGAGGTTCATAATTAATAATATACCTCTTTCCTTCCCAGACCTCATAAAGAGGAAAGACCTTTGTTTCTACAGCGAGAATGGAGATCTCGGGAGAGAGATCCGAAGGCATGCGCCATCCTGTAGGGCATGGAGAGAGGAGATGAATAAATTTGGTTCCCCGAATGGTTTTACACTTTAAAATCTTTTGTTGAAGATCCTGAGGAAATCCAATTGTGGCAGTGGCAGAGTAGGGGTTGTAATGGGCAGCCATAATCTCCATGATGTTTTTCTTCCGTCTGGGATTCCCCTCCGGCGTGGTCCCTGTCCAGGCATAAGCAGGAGTGGCTGAGCTGACCTGAATCCCGGTATTCATATAGGCTTCATTATCCAGACATACATAAAGAATATTGTCATTATTTTTGGCAACCCCTGAGAGGGATTGAAGGCCAATATCAAACGTCCCTCCATCCCCTGCAAAGGCCACGACTTGAATGTCTTCCCTACCTTGAATCTTTAAAGCATTGGCTATCCCTGCGGCTGTAGGTGCCGCAATTTCAAAAGCAGAATGGAAGGTGGGAACTCCGTAAGAGGTAAAAGGATAAACGCCTCCGATGGCTCCTTCGCAGGAGGGGACAATGACTGAAATGGTTCGGGGCCCCAGGGCTTGAAGGACCAGTTTCATGGCAATGGCCAATCCACAACCAGGGCAGGCCGCATGCCCTGGTCTTAAGAAATGAGGCTGTTGTTGAGGAAATTTCATTTATTTCCCTCTCTCCCCTCCAATCTTCTATCCTTCTTTAATCCAGATGGATTCCTCCACGGGTTCCCTTCTCTTGAGGGCGTCCAGGACCATATCCTGGATCGTCTCTGGAGTCACATCGACCCCTCCAATTCCAGCAATATAATTGAAGATGAGGGGATGATCTTGAGAATGAACCAGGGCCGCCTTCAATTCCTGCCCGAAGATGCCTCCACTCCCCAAGGAAAAGTTCCGATCGATGACGGCAATCTTCTTTTTTCCCCGTAGCTTCTGTTGAACCCATTCACGAGGAAACGGCCGGAAATAGCGTATCTTTAATAAACCGACTCGATACCCTTTTTCACGAAGAATCTTTACGGCTACCCGGCTGGTCGAGGTGATCGAGCCAGCCGTTACAATCACCAATTCGGCATCCTCCGTCATCACTGCCTCTCCAAGTCCATAACCTCTTCCAAACTGCTTCTTAAATGCCTCATCCACTCTTTGTGCCACTTCCTTCACCGATTCCATCGATTGTTGTGCAAGGTGTCGATAGTCCCGATACAATTCTGATGGCACAACAGGAACAAAGAATCCCGGTCGCTCCACATCAAATCGGTGAGGGAGGTTCAGTGGAGGAAGGAATCGATCCACTTCATCCTGTTCAGGGATATCGACCGGTTCCATAGCATGGGAAACGAAAAAGGCCTCCAGAGAGATCATCGCAGGAAGGAAGACCTCCTCTGCAACCCGATAGGCTTGAATCACACTATCCAGGGCTTCCTGACCATTCTCGCAGTAGAGCTGAATCCATCCGGTATCCCTTTGAGAAAGGCTGTCTAATTGATCTGCCCAGAATCCCCATGGAGCTGCCAGAAGTCGATTGACGTTGACCATCACCACCGGAACTCGACATCCCGAAGCAAAATGGAGCATCTCATGCATGAGGGCAAGGCCTTGAGAGGAGGTGGCTGTAAAGGTTCTCACCCCTGTAAGGGAGGCAGCGATACAGGAGGCCATGGCAGAGTGCTCGGACTCGGTTCTCATCATTATCCCTTTTAACTCACCGCTCGCTTCCCATTCCGAAAGTTTCTCATAGATGGCAGTCTGAGGGGTAATGGGATAGGCGGCGATTAAAGGGGTTCTGCAAAGCTTCACCCCATAGGCGACCGCATGATTTCCCGTGATGAAGGATTTCATAAAACAGCCCTCATCTCGATGACATGTCTCGGACAGACCTTCGAACAGGTTCCGCAACCCTTACAATGATTCAAATCGACCCTTCGACTTCCGTCAGGTTCAAAAAAAACCACCCCTTCGGGACAGAAGTAATAACAGTTAAAACAGAAATTACAGTGACCGCAGGAAAAACATCGAGAGGCTGAAATTCGGGCCTCTTCGGATTTAAAACCTCGACGAACCTCCATGAATCCTTTCAATCTCTCTTCTGGAGGAAGGATTTCATTCCTTAATCTTTCTTTAGGCTTAAAAAAAAGCGGGTTGAGGTCCTCATAGGGAACGACTTTTTTGGGCTCCTCCCATTGTCCACTTTTTAAACCTCGAAGATACGAGGCCATAGAGAGACCCCCCTTGTCCCCCTTTTTGATTCCCGAAAGGATCTCTTCTTTTTTAAATCCCCTGAAGTGGATGTCCATCAGGATGGCTGCTCTTTTTCCGGAAGAGATGGCATCCACCACCCTTCGGGGCTGATGGATAGCATCCCCTCCTGCCAGGACCATCCTATTGTCCCACAGACGGGATTCGGGTTTAACGAACTTATTCTCAATGAGTGATTCCGGCAACCAGGAGAAATCTACCTCTTCTCCAATTGCCGTAAATACCCGATCAGCCTCGAAGGTCACATCGCCTCCCTCAACTGGAATAGAAAGAAATTTTCTCTCCCCATTCACACTGCCTCTTTTTAAACGCTGAAATTTGACTCTCACCTTTCCCCTTTTTGTCTCTTTGATCTCAACAGGCTGAATCAAAAATTCAAATCTTACCCCTTCTTCTTTGGCTTCTACGATCTCTTCGGGAAGAGAGGGCATCTCTGCTTCGGTTCGGCGATAGGCCACAAGGACCGAGCATCCGAGACGACGAGCTGAGCGGGCCACATCCATTGCTGTATTTCCCCCTCCTATGACTATCACCTCTCCTCCTGCTTTGATTCTTTTTCCGGAATTCATTTTTCTTAAAAATTCGATCCCTTTCCAAACCCTCTTTGACTCCTCTCCTTTCACACCAAGAGAACGACTCCCTCTTGCTCCTGGCGAGAGAAAGAGAGCGTCAAATCCTTTAAGATCTTCAAATGGGAATGATGTGCCAACCTCCATCCCTGTTTTCATCTCCACTCCAAGAGAGAGAATCCTCTCCACCTCTTTCCTGAGAACCTCTTTGGGAAGCCTGTATTCAGGAATCCCCCACCTCAGGATCCCTCCGGGTTCCTCTTCCATTTCAAAAAGAGTGACCCTATGCCCAAGGAGGGAAAGGAAATAGGCACAGGAAAGGCCGCACGGACCTGCCCCTATAATGGCAATCCTCCTGGCATCTCTGGTGGGAAAGGAAGAAAACTCTGGGTCATAATCCAAAGTGGCATCGTAGGTAAACCTTTCTAAGTCGTTAATAGAAACAGGCTCATCGAACTTTTTTCGATGGCATTCTTCCTCACAGGGATGATAGCATACCCTTCCACATGTCCCTGGAAATGGATTTTCTAAAAGAATGGTTTCAAGGGCTTCGCGAAATTGGCCCTCTTCAATTAAATGGATCGATTCGGGAATGGGATTTCCAGCTGGACAGGCCTCTTCACAGGGAGCCCATCCAAGGAGGGATTCCGGTTTTTGAAAACTCCACCGACCTGTCTCAAAGACCTCCGTGCTTCCATAAGAAATCGGTATCACGAATTCAAAGGGTCTTGTCTCGTTATCCATAGATTCGAACCTGATCATAAGCTTCTTGAAAAGCCTTCATATTGGACTTCGCTTTACGGGCAAACATTTCCTGAATAGTCTCCATCACCCTCTCCTTCGAGATGATACGAGTTAAAGAAACATAGGCTCCAAGCATCGCGGTGTTTAACGTCTCTCCCAATCCTGCCCTTCTTGCAATCGGACCTGCATCGATGAGACCCATCTTGAACGGTCTCAAAGTCTTAAAGGATTCGATTCCCTGATCCGTGTTGATCAGAAGCGTCCCATGAGCTTTCAGTTCTCGTTTTATCTCCATTTCGTCCATCAAAGAGAGATCAAACAGGAGGAGGTGGTCTGGGTGTCTGATTTGACATTTTAATAAAATGGGTTCTTCATCCACTCTTAAAAACCCTACGACCGGCGCTCCTCGTCTCTCCCCTCCAAAGAGAGAGAAACATTGGGGATACTTTCCTTCTGAAAAGAAAGCCCGTCCTAATATCTCTGAAGTAAGGACAACCCCCTGGCCTCCACGGCCTTTGAATTTAATCTCCAACATAAAGGATCCTATTTAGTCTCTTCTTGGAAAGCATACCTCAAAATATCTTTCTTGGATTGCTGAAGATGGAATTGAATGGCTCGATTGATTTCTTCTAATTCCCCCTTTTTTAGAGCTTCAAGAATTCCCTTATGGCCCTCAATGGCCCTCAAGACGTTATCCATGGCATAGATACTTTCAATCCGATAACGAAGCATATGGCGTCTGAGGGTTTGAGAGAGCTCCAAAAGACGCTGGCTTTTACTGTGTCGGGCAATGCTCTCATGAAACTGGGCATCCATCTCAACAAATGCCCTTGGTCCTTCTTCGGACACCTTCTTTTCGGTGATGCGGATGTTCTCTTCAAGCTCTTGAATTAACTTGGAGTGGGATTTCTCCAATGCCCATCGAGCCCCAAGCATTTCTATCACGGATCGGATCTCACAGATCTCCTCGACCTCCTCTCTGCTAATAGGTTTAACAATATAGCCGACCCTTGGGATGGACTCAATCAATCCCTCAAGTTCCAGATTATGAAGGGCTTCTCTAACAGGGGTGCGAGAGGTTTTGATTTCTTTCGCAATCTTTGCCTCGATGAGATGTTCATTGGGGGGAATTTCTCCATTTAGAAGCTTTTCTCGAAGATAATCATAAACCTTTTTTCTGATGGTCTTTGATCTTTTGATCACCCATCTTCTCATTAGGGATACTGTACCCCAAAAAATGTTTTTTTGTCAACCCCATTTTATTTGACAATTACTCAATTTTCTTATATGATTTAGCTGTTGGAAGATTTCTGGAAAATCTAAAAATGGACTTCTATATCAATTCCAACGGGGAGAGGATTTCTTTTCAGATTCCAGAAAGCTGGAACCTCCTTACCTCGCAGGACAAACCTTTATTAAAAGGGGTTTTATATCCAAAGCAAGAGATTCAAAAGGCTCTTGACCACCCGATAGGTTCCCCCAAAATAGAAGAACTGGTCCGACCAGGGATGGAAGTGACCATCCTTTTTGATGATCTCCAGAGGCCCACTCCCGTCCATCTTGCCCTTCCAGAGATCTTGAATCGTCTGAACCGTGCAGGAATCCCCGACCACCGGATAAAGGGGGTCTGCGCCCTGGGAACCCATCCAACTCCCACTCTTGATCAGCTAAGAAAAAAGGTGGGCGAGGAAGCCTTTTTACGTCTCCAAGGAAGGATCTTTATCCATGATCCCCATTCCCCGGACAATGTGATTATTGGAAAGACCCATCGAGGAACCCTTATAGAAATCAACCCTCATGTCGCCTTTGCCGATCTCATCCTTGGGATCGGGGAATGTATGCCCCATCCCATCTCTGGTTATGGTGGAGGATATAAGATCGTTATGCCTGGAGTCTGTTCTTACCGATCCGTGGCAGATCACCATTTTACCTGGATGCGTCATCGAAACAGTCGGGTCAATCTGCTCGATGGAAATCCCTTCTTCCAAGATATCGTGGATGCGGGACGACTTTCGAGATTGGCCTTTAAACTCGATTTCATCCTAAATGAAAAAGGAGAGATCCTCCGAGCCTTTGCAGGAGATCCAGGAAGGGAACATCAAGAAGCTTCCAACTATTCTGCATCTCTCTATAGAGTCTCGCTTCCCAAATTAGCCGATATCACGATCACCTCTTCTTACCCAATGGAGATAGGAGTTCAAGCCACCAAGGCATTAACCATGGCAGGATTTTGTACTCGTTCTGGAGGGAGTATCATTTGGGTGGCTCCTCAAAAAGAGGCTGGCCCTATCCTTCCTTTAATTCAGGAAATGGGAAGTGAGGAAAGCGCTGGAGAGTTTCATCGTCGTCTCATTCGAAACGAGATTCCCGATCATCTTAAATCCTTTGGCATCTCCTATATTATGCAGGTGGTTTATTTTAAAGAACTCTCCGAAAAATTCAATGTCTATCATGTCACACAAGGGCTCTCCCCTGAACAGGTCAAAATGATGAAATTTACCTACTCGCCCTCTCTTGAGGAAGCGATCCAAGAAGTATATAAAAAGATGCCCGAAGGGGAGGTAGCCATTTTCCCTTCTGGAGGGACGGTGATCCCCGAAGTGCTTTAATCCCTAAAGGGCTCAAAGAAGTAGGATTAGTGAACTTTCTTTTCGTAACCTTCCCAGTATTTATCCCTTAGACCCTTTTTATGAATCTTTCCAGAGCCGGTCCTTGGAAGGGCGTCCATAAAATCAATAGACTTAGGAGCTTTATAGTGAGCCATCCGTTCTTTACAGAACTGGATAATCTCTTCCTCAGTGGCTTTATGGCCTGGCTTCAGGACAACAATTCCTTTTACGGCTTCTCCCCATTTGGGGTCCGGCACTCCAATGACCGCACATTCCAAGATGCTCGGATGCATATAGAGAACATTTTCCACCTCGGTAGAATAAACATTCTCCCCTCCCGTAAGAATCATATCCTTCTTCCGATCCACAATCGTGACATAACCCTCTTCATCCATTACAGCCAAATCTCCCGTATAGAGCCAACCCTCTTTAATTGCCTTCTCAGTCTCCTCAGGCAATTTCCAATATCCTCGTGTGACGATATCCCCCCGAACAATAATCTCTCCCACCTCTTTTTCATCCTTCCGTACCTCCTCTCCTTTTTCATTGACCACCTTCAATTCGACCGCGATAAATTCTCGTCCCGTTTTCGATTTAATCTTTAGCTGTTCTTCATGAGAAAGCCTTTTTAGATGGTGTTTTAAAATGGAGAGGGTTAAATAAGGGCTCGTCTCTGTCATTCCATAGGTCTGGATATAATCACATTTAAAGGTTTCAACAATCTTTCTGACGACCTCGGGAGCTATAGGGGCCCCTCCGCTGAGAAGGACTCTCAGGCTGCTATAATCAAATTTTCCCACTTCAGGATGATTCACCATGAGATTGAGCATGGTGGGAATGAGATTGGTGAGGGTGACTCTCTCTTTTTGAATGGTCTCCAACACCACTTGGGGGTTAAACTCTCTGATCATGACATGGGTGGCCCCAACCCAGGTAATAGCCCAAGTCGCCCAGGCATCAGCAAGGTGGAAAAGAGGGGCCACGTGAATCCAAACATCCCGATCTGTCAGATGGAGCTCTGCAATCGTCCCTAAGGCATGGGTCATCACATTCTTATGGGACAACATCACCCCTTTAGGCCTTCCCGTGGTGCCACTGGTATAGTAGATCTGGGCAAGATCCTCTTCCTCCATTGGAACCTCAGGGAAAGGTTCTCCTCTTGATTGGAGAATCCATTCCTCATAATTTAAATCGCGAGCCTCTCTGCTGACCTTCTGATTTCCTGTCCAGATCCATCTCTCGATTTGGGGAACCTCTCCTCGGAGAACTTCCACTGTGTTCTGAAACAGGGGATCCACAATCAGAATCCTTGACTCCGAATCTTTAAGGATGAACGAAATCTCACCGGGTGAAAGCCTATAGTTGATCGGAACAGAGACAGCCCCGATCAGGGAGATCCCGTAATAGGCTTCTAAAAAATAATGGCAATTGGGATGGAGGATGGCGATCTTGTCTTCCTTTTTGATTCCAAGGTGAGAAAGGCCATGAGCAAGACGAAAAATTCGATCGGAAAATTCCTGATAGGTGAAACGCCTTTCCCCGCAGACGACCGCCTCTTTATGGGGATAGAGTTTAGAGGCTTTTTTTACGGTGTCGGATAATATCATTTTCCCTTCCTCGCTTTACAGCTCTTCTTCACTCTTGGTTAATTCTTCAAATCGAATATCGAGCCCGAGGATGCCCTGAATCTCCCCCACCTCATTCCGAATGGGACCAGAGACAGTAATACAGAGGACCCCTGTATGCTTTGAAGAATAAGGATTGGTCACATGGATCTTCCCATCCTTCAAAGGTTCAATGAACCAGGGACGATTAGAATAATTCTCTCCAGGTGGAATATTTTCATACTTCGCTTGGTCGACGGGCTGGACGATCGTTCGAGTAATCTTGATCCCGTGAATATTGACCACATAGACATACTGGAGATAAGGGTATTCATCCAGCAAGGATTGGAGAACGGGTTCAATCTGGGAAGGATCCATCGATTTGAGCTCCGGTCTTTCAATCACCCGCTCGACGATATGGGCAGCCATCTCATAGGCTTTCTTTTTCAGGCGATCGAATTCAGAAACAAAATATTCGGGAAGATATTTCCGGACAACCCTCTCCATCTCCTGATCTGAGATGGCCGTGGTTCGCCCCTCTTCATACTGTTTCATTACCCAGCGGTTGATCTTGGCCACTCCTGGATGGGTCTTCTCCACGCGATCCTTTCCGGTAAGAGAGAAATGGGAATTGATCCATTGGGCAATCCCTGCAAGACCTGACTTGTCATTAATGGAGACCGAAATAGGACGATTGAGAATCTTTGAGGTATTAAAAATGTTGTAAATCTCCTCATTCTTCAGGATTCCATCGGCGTGGATCCCTGCACTGGTCGCGTTGAAGCTCGCCCCCACAAAGGGCATATTGGGAGGGATCGTTACCCCTACGACTCTTTCCAGGTAATTTCGGATTTCCGTGATCATCGTGGTATCAATTCCATGGTCATGTCCCATGAGGCTGATATATTCAATGATCAATCCTTCTATCGGTGTATTTCCTGTTCGCTCTCCAAACCCTAAAAGGGTTCCATTGGCAGCAGCACATCCATAGAGCCAAGCCGTGGTGGCGTTGATCAAGGCCTTATAAAAATCGTTGTGACCATGCCATTCGAGATATTCCGAGGGAACCCCTGCCTCATCAATCATGGCTCGAATGATTTTAGGAACACCCCGGGGAAGGGCTGCCCCTGGATAGGGAACCCCAAAACCAAGGGTATCACACAGTCGGATCTTGATCGGAATCCTTGCCTCTTCAGAGAGGCGCATCAGGTCCTGGGCAAAGGGAACACAAAACCCATAAATATCCGCTCGAGTAATATCTTCAAAATGGCATCGAGGAATGATCCCCAAGTCGAGAGCTGAAGAGACAATGGAAAGGTATTCTCTTAAAGCCACCCTTCGATTCTTCTTGAGCTTCAAAAAGATGTGATAATCAGAGACAGAGGTAAGGATTCCTGTTTCCCGCAGCCCCATCTCTTTGACCAATTTGAAATCTTCTTTGACCGCTCGAATCCAGCCAGTAATCTCAGGATAACGATAATTTCTCTCCTGACACCTGCGGACCGCCTCCTTGTCCTTTTCGCTATAAAGGAAAAATTCACATTGACGGATGACCCCGTTTACCCCTCCCAAACGGTGAAGCATGTCATAGAGATCAACAATCTGCTCCACGCTATAGGGGGGTCTGGCTTGTTGACCATCCCTGAAGGTCGTATCCGTAATAAAGATCTCTTCAGGTGGGTCAGGAAAAACAAATCGATTGTCAAACTCTACCTTACAGACTTCCTCATAGGGGAAGATATCACGGTAGAGGTTTGGCTCCTGAATGTCTAAGAGGGGGTAAGGTCCTCTTGGTGATCTTATTTGAAATACCTTCTTCTTTCGGGTGACTGTCATCCTCCCTCCTTTTTGAATTTAAATTTTCAGTTTGATCCACAGCTCATCGAGCTGTTTTGGACTTACCTTGGATGGAGCTTCTGTCATCAGGCAGGTCCCTTTTTGGGTTTTAGGAAAGGCGATCACATCTCGAATCGAATCGCAATGGCTCAGGATCATCACCAACCGGTCAAACCCAAAGGCAATTCCCCCATGCGGAGGAGTTCCGTATTCAAGAGCCTCTAATAAAAAACCGAACCTCTCTCTGGCCTCCCTCTCATCCATCCCTAACTTTTCAAAAAGAAGCGCCTGTACCTCCTGGAGATGATTCCGGATGCTCCCTCCTCCAATCTCTGATCCATTAAGGACCAAATCGTAGGCCTTGGCCTTTACCTTCTCGGGATGGTCCTTCAGGAGGGGAAGGTCTTCATCCTTGGGAGCGGTAAAGGGGTGATGAACCGCGACATATCGCCTCTCTGCCTCGTCATATTCGAGTAAAGGAAAATCCACAATCCAAACGAATTGAAACTCATCCTCTCGAATCAGATTCATCCTCTCTCCAAGATGAAGACGAAGATTGGCCAGGGATTGATTGACGACCTTGGAAGGCCCGGCCACAAAGAGGAGGAGATCGCCCTCTTGAGCCGATACCTTTTTTCCCACCGCCCACTTTTCTTCAGGCGTGAAGACCTTCTCGAGGAGAGACTCCCATCCCTCTTTCCTGATCCTGGCTGAGATTAACCCCTTCGCTCCATAGGTCTGAACAAAGTGAGTAAACTCTTCGATCTCTTTCCTCGAGAAACTCACCCCTCCTTTGACATTGATTCCCTTAATCACCCCTCCTTCACCCACCACATTTTGGAAGGTCTTAAAGGAGGAGGACCTTAATTCCTCGGTAAGATCATAGAGCTCTAATCCAAATCGAATATCGGGCTTATCCG
The DNA here is from genome assembly GCA_037444165.1 of Deltaproteobacteria bacterium. Taxonomy (GTDB): domain Bacteria; phylum Desulfobacterota; class BSN033; order BSN033; family UBA1163; genus CALIBK01. The sequence goes on along the minus strand of JBBIMX010000031.1, from coordinate 9,322 downwards.
TACCATATCGGTTCATGGCCTCTTCATAGGTAAGGACTGGAAAGGGGGTTCTTAGCTCCCTATGAAGCACTTCTTTGAAGAGGTGAACCATCAAGCCCTCCATCGTCCGCTGAATCTCTTCAATCGTAACAAAGGACATCTCCACATCGATCTGGGTGAATTCGGGTTGACGATCAGCCCTTAAATCTTCATCCCGAAAGCAGCGGACAATCTGAAAATATCGATCGTAGCCAGCGATCATTAAGATCTGTTTAAAGAGTTGAGGCGATTGGGGAAGGGCGTAGAAGTGTCCTGGATTAAGTCGACTCGGAACCAAAAAATCTCTTGCCCCCTCTGGAGTGCTCTTGGTCAGCATGGGGGTCTCAATCTCCAGGAATCCTAATCGATCAAAATAGGTTCTTACCTCTCTGGCCAGATGGTGTCTTAATATTAGATTCCTTTGCATTCGAGGTCTTCGTAGGTCCAGATATCGATACTTCAATCGAGTATTCTCAGCGACCTCCTCCTCATCCTCAATCTGAAAGGGGGGGTTCTTGGAGGAATTGAGGATCCTGAGCTCTTCTACCCAGACCTCGATCTCCCCGGTCTTCAATCTTGGATTCTCGGTCCCTTTGGGTCTTGAAACGACCTCTCCCCGGACTCCAATCACATATTCATTGCGAAGAAGCTGCGCTTTCTCATGAGCCTTGGAGTTGATCTCTGGATTGAAAACCACCTGAACGATCCCCTGGCGATCCCTTATCTCGACGAAGATAAGACCCCCAAGGTCCCTCCTTTTCTGGACCCACCCTAAAAGGGTCACCTTTCGTCCCACATCCTTCTTCCGAAGATCGCCACAATAGTCTGTTCTCTTGAAATCTCCTAATAATTCGATCATAAGGATCCCAAATCAATTTGGTCAGTAATATTAACCGAATCTGATGGAAGGGTCAAGAAACTACAAAGCTCTTAAAAAAAATCCCTTTAAGTATTCTCCCTCAGGATGAAACACCGAAAAGGGATGATCTATCGGTTGTCCCCTCCGGCCAAGGAGCTGAACTTTCCTTTCTATGTCGCAGGCTGCCGAGAAAATGACCTTCTGAAATAGTTCCCAGCTCATATGGTGGGAGCAGGAAAAGGTAAGAAGAAATCCATCCGGTCTTAAAAGCCTGAGGGCCTGAAGATGAATCTCTTTATATCCCTTCAAGGCGCCCAGAAGGTCTCCTTTCTTTTTGGCAAAAGGAGGAGGATCCAGAACAATCACATCGTAGGAAGAAGATTTAAGGCCCCTCAATACCTCAAAGGCATCGCCTTTGATAAACCGAACGGGGAGATGATTTAATCCATTGAGATCAAAATGTTCCCTGGCTCTTCTCAGGGCCTCTTCCGAACTTTCAACCAGGGTTAATTCCTTTGCCCCTCCCCGGCCAGCGTGAATGGAGAAGGCTCCTGTATAACAGAAGCCATCCAACACCTTTTTCCCGTTCGTAAATTCTCTTAAAAATAATCGATTCTCCCTCTGATCTAAATAAAAACCTGTCTTTTGGCCTCTTACCACATCGACTCTAAAACGACAACCATATTCTTCAATCTCGATCGGTTCGACAGGTTCCTCCCCGAAGAGAAGACCCTCCGATTCTTCCAAACCCTCCTCCTTTCTCAGTGGAGCATCACTTTTCTCATAAATGGTCCGGGGTGAGAAATGCTCCACAAGAATCTTAACGAAGAGACTCCTCAATCGGTCCATCCCGGCTGTCGTGCATTGGAGAACAAATAGGTCACCATAACGATCGATCATCAACCCTGGAAGGAAATCCCCTTCTCCATTGACCATCCGATAGGCATTCGTCTTCCCTCCAAACCAACTCTCTCTCATCTTAGCGGCCCTCAGAATCCTCTCTCTAAAAAAATCCTCTCCCAAGACTTCCTGTTTACGGGTGAGAAGGCGAATGAGGATTTGAGAATGAGGATTAAGATGACCCATTCCTATAAACTTTCCATCCTTCGAATAAACCTCTCCTTCATCACCTGGAGAAAACTCTCCTTCGATCTTCTCCACAGCTCCGGAGAAAACCCAGGGATGCCCTTTCAGAAAGGGCTTTTCTCTTCCACGTTTTAAAATCACTTTGGGAAGATGCCTCATTAATTTTATGAAAATGGATTTGGAACGGTTTGGGAATCTCTTCTCTGGTAGGCTCTCTCGATGAGGTTTTGGATAAACTCCGTATAGGTCATTCCACAAGCCTGAATCGCCCTGAACATTCCGGACTGGGGGGAGATATCAGGGTTAGGATTGACCTCCAGGATATAGATTTTCCCATCCTGATCTACCCGCATATCCACCCGTGCGTAATCTCGACAACCAAATAGTTTAAAGACCTTTATAGCTAAATATTCAACCCGCTTCTGGAAGACCCAATCCAGAGGGGCAGGACAGATGGGTTTCGACTTCTGATATTCCACACTTTCTGGAATCCATTTCGCTTCGTATCCACATATCTTCGGGATTCCTTCAGGAAACTCCGAATAATCGATCTCTGAAACGGCGAGGATCTCCACCCCTCCATTCCTCTCTATTAACCCCACATTGAGTTCCCTCCCCTCGATAAACTTCTCTACAAGGACAGGCTGTCGATATTTGGAGAGGATATAGTGGACCTGACGATTTAACCTCTCGTTGTCGTAAACCACGCTTTCTTTTGAGATTCCCAGGCTCCCGTCCTCCCGAAGAGGCTTGACGATAAGAGGAAAGAGGTTTCCCCGAAGAGGAGTGCTTTCTTGCTCAAAGATCTTGTACTGGGGGGTTAGAATTCCATGGGAGGTGAGGATATCCTTTACCTTTCCTTTATCCAGACACAATCCAAGGGTCAAGGGAGGAGAACCGGTATAGGGAATTCGAAACAGATCCAATAAGGCAGGAATGGCCATCTCCAACGAAGCCTTTCCATAGACACATTCACACAGATTAAAGACGACATCGGGTTGAATCTCTATAAGGGATTGGATCACAGGTTCAATCTCATTTTGAAGGGCTATGACAAAAGGGCGATGTCCCAAATCAATGACCGCCTCTTTTACAGCCCCTATCTCTTCGAGAACCGCCTTTTCAGCAACGAAGTCCTTCTCTTCCCCTCTCTCGAGTCGCTCAAGAAGGTTATAAAGAATGGCAATTTTCAACAATCGCCTGGCCATCTCTCCTCTCCCCCTTGGAGGAAAAGTTATCCTATGATTTTACGAGTCACTACCTTCTCCATTCTTATGGCTTTCTTGAACTCAATGACATTGGGCTCCGGATACTCATAAATCTTTCCTTCATAGTTTCTCAATACCATCTTGCCCTTCTCCCTTGAAACCACATAATCGGGTTCTACAGGGATCTTTCCTCCCCCTCCAGGGGCATCCACTACGAAGGTCGGAACCGCATAGCCTGTCGTGTGACCTCTTAATTTCTCGATGATCTGTATCCCGGTGGCAATGGAGGTCCGGAAATGTTCTGTCCCCATGGCCAGATCACATTGATAGATATAATAGGGACGAACACGGATCTTGAGAAGTTCATGCATCAATCTCTTCATAATCTGGGGCTTATCATTGATCCCTTTTAGGAGGACGGTTTGACTTCCCAGAGGAATGCCACTATCAGCCAGATCGTTACACGCCTTTCTCACGGCATCGGTAATCTCCTTGGGATGGGAAAAATGAATGGACATCATTAATGGATGGTACTTCTTTAACATTCTCAACAACCCGGGCGTAATCCTCTGGGGCAGAGTCACAGGAACTCTTGTTCCAATTCTAAGAATTTCAATATGGGGGATAGCCCTCAGGCGGCTCAAGAGTTCTTCCAGTCTTTCATTCTCGAGAAGGAGGGGATCTCCACCCGAAAGAAGAACATCTCGCACCTTTCGGTGAGTTCTTAAATATTTCAAGACTTCTTCAAAGTGACCCTGGGTAATCGAACGCTCTGAGGTTCCGACCAGACGCCTCCGGGTACAATACCGGCAATAGACAGCACATTGATCCGTCACAAGCAGAAGAACCCGGTCCGGATAACGATGAACCAATCCTGGCACAGGGGAGTCCTTATCTTCTCCGCAGGGATCAAGCATATCGTTCTTTGAGAGATGAAGCTCCGCTTTCGTGGGAATCGCCTGCTTCCGAATGGGGCAATTGGGATTCACGGGGTCCATCAGACTGAGAAAGTAAGGTGTGACCGCCAATGCCAACCTTCCTTTGGAATGTTTGATCCCCTCGATTTCGTCAGGGGTCAATTCCAGGATCTCCTTCAATTGATCGAGCCTCATTACTCGATGTCGAAGTTGCCACCTCCAGTCATTCCAATCCTTTTCTGAGACTCCTTTCCAATAGGTTGGGATGGTTTCTTTAGCCTCTTCCATCCCTTTTTTCTCTTCCAAAATTGGAAAGAGATAAAGTTGTAAAGGTCGCTCCACAATCCTTTGGGATATAGATAAATTGGTCTCTGAGACTGCCTCCATCTTCCCTCCTTCCTGCATTCACACCCTCAGGAATGAGGCCCCCGGAAAACAAAAAAGGAGATATCCTTTGATACCTCCTCGATTGGAACAACGGGATACTCTTCCTTCCTGATAAGCCGACATGCACCTTTTTTTCTTTCTAATTCTAATCATCTTCCTCCTGGTTAATCTTTTTTTAAGCCTTTAAGTTGGCGCCCCCTCCTGAGAGTAAAGGCGCCAACTTTCGACCATCCAATTCTTCGCTCCTCCAAAGATGAAGATTACTTCTTTGGAGCTTCAGCAGGTTTCTCAGCAGGTTTTTCTGCTGGAGCCGGTGCAGCTGGTGGCGGTGCCTCGGCGGGCTTTGCTTCAGCTGGTTTGGCTTCCTCTTTTGGCTTTTCTGGTGCCTTTGCTTTGCATCCAATGCCTACCGTAACAAAATTAATGGCCAAAACCAATGCGAGTAAAAGGAATACCCACTTTCTCATCTCTTTTCACCTCCTTTCTGGTTGAACCTGGATTTCTCCCCTCTTTTTCCCCGGAACGGGAAATTTGATCTCTTCTGAAAAAGGGATGCCCCTGACCACTTTTCTAAGAATCCCTGCTTCGACAGGTTTTTTGATAATTCGATGGATCCCGGATTGTTTCAACCTCTCTTTGAGCTCATCTGTAATAAGAGGACTCATCAGAATAAAACGGTCATTCCACTTCCTGACCAAGGGAAGCCATTTATCGATCGACTCTAATTCGAGGTCTGCCAGGATCATCCCTTCTCGAATCTCTTTCTTTCTATTTTCGAGATGGGAAAGGTCCTCCACCTCCTCAACCTGAAAACCATATTTTTTAAGAATCTTACTCAGGCTGAGCCTCACAAACTCATCTTTATCAAGGATGAAAGCCCATCTTACCCGTTTCTTCATTTCAGAAAATATATAGTCAAATTCCGTGCCAATAAAGTTATAAAATCGAAGGAGAGGGTCTTTAAAAAATTTAATGATATCAAAAAGTTAAATTGATACATCAAATAAGGCCTTAAACTTTTTCTCTTTAAATCGACTTAAAAATAAAGTAAAAATGACCCGTTCGATTTTTTAAAAAAAGACAAAATGCCGCTATTTTTTCTCTCCTTAATATAAAAAATGACTATTTGTCACCTTTTTTCGTTTGAATCCCAAGGGATTGGACTCTCTCCTTCTTCAATCTCCTTCATTTTCCTATGAATCGTTCGGACATTGATTCCTAAAAGTTTGGCTGCCTTTCTCTTATTTCCTCTTGTGGCTCTCAGGGTGTGGATCAACATCTCCCTTTCCACCTCTTGAAGAGGAGTCCCGATTTTAAAAGGAATGGCCTCTATGACCCCCTGATATTCTCGAATCTCCTGGGGAAGGTGAGGAAGATCCAAGATGTCTGGATGATTCACTACCATTGAGGATTCAATTGTATTTTCAAGCTCTCTTACATTGCCCTTCCATGGATAATCCATCAAACGATTCATCGCCCTCTGAGAAACCCCTTTCACGTTCATATGATATTTCTGATTAAATTTCTCAATAAAAAAATTCACCAGAAAAGGAATATCTTCTTTTCGTTCCCTTAAGGGTGGAAGTTTAATGTTCACCACATTGAGCCGATAATAGAGGTCCTCTCGAAAGGTTCCTTTTTTGACTTCTTCCTGGAGGTCCCGATTGCTCGCGGCGATGATTCGAATATCGACCTTAATGGTCTTATTCCCACCTACTCTTTCAAACTCACCTTCTTGAAGCACACGGAGCAGTTTGATCTGGGTGGAAGGAGGAATATCTTCCACCTCGTCCAAGAAGAGGGTCCCCTCATGGGCCATTTCAAATCGACCTTTTCGTGAAGCGATCGCCCCTGTGAATGCTCCTTTCTCATGACCAAAGAGTTCGCTCTCAATAATTCCCTCGCTCAGGGAGGCACAACTAACCTTGATAAAAGGTTTTGAGGCTCTTGGGCTGTTATAATGAATGGCATTGGCAATCAATTCTTTCCCTGTCCCACTCTCTCCAATGATCAGCACGGAACTATCATAAGGGGCAATCTGTCGAATCAGATCGAAGATCTTAACCATCTTCTCACTTCTTCCAATGATATTTTTGAAATGGAATCGATCCTCCAATTTTGATCGAAGATCCCGATTCTGTAAAACCAGGGCCTGTCTCTCCAGGGCCCTCTCCACGAGAAGGGAGATGACCCTTGGATTGATCGGTTTTTCGATAAAATCGAAGGCCCCTAACTTCATCGCCTGAACCGCTTTCTCAATCGTCCCCTGGGCTGAAATGACAATCACCTCTGTTTCTGGCTTAATATTCTTTATCCCTTCCAAAAGGGCAATCCCATCCATTTTGGGCATGACCAGATCCGTGATGACCAAATCGATCTCCTGCTGACGAAATAGCTGAAGGGCCTCTTTCCCGTTGGTGGCAAAAAGGGTTTTATAACCCCTTCGTTTCAGTAAGAGGCAGAGACTTTCTCCTACCCGAAGGTCATCCTCCACTACCAAAATGACTTTCATCTCCATCGAGGACCCGGAACCCTTCGGAGGACCGAAAGGGTTGCAATTTTAATAAATAGAGGATTTCAATTCCCTTTTGAATGAAGAGGAAGCCTGATCCTAAAAGTGGAACCTTTATTGAGTTCGCTCTTTACAGAGATCTCTCCCTGATGATCCGAGATGATCTTCTTAGCAATCGAAAGCCCCAACCCTGACCCTGAGGGTTTGGTACTAAACATAAAGTCAAAGATCTTTGGAAGATGTTCTTTGGCAATCCCCACCCCGTTGTCTTGAATCACAATAAAGACATTCTTCTTTGAGGCCCGGGTAAAGAGATGGATCTCTCCCTTTTCAGAAACTGCCTGAATACTGTTAATAATCAGATTGGAGACGGCTAAATTGATCTGACTCACATCGACCTTGACCATGGGAAGATTCTTTTGAAAATGGGTTTCAATCCTTGCGTTTTTAATCTGGGCATCGGGACGAAGGAGACGAACGATAGATTCAAGGATCTCGTTTAGCTCAACCCATTCAAATCTCAAGGGTGGAAGACGATTAAAGTCTAAGAAATCCTTCAGATTATTCTCCAATCGGAGAGTCTCATAGCTAATAAAATTAAGCAGGGACTGAATCTCTTCTTTCTTTCCAAGGGAGGGGTCCTCTTTCAACTCTTCTCTTAAAAGCTCGATGTTGATGTTCAGGGAACTTAAGGGATTGCGGATCTCATGGGCCATCCAACGGGCCAACACCCCAATGGTCGAAAGGTCCTTGCTTTTACTGATCTCTCTCGAAAGGAGTCCCTTTTCTGTAACATCGGCAAAAGTCGCCAGGCATCCCAAAAAGATATCCTTTTGATCATAGATGGGATAAAAGCTACACCTCAGGAGTCTCATCTCCTGCTCTGATCCGGAACTTCCCCGGGGATAGACGGCAAGTTCAATATCATAATGTCCCTCCTGTTTCTCATAAACCATGGAGAATTGTCTCCGAATATTCTTATAGGGAATGACTCGATTAAACCGTTTCCCCAAGGCCTTCTTCTCCTTCATTTCAAAATATTGTTCCGCCACGGGATTGAAGATTCGAATCCGTCCTTCCGTATCTGCAAAGATGACCGCCTCTTTTAAATTTCTCAATATGATTTCGGAGAGGTTAGATAGGAGGGCTTCCATGGGGAATCACTGCTCCAAAAAACCGTACCGTTTCAGGGCATGATGAAAGATGGTTCGGATTAATCGAGGATATTCCCATCCCATGTTTCCGGCCATGATGGGAAGATCTCCATAAAAGGGAGAAAGCCCTGGTAGAGGGTTCATCTCAAGGAAGTATGGAACCCCATCCTCCCCCACTCGTATATCCACCCTGGAGACATCCCGGCACTCCAGGGCTCGATAGGCCCGAAGGGCAACTTCTTCGATTTTCTTTAAAAGGGACTCGGAGATTGGTGGGGGGCAAAGGTATCGAACCCTCTCCTCCCAATCCCTTTTTATCTCTAAGGAATAGATCGCCTCATGAGGAGAGATCCCTCTGATCTCAATCTGCATCACTCCAAGAACATAGGGGGGATCGTTTCCTAAAATCCCAACGGTAAACTCGGGTCCAGCCACAAATTCCTCGATCAGAAGAGGAGAACCATAGGTCTCTAAGAGCCATCGGACTTTCTCTTCCAGCAGGGATGGATCGTTAATCTTTGAATCTAAGCGAACGCCCTTGCTTGAGCCTTCATGACATAATTTTACGAAAAGAGGATAAGAAAGATCGATGGAGGAAAGATCCTTCATCCCCTCCACTTTTTTAAAGCGGGGGGTTGGAATCCCTTCACTCATGACTACCTTTTTAGCCATGGATTTATCCAACGTGAGAGAGAGTGTCAGAGGGTCCGATCCTGTGTAGGGGATATTCAAAAATTCTAAGAGGGCAGGAATGTGGGCCTCCCGATTTCTTCCTCCCACCCCTTCTGCAATATTAAAGACAATGTCTACGGAGGATTCTCTGAGTCGATCAATAATATCCCGATCTCCTCCTAATCGGATAACCTGGTGGCCATCTCCTTCGAGCACCTTTTGAATGGCCTCGATAGTTTCCTCCGAATCAAACTCTTCTAAATGATCAATAGGCTGACCTTCTTGAATTTGAAAATCCTTCTTCAAATTATAGGTGATTCCAACTTTTAATCCCATATCCCATTCATAAACATCAAAATTTTCTATACCTCTGTTTTCATCCTTTGTCAACCCTTCGGTCTCTCCTCCGTCATCCCTCATTCAGAAGTGGGGAATAAATTTATTTCTCATACGGGTTTCTTTTGTGTTAAATAAATGAAAGAATTCAATTTAGCACAAGACTGAAGAGG